>NZ_JBSGCE010000104.1:0-20843 GCF_053601695.1 Nonomuraea sp. NPDC004702
CTGGTCGCCACCAGGATCGCCGCTCGCCCCGACACCACCGGCCGGCGCAGCTACGGCTCCTACCGGGCCGAGGTGTTCGCCTCGCTGCTGGCCGTCGTGCTGATGCTCGGCGTCGCCCTGTACGTCGTGATCGAGGCGATCGGCCGCATCGGCGGGAACGCCGAGGTCTCCTCCGGCCCGATGCTCGTCGTCGGCGCCATCGGCCTCGTGGTGAACCTCGCGGCCCTGCTCCTGCTGCGCTCGGGCGCGAGCGAGAGCCTCAACGTCAAGGGCGCCTACCTGGAGGTCGTGGCCGACACCGCCGGCTCGGTCGGCGTCATCGTGGCCGGCTGGCTGGTGGCCGCCACCGGGCAGGCGTTCTGGGACACCGTCGTCGCGCTGGCCATCGGGGTGTTCGTGGCCGTCCGCGCGATCTCGCTCGGCCGGCAGGTGTTCGCGGTGCTCGGCCAGCACGTGCCCGAGGGCATCGACGCGGCCGCCGTGGCGGCCGACCTGGCCGCCATCGACGGCGTGCGCGACGTGCACGACCTGCACCTGTGGACGCTCACCTCCGGCATGAACGTGGCCACCGCGCACCTGGTCACCGCCGAGCCGGGCGACAACCACGCCGTCCTGGACCGGGCCCGCGACGTGCTGCGGCAGCGCCACCACATCGCGCACGCCACGTTGCAGGTGGAGCCGGTCGACCACCAGGGCTGCGACGAACTGGGCTGGTAGCGGGCGGCGCACCGGCCCTGCCGTCCCCACGATGCACTTGTCCAACATTGGACGACTCAAATTCTTCCCACGGGTGGATTTGTCGGCTTATGTATTCTCCTGGGCCGCTGAATCGGGAAAGACACCTGTTTCATCACAGTTCAAGGAGCTCATATGCGCATCACCCTGCGCAGAGGCACCTTCCGCGTCCTTGCGACGGCCGCGGCACTGTCCCTGCCTCTGGCTCTCCTTCCGACCGCGGCGCAGGCGGACCCCACGCCTGCCCCGGCCGAGAAGAAGCTGATCGACTCGGTCACCGCGCCGGCGGTGAAGAAACACCTGCAGGCGTTACAGAGCATCGCCGACGCCAACAACGGCAACCGCGCCGCCGGCACCAGCGGCCACCTGGCCTCGCGCGACTATGTCGCGGCCAAGCTCAAGAAGGCCGGTTACAACGTCACCCTCCAGCCGTTCGACATCGCCTACTTCCAGGAGAAGTCCACGGCGCTGATGGAGCGCCTCTCCCCCAGCCCGCGCGTCTTCACCCCGACGCCGCCCGACGGCTCCTCCGTCGGCGAGTTCGCCACCATGACGTACTCCGGGTCCGGCGAGGTCACCGCGTCGCTGCAGAACGTGGACCTCGTCCTGCCGCCCGGCCCGACGCCCAGCACGTCCAACTCCGGGTGCGAGGCGGCCGACTTCGCCGGGTTCACGCCCGGCAACATCGCGCTGCTCCAGCGCGGCACCTGCGACTTCGTGGTCAAGGCGAACAACGCCAAGGCCGCGGGGGCCGTGGCGGTGATCGTCTTCAACGAGGGCCAGCCGGGCCGCACCGCGACCCTGCGCGGGAACCTCGGCACGCCCGTCACCATCCCCGTGCTGGGCACCAGCTTCGACGTCGGCCAGGAACTGGCCACGACCGGCGGCGTCATCCACATCAAGACCGACACCGTCAGCGAGATGCGCACCACCTACAACGTCATCGCCGACTCCAAGTGGGGCGACCCGAACAAGGTGGTCATGTCCGGCGCCCACCTCGACTCCGTCCCGGCCGGGCCCGGCATCAACGACGACGGCTCCGGCACCGCCGCCACGCTCGCCGTCGCCGAGGCCCTGGGCAAGATCCCGACCCGCAACCGGCTGCGCTTCGCCTGGTGGAGCGCCGAGGAGCTGGGCCTGCTCGGCTCGATCCACTACGTGGAGACCCTTCCCGCGGCCGAGCTGTCCAAGATCAAGCTCTTCCTCGACTACGACATGCTCGGCTCCACCAACTACGCCTTCAAGATCTACGACGGCGACGACTCCGACGGCGTCGGCGCCCCCGCGGGCCCGCCCGGCTCCGACGAGATCGAGAAGCTCTACGAGAAGTACTTCGACCTGCTGCACCAGGGACACAACGGCACCGACTTCGACGGCCGCTCCGACTACGGCCCGTTCATCGAGGCCGGCATCCCCTCCGGCGGCGTGTTCACCGGCGCCGAGGGCATCAAGACGCCCGAGGAGGCCGCGATCTTCGGCGGCACCGCCGGACAGCCCTACGACCCCTGCTACCACCAGGCCTGCGACACCATCGCCAACATCAACGACAAGGCGCTCGCGCTGAACACCGGCGCGGTCGCCACGGCGGCCGTCGTCTACGCCTACAGCCGCGACCTGCCCGGCCCCGACGCCGCCCGGCCGGCCGCCAAGACCCGGACCGCCACAAGCCCCCTCAAGGCGACCATCGAAGGCAGGGAGACCCGCTGACCCCGGCCCTTCCGTGCGCCCGCGCCGGGCGCACGGAAGGATCCGCTCACGCGTTCTACATGTAGATCGATTTGTCCAGTACGCTGATCAACGAGCATTTTGCGGAGAAATTGGAGAAACGCCATATTTTCTTTCTCGCGTCCCCGGGTTGGAATGCAAGCAGACCAGCGATTCACTGCTTCACCGGACGCCAGAAAGGCGGCGCAATGCACGTACTCGCTCAAGTCTCCGGCAACATCACCGCCATCGGTTACGGTCTGGCCGCGATCGGCCCCGGCGTGGGCGTCGGCATCATCTTCGGCCAGGGCGTGCAGGCCATCGCCCGCCAGCCTGAGGCGTATCCGCTGATCCGCCAGAACATCCTGCTCGGTTTCGTCCTCACCGAGGCGCTGGCCCTGATCGGGCTGGTGGCGCCGTTCATCTTCCAGTTCCTCAAGTAATCGCCGCGCTCCGCGACGCGAATGGCGAATTCGAGCTGAAGATGGGTGGCGATGACCGCCCCGGAGTCACGCCACCCCCACGACCATTCCTCAGCGGACGTTCCTCAGCGCACGGGCAGGCCGGTTACCGCGCGGCCGATGATGAGCCGTTGAATCTCGCTCGTGCCCTCGAAAATCGTATAAATCTTGGCGTCGCGGTGGAAACGTTCCACCGGATGTTCCCGGGTGTAGCCGGCGCCGCCGAGGATCTGGATCGCCTGTTCGGTCACCCACACCGCCGTCTCGCCCGCCACCAGCTTCGACATCGAGCCCTCGGCCTGCTCGAACGGCCTGCCGTTGCGGGCCATCCAGGCGGCGCGCCAGGTCAGCAGGCGGGCCACGTCGACGCGGGTCGCCATGTCGGCGAGCAGGAACGCGATCGCCTGGTTGTCGCCGATCCTGCGACCGAACTGCTCGCGTTCGCGGGCGTAGTCCCTGGCGTACTCGAAGCCCGCGCGGGCGATGCCGACGGCCATCGCGGCGACCGACGGGCGGGTGGTCTCGAACGTGCGCATCGCGGCCTGCTCGCCGGCGCGTTCGCCGTTGCGGACCCTGGCCAGGCGGGCGTCCAGCTTCTCCTTGCCGCCCAGCAGGCACGAGCCCGGCACGCGCACGTCCTCAAGGATCACCTCGGCGGTGTGCGAGGCGCGGATGCCGTGCTTGCGGAACTTCTGCCCCATCGACAGGCCCGGCGTGCCGGGCGGGACGACGAAGCTGGCCTGCCCGCGGGTGCCCAGGGACGGGTCCACCGAGGCGACGACCACGTGCACGTCGGCGATGCCGCCGTTCGTGGCCCAGGTCTTGACGCCGTTCAGCACCCAGTCGCCGTTGTCGTGCACGGCGCGGGTGCGGATGGCGCCGATGTCGGAGCCGGCGTCGGGCTCGGAGGCGCAGAAGGCGCCCAGCTTGACGTCGTTCTCCGTGCCGAACATCTGCGGCAGCCACTCCCCCAGCTGCTCCGGGGTGCCGTTCGCGGACAGCGCGGCGGCGGCGAGGCCGGTGCCGACGATGGACAGGCCGATGCCGGCGTCCCCCCAGAAGATCTCCTCGAACGCCACCGGCAGGGCCAGGCCGCTCTGCTCGAACCATTGGGTGGCGAAGAAGTCCAGTGAGTACAGGCCGATCTTGGCCGCCTCCTGGATCACGGGCCAGGGGGTCTGCTCGCGTTCGTCCCATTCGGCGCCCGCGGGGCGGATCACGTCGCGGGCGAACGCGTGGACCCAGTCACGCACCTCGATCACGTCGTCACTGAGCTCCGGACAGAACCCGGTCATCGTGTCCACTCCCTGGCCGTTCCATTGTTACCGTCGGTAACACCCTACCGGCGAGTAGGGCTCGGCCGGAAGGTGCGACCGTCGGGCGACTCACGGTAATGTTCTGGTCACCGTACGCCCATGTCGATCGAGGAAGGCCGATGGACCGCCGGCTCGCCGCACTTCTCGTCGTCCTCGCGCTGGGGGCGGCGTATCTGCTGCTCAGGCCGGTCGCGGGCGTCCGTGCCGTCGCCTACTTCGACGCCGCCGTGGGGCTTTATCCGGGGTCCGACGTGCGGGTCCTCGGGGTGCGGGTCGGACGGGTCACCGCGGTCAGCCCGGCGGGCGCGCAGGTCCGGGTGGAGCTGGCGCTCGACGCCGGGCGCAAGGTCCCGGCCGCCGCACAGGCGGTCATCGTGGCACGGTCGCTGATCGCCGACCGGTTCGTGCAGCTGACGCCGCCGTACCGGGGCGGGCCCGTGCTCCAGGACGGCGGCACGCTGGGCCGGACCCGCTCGACGGTCGAAATCGACGAGGCGTTACGCGGCTACGACCAACTCGCCGCAGCCCTCGCCCCACCGGTCTCACCCGAACCCGATCCGCCTCAGCCCGATTCCCCTCAGCCCGGTTCTCCACGGCCCGGCTCCCCCCGGTCCGATTCCCCTCAGGCCGATTCCCCTCAGTCCGACTCCCCGCGGCCCGGTTCGCCTCGGCCGGGGGCGGATGGTGTGGCGGCGGAGGAGCGGGGGGCGCTGGCGCGGTTGTTGCGGGTCTCGGCGGACACGTTCGGCGGGCAGGGCGAGACGGTGGGGGCCACCGTGCGGGGCCTGTCCGACGCGGCCTCCGTGCTGGCCGGCGACGGCGACGACCTGGCTCAGACCGTCCGCGACCTGGCCACGATCACCGGGGCGATGGCCCGCGACGACGCGCGGATCCGGGCGTTCATGAAGGACCTGGCGGGCGTGTCGGCGCAGCTCGACGGCGAGCGCGAGGAGCTGCGCGCGGTGCTGGGCCAGCTGTCCTCCACGCTCACACAGGTCGCCGACTTCGTCGAGGACAACAGGGGTGAGATCGCCGCCAACACCCGCGATCTCGCCCACCTCACCACCCTGCTGGTACGTCAGCGCGCGTCCATCGGCACGTTCCTCGACACCGCGCCGCTCGCCCTGAACAACGCGAACAACGCCTACGACCCCGTGAGCGCGACGTTCCGGGCCCGGTTCAACCTCAACGGCCAGACCGACGACGTCGCGATGTGGTTGTGCTCGCTGGCCCATTCCATGGACGGCGGCTGCGAGTCGGTGCTCGGCGCGCTCAACCCCCTGGCACGGGCGCTCAACGACACGGTGGCGATCGACACGTCGTGGCTGCTGCCCGATGTGCGGGTCGACCGCCCCGACCTGTCGCTCGGCGGGCTCGTCACGATCCGCTGACCGCCTCACGCAGACCGGCCCCCATCAGGCGCCGGGTCGGCGTCCGGTGGGGGCCTGGAGGGACAGGTCGGGGCGGGTCAGCGGGCGGCGGTACGGGTGGAGCGGTGGGCGGAGGCGAGGACGGCCAGGGCGGCCACGCCCATGCCGATCGCCAGGCCGTACACCAGCGGCGTGAACCCGCCGAAGGCGGCCGCGAGCTGCGGGCCGACGCTGCCGCCGACGGCGAGGGCGAAGGAGAACAGCGCGAGCGCCGTGCCGCGGGCCGGGCCGGCCTGGGCGGAGATGGCCTCGTTCATGCTGGGCAGGCCGCCGGTGATGGCGGCGACGTAGACGGCCAGCAGGAGCACCAGGCCGAGGGCGCCGGCCCCGCTGAACGCGACGGCCGCCAGGGCGAGCGCGCCCACGGCCAGGAACGCGGCGGCCCTGGCCGTGGTGGGGATCCGGGCCAGCCACGGCATGAGCACCGGCATCAACACGATCGAGGGCAGCCCGGAGGCGCGCAACGTGAGCAGGTCGGCGGCGGACGTGCCGCCGTAGATCTGCAACCCGGTGTAGACGGCGACGAACCCGGCCATCAACATGACCGTCGCCACGTAACGCAGCGCGAGCACCCGGTCGAACAGCAGGCCGGGCACCGCGCGGTAGGCCGACAGCAGCGACCCGGCCGCCTCGCGCGGCAGGTCGGGCAGCATGACGGCGCGCAGGCCGAGCCCGGCGAGGGCGAAACCGGCGGCCGACAGCAGGAACAGCCCCCGCCAGCCGATCGTCTCGACCAGCACCTGTGCGGCGACCTGCAACAACACGGCCGAGGCCAGGAAAGCGCCGGTCACCGCGGCGATGGCGATCACACGGCGCCGCGGCTCTAGCCGTTCGGCCAGGTAGGCCATGCCGGCGGGCGGGAACATCGCCACGGCCACCCCCTGCAGGGCACGCAACACCAGGGCCACCTCGACGTTCGGGCTCAACGCCACCAACGCGCTGGTCAACGCGGCAAGCGGCAGGCCGGCCATCAGCAGGCGGCGGCGGCCGTACCGGTCGGAAAGGGGGCCGAACACCAGGAACCCGATGCCGTAGCCGGCGCCGAACGCGGTGACCAGCCAGGTCAGGCCGCCGGGTGAGGCGTGCCAGCCGGTCGCCATGTCGTGCAGCAGGGGGATCACGATGTACAACTGGCCGCTGCACAGGACCGCGGTGAGGGTGAACGCCAACAGGGTGCGGCCGAAGCGGGCGTAATCGGTACGGACTGCCGGAGCGGCCGCCGTACGGGGAAGCGTGAGTGCCATGGGAGAGGACGGTAGCCAACCAACCAGTTGGACGTCAACTGGTTAGTTGGTTTTCAACCAACTAGTTGTTGGTGGCAGAATGGTGGCATGTCACCCAAGGTCTCGACCGCCGCCACCCGGGCCGCCCTGCTCGAAGCCGCCCGCGAGGAGTTCGCCGCGTACGGCGTGGCGGGGGCGCGCGTGGATCGCATCGCGGAGCGCGCGGGCGTCAACAAAGAGCGCATCTACGGGCATTTCGGCAACAAGGAGAAGTTGTTCGACGCCGTCATCAACGAGGCGCTCGACGACCTGACGTCGCAGATCGCCCTGCCCGGCGCCGACCCCGTCGACTACGTGGCCCGGCTGACCGACTACTACCGGCGCCATCCCGACCTGGTCCGGCTGCTCATGTGGGAGGCGCTCAACTACCGCGGCCAGGAGCTGCTGCCCGGCCAGGAGGCCAGGGTCGAGCGGTGTGCGCGCAAGGCGGCCTCGCTGGCCGAGGGGCGCGGCGAGGAGCCGTCGAAGGCGACGGCGCGCACGCTGTTCATGCTGACCGGGCTCGCGCTGTTCCCGTCGATGATGCCGCAGCTCGGGCGGATCATGCTGGGCGACGACGCCGACGACCACGACGCCATCCGCGACCAGATCAGCGCCTTCGTGACAGCGGCCCTCAAGTAGCGCCTCACGGGTGCCCGCCCGCTGACGCCGCAGGCCGGTCAAGGAGCAGGTACGGCAAACCAGCCATCCCGGGCCCACCCTAAGGACAAGCCAAGTGCGACGGAACCGCCCCTAAGGGGGGCCGGGGGGGCGGCGGCGCGTCATCCCCGAAGGCAGGCCAGGGGCGGCTGAGCCGGCCGCGTCGGCGGGCCGATGGCGTTACGGGAGGCACGCCGTGTGCGACGTGGGCCTCACGGAGGCGGTGGGGTGCGGCGGGGCAGGGTGAGCATCGGGGGGCGTTCGCCGATGGCGACCTGGCGGGTCAGGACGTCGTGGCCGCCCTCGCACCGCCGGAACTGCGCCAGCTCCACCCCCGGCGCATGACGGGCCTCGATCTTCCCCTGGCGCCGCAGCCGCGACCACGCGGCCAGCATGATCTGGGCCGCCATCCCCCCGAGCGCCTCCGTCGACTGCGGGGCGTGCTCGCGCGAGCCCAGGTCCACCTGGGCCAGGCCGTCCAGCCCGGCCAGGTCCAGCAGGTCGATGAGCAGGCCGAGCTCCACCCCGTACCCGGTCAAGAACGGCACGCGTTCCAGGGCCGAGCGGCGGCCGGCGTACTCCCCGGCGAGGGGTTGCACGAAACCGGCCAGCTCTGGCCAGTGCAGGTTGATCAGCGGGCGGGCGACCAGCTCGGTGACGCGGCCGCCGCCGTTGGGCGCGCCGTTCAGCGGACGGTCGTAACAGCCCTTGGCGTAGGCGACGGTGGGATCGGTGAGCAGCGGCCCGAGCACCCCGGCGACCAGCGAGGCGCGGAAGTGCCTGATGTCGGCGTCGGCGAAGGCCACCACGTCGCCGGAGGTGACCGCCAGCGACTTCCACAGGGCCTCGCCCTTGCCCTCCAGC
This sequence comes from Nonomuraea sp. NPDC004702, assembly GCF_053601695.1. NCBI lineage: Bacteria > Bacillati > Actinomycetota > Actinomycetes > Streptosporangiales > Streptosporangiaceae > Nonomuraea > Nonomuraea sp. NPDC004702. Next base: position 8,433 of record NZ_JBSGCE010000104.1, read on the forward strand.
GGTGCGAGCTCGGGCAGGATGTCGCGCTGGGCGTGCACGGCGGCCCCGGCCCGCGCCGCCACGCGCGCGGTGTCGTCGGCCGAGCACGAGTCGATGACGACGAGCTCGTCCACCAGGCCGTCCAGCTCACGCCGGATCACCTGGACGATCTCCCCCACGGTCTCCCGTTCGTCGCGGGCCGGCAGGACCACGCTCACCGTGGTGCCCCCCTTGGCCGCCACGAGGTCGCGCAGCGGCCAGTCCGCGGCGCACGACGTTCGGCGATGCCACCATTTCCGCACATCAGGCAGCATGTGCGACACCTCCCCCGTTCCCCCGCTTGTCAGCTTATGCGAGGGTCGCGTGACGCTCCAGGAAGGTATAGACGTCCGCCTCGTCCACACCCGGGAACGACCCGGGCGGCAGGGCGGCCAGAATGTGCGAGTTGGCCCGCGCGGACGGCCAGGCGTAGCCCTCCCAGCGTTCGGCCAGCTCAGCGGGCGGACGGCGGCAGCAGTCGCCGTTGGGGCAGCTCGACTTGGTGCGGTTGGTGGTTTCCCGGCCCCGGAACCACCGCGACTCCCGGTACGGCACCCCCAGCGTGATCGCGAAGTCCCGTTCCCGCGAGGGATCGACGTGCGCGACGCAGAAATAGGTGCCGGTGGGCGAGTCGGAATACTGGTAGAACACCGAGAACCGGTCGGGCGAGGCGAACACCTGCCGCCCCGACCACTGCAGGCACATCCGTTGCCCCTCGATGGCCCCCTGCTCGTCGGCGGGGAAGACGATGCCGTCGTTCTCGTACGCCTTGTAGATGGTGCCGCCGGCGTCGTTGCGCACGAAGTGGCAGACGAGGCCCAGGTGGTGGGTGGCCAGGTTGGTGAAGCGGTGGGCGGCCATCTCGTAGGAGACGGCGAACACGTCCCGCAGGTCCTCCACCGACAGCGCCCGCGCCGCCTTGGCCTCCTGGAGGTAGACGGCGGCGGCCCGTTCGGGCACGAGCACGGCGGCGGCGAAGTAGTTGGCCTCGGTGCGCTGGCGCAGGAAGTCGGCGAAGTCGCGCGGTTTGCCGTGGCCGAGCGCGAGGTGCCCGAGCGTCTGGAGCAGGATTGTGCGCGGGGTGTGCATGCCGAGCTGCTCGTGTTTGACGTAGATGCGCCGGTTACGCAGGTCGGTGATGGAACGCACCGAACGCGGCAGGTCCTGGGCGGTGTGGACGGTGTAGCCGAAGTGCGTGACCAGGCCCTGGATCGTGCTCTGGGACAGGGCGCCGGTGCGGTAGCCGACGGCGTCGAGGGCCTCGGCCGCGGCCTTCTCGATGTCGGGGAAGTAGTTGCCCACCTCGCGCTGCCTGCGCCGCAGCTCGGCGTTGGCGGCCCTGGCCTCCTCGGGGGTGGCGGTGCCGCGGGCCTGCCGGGCGCGCAGCTCGCCGTACAGGCCGAGCAGGTGTTCCAGGACGTCGTTGGGCACGCGCGCGGAGACCTTGAGCCGGGGCAGGCCGAGACCGGCGTAGATGGGGTCGCGCTGCGCCTCCTCCAGCGCGATCTCCAGCTGGGCGCGCCGGTTGGGCGGCTGGCGGCGCAGCAGCTCCTCGACGGGGACGCCCAGCGCGGTCGCCAGGGACTTGAGCAGCGAGAGCTTGGGCTCACGCTTGCCGTTCTCGAGCAGCGACAGCTGGCTGGGCGCCCTGCTGACGCGCGAGCCCAGGTCCGACAGGGTGAGGCCGCGCTGTTTGCGCAGGTGGCGCAGACGCTGGCCGAACGCGATCAGATCGAGCTCCTGCGTCAAAGACAGCGGTTCTTCGCCTAGCAGGGACGCCATACAGGCATCTTAGACAGAAATTCGGCCCATTTTCTAGCCTTTGGGCATCCAGGGCGCGTCGCAGCGGGACGCGAGAGCCCTGTGCGGTTCGGGATGAGGATTGGTCTAGGCCAACAGGAAAACTTGCGATTTCTTCTCATCTGAATACCCACGAGTAATGCACGTCCTGGAAATTTTGTCGCTTCTTCTCAGCTCTGGAGCCTATTGACCCGCGGCCTCCGGGCAGATCATCGACGTGAGCCCCAGGGGACGACAAAGGAGCGAACGATGAACGATCGCCTCAAGGGAGCTGCGGAGCAGCTGCAGGACAAGTGGGAGAACGACCCTCGCTGGGCGGGCGTCGAGCGCACGTACAGCGCGCAGGACGTGATCCGGTTGCGGGGAAGCGTCCAGGAGGAGCACACGCTGGCCCGGCTCGGCGCCGAGCGTCTGTGGGACCTGTTGCACACCGAGGACTACGTCAACGCCCTCGGGGCGCTGACCGGCAACCAGGCCGTCCAGCAGGTGAAGGCCGGGCTGAAGGCGATCTACCTGTCCGGCTGGCAGGTGGCCGCGGACGCCAACCTCGGCGGCCAGACCTACCCGGACCAGAGCCTCTACCCGGCCAACTCCGTGCCCGCCGTCGTGCGCCGCATCAACAACGCGCTGCTGCGCGCCGACCAGATCACCTGGTCGGAGGGCGTGCCGGACGCGCCGCACTGGCTGGCGCCGATCGTGGCCGACGCCGAGGCCGGGTTCGGCGGCGTGCTGAACGCGTTCGAGCTGATGAAGGGCATGATCGCGGCCGGCGCCGCGGGCGTGCACTGGGAGGACCAGCTCGCCTCCGAGAAGAAGTGCGGCCACCTGGGCGGCAAGGTGCTGATCCCGACCGGCCAGCACATCAAGACGCTCAACGCCGCGCGGCTGGCCGCCGACGTGTGCGGCGTCCCCTCACTGATCGTCGCGCGGACCGACGCACAGGCCGCGACGCTCCTGACCAGTGACGTGGACCCGCGCGACCAGGCCTTCACCACCGGCGAGCGCACCGCCGAGGGCTTCTACCGGGTGCGCAACGGCGTGGACTCCTGCATCGCCCGCGGCCTGGCCTACGCCCCCTACTCCGACCTGCTGTGGATGGAGACCGGCACGCCCGACCTGGACGTGGCCCGCGAGTTCGCCGAGGCGATCAAGGCCCGCTACCCGGACCAGATGCTCGCCTACAACTGCTCGCCGTCGTTCAACTGGAAGGCGCATCTGGACGACTCCACGATCGCCAAGTTCCAGCGCGAGCTCGGGCACATGGGATACAAGTTCCAGTTCATCACGCTGGCCGGGTTCCACTCGCTGAACTACTCGATGTTCGACCTCGCCCAGGGTTACGCCACCGACGGCATGACGGCGTACGTCGAGCTCCAGGAGGCCGAGTTCGCCGCCGAGTCGCGCGGATACACCGCGACCAGGCACCAGCGCGAGGTCGGCACCGGCTACTTCGACCTGGTCAGCACGGCCGTCGCGCCCGACTCCTCGACGACCGCGCTCAAGGGCTCCACCGAGGAGGAGCAGTTCCACCACTGATCTGCTGAGCTCGCCGGCCACCTCCAGGGCATGGGACGGTTCCCCCGGCGAAGGGCCGCGCCGGCTCCCCCAGCCCGGCGCGGCCCCTTTTTTCCTGCCTTTTCGATCCCAGCCCGGCGCGGCCCCCTCTTTTTCCCGTCCTCGATGCCCGTCATGTGATCAGCCGCCCTCCCGGGCCCACGACGGCAGGTCCTGCCGCTCGGTGATGTCGCGGACGAGCTGGGCGTGCGCGTCCTCGGCCTGCTGCCTGGTGGACCAGTGCAGGCTGAGCACCTCCTCGCCGCCCGTCCCCGGATCGGCGCCGGGCGGCGACAGGCGCACGGTCGACTCGAACAGCAGCGGCACCGTGCCGCCGTCGGCCTGGTCGAGCACCAGATGCAGGGTGCGGATGCGGAACGTTCCCGCGGCGGTGCCGACGCGGTCGTCGCCGATCGTGCGCCGGGCGCGGTCGGCCAGCAGCTCCTGCGCCCGCGCCGGGCTGATGGGGTTGCCCTCGATGTCGTAGTAGCTCATGTACGGCCTCGCTCTCGGGTGCGGGAGGGGGACCACGCTTCCCCCGCTCACCTCGATCATGAGGCATGCGCGGTCAGGACGCTCCGGTGGCCGTCGGGGTGGCCGGGCCCGAGACGGTGGGGCCGGGCGACTCGCCGGGGCCGTCCTGGGGGATCGTGCTGATCGAGCCCGACGGCCGCGGGCAGTCGCGGCGGCCCCCGCCCCCGCGGCGGCGACCTGCCGGGCCGGCGCACGGACCGGCCTCCTCCCCGCCCGGATCACCCAGATCGCCCGGCCCGGACGTGCCGGACGGGCGGGCGGGCCGGGACGGGCGGGACCGGCGGAAGTCGTCGGACCACCGGTCGGGTTCGGAGGTGAGGCTCGCGACGTGCCCGCCCGGCGTGCGGAAACGCGTGCCGGAAACCGCCGGCGTGGCGGCGCTCGCCGCGCTCGCCGTGGGCGCCGCGCTCGCCGGGGGCGCCGCGTGGACGGACGGCCGGACGCCGTCGGGGGTCGCCGCAGGCCGATCGCTCGGGCGGGCGCTGTCCTGGGGCTGTACGACCGCGGTCTCGGGCAGCAGCGAGCCGCCGCCGAGGCTCAGGGCGTCCCCGCCGGAGGCCGCGATCACGGTGATCGCCGCGATCGAGACCGTGGCCAGCGCGGCGAAGCTGGCGTGCGACAGGTGCGCCCCGGCCTTCGCCCTGCTCCTGCGCCTGCTCCCGCGCTCGGACCCGGCCGGTTCCGCCGCCGATGTGACCGGGTGGCCCGCCCCGCCGCCCGCCGGACAGGGCACCTCGGCCCAGCTCCCGTCCAGCACGTCGGAGACCGCCCGGCGCAGGTCCCACGGATCGCCCACGCCCCCGGACGCCAGCAGCGCCCGCAGCAGGCCGGCCGAACCGGGACGGGACGCCGGGTCCTTGGCCAGCGCCGCCTCCACGGCCGGGCGCAGCAGGACGGGCACGCCGTCCAGACGCGGCGGGTCGAACAGGATGCGCCGGGTCAGCACGTCCGCCTCGCCGCCGCCGAACGGGTGGTGCCCGCTCGCGGCGTAGGCCACCAGGCAGCCCCACGCGAACACGTCCGAGGCGGGCAGGGCGGGGCCGCCGGTCAGCCGCTCGGGCGCCACCCAGCCGGGACTGCCCATGACCTGGCCGGCCTGGGTGTGGGCGGCGAGGGTGTCCACGTCGCAGGCGATGCCGAAGTCGATGACCCGCGGCCCTGCGGGCGACAGCAGCACGTTGCCGGGCTTGAGGTCGCGGTGCACCAGACCGGCCTCGTGCACGGCGACGAGCGCGGCGGCCACGCCGAGTGCCACGCCGTAGGCGAGGTCGGGCGTGAGCGCTCCCCCGGCCTTGACCACCTGGGACAGCGCGGGCCCCGGGATGTACTCGGTGACCAGGTACGGACGGCCGTCCTCGACGCCGTCCTCGATGACGGCGGCGGTGCAGAAGGGCACCAATCTCCGCGAGAAAGCCACTTCCTCGGCGAAACGCGCCCGCAACGTGGCATCGTGGAGATGTACCGCGTGCGGCGTCTTGAGCGCGACCAGGCCGCCTTGCGGGTGTTCGGCCAGGTACACCACTCCCATCCCGCCCGTCCCCAGGCGGCCCAGGAGAAGGTACCGGCCGATGACGACCGGGTCGCCCACCGTAAGCGGTCGCACGCCAGGAGGCATGTCGCTCGCACCACGCGCCATCCGGGTCTCGCCTCTCCTGTGGGGGACACGGCAAGGCACACTGTGGCGGCATCCGGGGGCCCTTTCCGCATGTCTTGCGCAAGGGGTATCGAAGGTAAGGCGTTCGTGCCCGGAGGGTTAGTAAGTGCTGGGATGGAACGTTCTGAAGTGGCTTTCTGTGGTTGGCGAGCTTTCGTCCGGAAGAGGGTCAGGAGGCCAGGGCGCGGGCCTCGTCGGCCTCGACCTCGCGGTTCCAGTCGTTCTTGACCGCCCGCCAGCCCTCGTCGTCGACGCCGATGCGCCAGTAGCCGGAGATGGACAGCCGCTCCATCGGCACGCCCCGCTCCAGCCGCAGGTGGCGGCGGAGCTCCTTGACGAAACCGGCCTCGCCGTGGACGAACGCGTGCACGTCCCCCTCGGGGAACTCCAGCGCGCGCACCGCCTCCACCAGCGCCTGGCCGACGGGCCGCGCGCCCCGGTACAGCCAGGTGATCCGCGCGTCGGCGGCCGTGCCGAGCTTCAGCTCGTCCCCGGGGCCGTCCACCTCCAGCAGTACATGGGCCAGGGCGCCGTCGGGCAGCGCCTCCAGGGAGGCGGCGATGGCCGGCAGCGCGCTCTCGTCGCCCACCAGCAGGTGCCAGGCGGCCCCGGGGTCGGGCGCGTAGCCGCCGCCGGGGCCCAGCATCAGCACGACGTCACCGGGCCGGGCCGCGGCGGCCCACGGCCCGGCCAGGCCCTTGTGGCCGTGGTGGACGAAGTCGAGGGTCAGCTCAAGGGCGTCGGGGTCCCAGGCGCGCACGGTGTAGGTGCGCAGACGCGGCCAGAGCTCGCGCGGCATGGTCTCGCGCACGTGCTTGACGCTGAAGGGCTCGGGGTAGTCCACGCCCTCGTGCGGGAAGACGAGTTTCACGTAATGGTCGGTGAGGCCGCGGCAGGCGAAGTCACGCAGGCCGTCGCCGCCGACCACGATGCGGATCATGTGCGGGGAGAGCCGCTCGGTCCGCAGGACGACGCCCCGATGGTGGTCCGTGGGCTTGTCAGCCATCACTTCAGCCCCCATATGTTAGTTAGGTATACCTAACCTTACAGTGGGATTGACGCGCCTGGCCACCGCAACGCCTCGACGCCGTCCTCCGCGCGCAACCCCAAACTGTGAAATATCAGCTCAAGCTACCCTGACGCAGCAGGCCCAGTCAGGCCGCCGCCGAATCCCCCCGCCGCGCCGCACGGGCCGCGACCGCCTCCAGGAACGCCGACATGTGCCGGAAGGCCAGCCGCGCCTCCGGCAGCACGTCGGCCAGGATGGGGAACGCGTGCGGCATGCGCCGCCACTCCTCGTACCGCACCGGCACCCCCGCCTCCCGGGCCCGCTCGGCCACCCGGCGGGCCTCGTCCCGCAGCACCTCCGTGGAACCGGTGACGATCATCAGCGGCGGCAGGCCGGTGAAGTCGCCGTGCACCGGCGAGACCAGCGGGTCCCACGGATCGAGCCCGCAGGTCCAGTGGCGGGCCAGCCAGCGCACCCGGCCCGCCGGCAACATGGGGTCGTGCCAGCGGTTGGCGCGGCGCGGGATGTCGGTGAGGTCCGCCCACGGCGACAGGCAGATCGCCGCGGCGGGCGTCGGCAGGCCGCGGTCGCGCAGCGCCAGCAGGGTGGCCAGCGTCAGGTGCCCGCCCGCCGAGTCCCCGGCGATGACGATGTCCTCGGGGGCGTGCCCGTTGCGCATCAGGCACTCGTAGGCGTCCAGCGCGTCGGCCAGGGAGTCGGCCAGCGGGTGCACCGGCCCCTGCCGGTAGTCCAGCGCGAGCACCGGCCGCCGGGCCACGGCCGACAGCCGCCAGGTGATGGGCCGGTGGGTACGCGGCGAGCACGAGAAGTAGCCGCCGCCGTGGAAGTAGAGCAGCGCCTTGCGCTCGTCCACCCGGCCGGCGCGGACCCACTCGCCGCCGCAGTCCGGCCCCTCGGCGGGCGCGACGACGGCGTGCTCGGGAAGGCGCACCGGCATCAGCTGCGCCAGCTCGCCCAGGCGGGCCGCGCCGATCAGGGCCAGCGGATGACGCATCAGCACCGAGGAGGCGGGCTTCAGGGTGCCCCACATGACCGAGGTCAGGGCCCTGGCCTGCCAGCTCAAGGGGTAGTCGGGTGCCACGTCCTTGTTGATGCGCATGACGGTCCTCCACCCCTTTTCTTCCCGGAACGCCAGAGCTCTACCGGCCAGTAAGGATCTCGTCCCTGACGCGAATATTCCGGCCTTGTGCGACTCTGGGGATATGGCGGGATATTCGGGGACTCCGCTTCCCCGCAAGCTCGGCATCAAGCCGGGACGCCAGGTCCTGGCCCTCGCCGCCCCAGCCGGCCTCGACCTCGGCGAACCCGCCGCCACCGTGCGCTTCGTTTATCGCGTTGCGGACCGCTGACCCACCGGCGGATAATTCCAGGCTTCCGCCAAGGCGGACCCGTGCGCGACCCCCGACACGGCGCGTGACCGTGTCCTCACTCTCGGGAGGTGAGCCACCGTTCCCCTCTACGCCCGCCTCGTCCGGTACGGCTTCCGCAAACACGCCGTCTACGTCTGGGCCGCGCTCGCCGGCGCGTTCACCAACAGCGTGTTCGGCGTCCTGCGCGCCTACGTCCTCATCGCCCTGTGGCAGGCCCGCCCCGGCCTGGCCGGCTACGACGTCACCGACGCCGTCACCTACTGCTTCGTCACCCAGGCCCTCATCGGCCCGATGATGCTGTTCGGCGGCGGCCTGGCCATCCCCGAGCGCATCCGCAGCGGCGACATCGCGCTCGACCTGGTCCGCCCCGCCTCGCTCCAGCTCTGGTCGCTGGCCGAGGACCTGGGCCGGGCCGCGTACCTGCTGCTGGTGCGCAGCCTCCCGCCGCTGCTGCTCGGCGCGGCCCTGTTCGGCATCACCACCCCCGCCTCCCCGGCCGCATGGGCGGCGGCCCTGACCGGCTGCCTCGTCGGCGTGCTCATCAGCTTCGGCTGGCGCTACCTCGTCGCGCTGTCGGTCTGCTGGCTCGCCGACGACCGCGGCGTGGCCGTCGTGTCCCTGGTCCTGACGACGTTCTTCAGCGGCATGATGCTCCCCCTCCACCTGTTCCCCGGCCCGCTGGGCGAGGTGGTCAGAGCCCTGCCGTGGGCCTCCATGGTCCAGGCGCCCGCCGACCTCTACCTCGGCAAGGCCCCCGTCGGGCAGACGCTCGCCCTCCAGGCGTTCTGGGCGGCGACGCTGTTCGCCCTCGGCCTGCTGGCCACCCGCGCGGTCCGCCACAAGGTGGTGATCCAGGGTGGTTAGGACGTACTTCCTGCTGGCCTGGACCTGGACCCGCGCCGCGGCCGCCTACCGCCTCTCCTTCGCCCTGATGGTCGTGTTCGGCCTGGTCACGGGCGCGATCGACGTCGCGGCCATCCTCGTCGTCTTCGCCAACACCACCACCCTGGCCGGCTTCACCCGCGAGGAGGTGCTGTTCCTGTACGGCGCCTCCGCCGTCTCCTTCACCGTCTGCGACACCTTCGTCAGCAACCTCGACCGCATCAGCCAGCACATCAAGGCCGGCACGCTCGACACGATCCTCATCCGCCCGGCCGCCGCCTGGATCCAGATCGCCGCCGACCGCTTCGCGCCCACCAGGATCGGCCGCGTCGTCCAGGCCGTGGCCGTGCTGGCCTACGCCGTCGCCGCGCTCGGCCTCGACTGGCGGCGGGCCTGGATGATCCCCGTCATGATCGTCACCGGCGTCGTCATCTTCACCGCGCTCTGGACGCTCGCCGGCGCGCTGCAGTTCGCGCTGACCGACGCCCCGGAGGTGGTCAACACCTTCACCTACGGCACCCACCAGCTCAGCCAGTACCCCCTCAGCATCTACGCCCGCGACCTGGTCCGCGGCGTCACGTACGCGCTGCCCCTGGCCTTCGTCAACTGGCAGCCCGGCCTCTACGTCCTGGGCCGGGACGACCCGTTCGGCACGCCCGGGTTCATGCGCTTCCTCGGACCGGCCGCCGCGCTGGTCCTCGCCCTGGCCGCCGCGGCGGCCTGGCGGCAGGGCATCAGGCACTACCGATCGACGGGGAGTTGACGATGATCGAGCTGCGCGGAGCGGGACGCTCGTTCAAGGTCAGGCGCGCTGTCGTGCACGCCGTACGCGACCTGTCGTTCAGCGTGCCGGCCGGCGAGTTCGTCGGCTACCTCGGGCCCAACGGAGCGGGCAAGTCCACCACGATCAAGATGTTGTGCGGCATCCTCACCCCCACCACCGGCTCGGTGCGGGTGGCCGGGCTCGACCCCTCGCGCCGGCGCACCACGCTCGCCCGGCGCATCGGCGTGGTGTTCGGCCAGCGGACGACCCTGTGGTGGGACCTGCCGCTCAAGGACAGCTTCGAACTGGTCCGGCACCTTTACAAAGTAGATCGTGGAACCTTCCGGATCCGGCTGGCCGAGCTGACCGAGACCCTCGACCTCGGCTCCTTCCTGCGCACCCCGGTGCGTCAGCTCAGCCTGGGGCAGCGCATGCGCGGCGACCTGGCCGCGGCGCTGCTGCACGCGCCGGACGTGCTGGTGCTGGACGAGCCGACCATCGGCCTCGACGTGGTCAGCAAGGCGAGCATCCGCGGCTTCCTGAAGCGGCAGAACGCCGAACGCGGCACGACCGTGCTGCTGACCACGCACGACCTCGGCGACATCGAGCGCCTGTGCCGCCGGATCATGCTGATCGACCACGGCCGGCTGGCCTTCGACGGGACGCTCGCCGAGCTCATGGCCACGGCGCCGGAGCAGGCCACCATCGAGGACGTGGTGACCAGGCTCTACACCGGCACTCAGTAGTAGCCGCCCTCCTGCGTGGTCTCGTAGTCGTCGTCGTCGAGGTCGTCGTGCGGGCGCGACCAGCGGGAGGGCATCAGCACGGGGATGAACAGCACCACGCCCAGCAGGGCCAGCACGCCCGTGGTGAGCAGGGTCCTGTCGCCCGCGCCGGCGTCCAGGACGATCTGGTGGACCGACGCCTGGTCGGGGATGAGGGACAGCGCCCTGCCGGTGTCGAGGGCGTAGACGACGGTCCAGGCCAGCAGCACCATCGAGGGCACGAACGTGGCCAGCGGCGAGATCCGGCCGGCCACGACGAGGCCGACGACCAGCCCGACCGCGGCCATGGCGCCGAGGGCGATCCACATCTTCTGGTTGTCGGGCGGCGGCGGGGTGATCGCCGCACTGGCGAGGGCCTGCTGCACGGCCCATCCGCCACCCCCGAGGACGGCCGCCGTGACCACGACGCCGATGAGCAAACCTGCTAAGTGCCGCAACGTTCTCACCTCAAATGTCAACGCGAATGTCAACGCGCTCGGCACGACCCTAGCGACAAATGCCATTTCCGGACCAGGCATCAGCCCGCTCGGAAGTTAGGGGTCTCATGCGACGGGGCCTCGTGAGACCATGTGGCACACATGCGTGCGCGTCTTCCCCTCCGGCTCGCGCGGACGGCCGCCTTCGCCGCCGTCTGCGTGACCCTCGCTGCCCTCGCCCACGTGGCGGGCGGCGGCGGGCGTCCGGGGCCGTGGGCGGCGGCGATGGGCCTGGTGGCGGTGTCCGGCCTGGGGCTGGCGCTGTCCGGCAGGGAACGCTCGGCGCCGCTGATCAACGTCGTGCTGGGTGTGGCGCAGTTCGGCCTGCACGAGCTGTTCGCGGGCGGCAGCCCGTCCTCCTACGTCTTCGAGCACGGCCACGGCCAGGGCCTGGCCGTCAACGCGGGCATGCTGCTCGCGCACCTCACGGCGACCTTGATGACCGGCTGGTGGCTCTCGCGCGGCGAGATCGTGCTGTGGTCGCTGCTGCGCCGGCTGGGGTTGCGGCTCGTGCCGCCGCTGCTCGCGGTCGTGCCCGCGGTGCGGCCGGGCGTCCCGGTCGTGCACACCAGGGTGGTCCCCCCGCAGCCGGGGTTCCGGCACCGGGTGGCCAGGCGTGGTCCTCCACTTCCCGCCTGACCTGCTGACACCCGTAGACCCCTGTCATTTTCCGAAGTGGAGTTCCGCCATGTCCTTCGTCCGTCGCGCGGCGACCGTGCTCGCCGCCGCCACCGCCCTCACCGCCGGCCTGGCGCTGCCCGCGCTGGCCCACGTCTCCATCAACCCGGGCACCGCCGAGCAGGGCGGGTTCACCAAGGTCGCCTTCCGGGTGCCCAACGAGCGCGACGACGCCGCCACGACCAAGGTCCAGGTCAGCTTCCCCACCGACCATCCGCTGGCGTTCGTGTCGGTCAAGCCCGTGCCGGGCTGGGACGTCAAGGTCACCGAGGGCAAGCTGCCCAAGCCGGTCAAGACGGAGTACGGCGACCTGGAGGAGGCCGTCACCACGGTCGTGTGGTCCGGCGGCAAGATCAACCCGGGTGAGTTCCAGGAGTTCGAGGTGTCCATGGGCCAGCTCCCCAAGGACGTCGACTCGCTGACGTTCCCGACGAAGCAGACCTACTCCGGCGGCGAGGTGGTCGACTGGGCCGACGCGCCCAAGTCCGACGGCACCGAGGCCGAGCACCCCGTTCCCACGCTGAAGCTCGTCCCGGCCTCCGGCGACGACGACCACCACTCCGCCGCGAGCGCGTCGGCCTCGGCCGCGCCGGCCGCCGCCACGGGCCCGTCGGTGGCGCCGGTGGCGGCCTCCGCGGCCTCCTCCTCCGACGGCACGGCCCGCCTGCTGGGCGGCGCCGGGCTGGTCGTCGGCGTCATCGGCGTCGTCGTCGGCGCCCTGGGCCTGCGCCGCCGGTCGGCCTGACCCTCGCGCCCCTGACCCTCGCGACCCTGACCTCGCGACCCTGACCTCGCGACGCGGCGTCCCTGGACGGGTCGAACCCCGCCGGCAACCGGGCCCTGGCCAGCACCTCCCGCAGACCGCCG
>NZ_JBSGCE010000105.1:0-20645 GCF_053601695.1 Nonomuraea sp. NPDC004702
GCCGACCTGGTAGAGCAGCAGGATCGGCGAGGTGGTCGCGTCGTCGGGGCCGCCGTCGGTGAGCAGCTTGTTCTCGTCGAACAGCTGGAGCGTGCGCGTCGATCGGGGTGCCGAGCATCTTGTTCCAGAGCGCGTCGAGCCAGGACTGGCTGCCGGAGTCCGTCATCGCCGCCACCGCGAACGGGGCGAAGAAGGCGGCCTCGCTGCCGCTGGAGATCTGTGTGCCGTTCAGCTTGTAGCCGATGGCGATCTTGCCCGGGTCGCCGCCGGTCTTGCTCCTGATCCAGGAGTTGAGCTTCCTGGCCGAGGCGAGCGACTTGGCGTCGCCGCTGGTCACGGCGTCGTCGGCGATGCGCCACGGGGTGCGGCAGGCGTTCCACCAGTACTGGCCGTCGTTCGGGTCCTCCAGCACCTGGCCGGGGGCCGGCTTGGCGGTGGTGTTGGTGTTGACCACGAAGTCCGGCAGCAGGCCGGTGGCCGAGGCGTAGTTGTTCTGGAGAGTGGTGATCAGGTTCTGGTGGGCGGTCCTGATCGTGTCCCAGGCGCTGTTGCCGGTCGCCTTCCTGAAGGCCCTGAAGTGGTCGACCATCCAGTCGGAGGTGCGGGTGATGTAGTAGTACTGGTCGCCCGAGCTGCTCCAGTCGCCCAGCTTGAGCAGGTTCGTGGACGGGTTGATCTCGTCCTTCTTGATGGCGTTGATGTGCTTGATCGCCAGGTCGAGGTAGTTGTACGTGCCCGCGCTGCCCCACTGCCGGTGGGCCAGGAGCAGGCCGTAGGCGACGTCCATGTCGCCGTCGGTGGCGCCGTCGCTGCCGTCGACGCTCTTGCAGGCGGTGTCCTGCTCGGCGGCCAGCAGGTCGGGGTTGATGGACGACGGGTGGGCGAGCATCCACTTGACCATGCCGTCGAAGATCTTCTTGGCGTCGGGGTCGGCCCCGGCCATGGTCGCGACGATCACCATGCCGTAGCCCTGGGCCTCGGCCACGTACGGGTGGTCGGCGTCCGGGGAGATGACCTCGTACCAGCCGTTCCCGCAGTTCTGCCGGACGAAGGCGGCCTTCCACCGCTTGTAGTAGTCGACCACCCGCGCGTCCAGCGTGGCCTGGTCGCCGGAGGGACGCAGCATGCCCGCCGCGTACGGGATGGTGTGGCTGCCGAAGGGCACCGCGGGGCCGCCCCCGCTGCCGGGCTGGGTGGTCGCCGTGACGGCGCCGCCGGCCGCCGACTGGTTGCCCGCCGCGTCGCGCGCCTTGACCGTGTAGCTGTAGGCGGTGGCGGGGGTCAGGCCGGTGTCGGTGTACGTGGTGCCCGCCACGGTGGTCACCAGGGTCGAGCCCCGGTAGACGAGGTAGCCGGTGACGCCCACGTTGTCGGTGGCTGCGTCCCAGGCCAGGGAGACGCTGGTGGAGGTGGTGCCGGTCGCGCGCAGGTTGCCCGGGACGGAGGGCGGGGTGGTGTCGGTCCCGCCGCCGCCGCCGCTGCCGTAGACCTCCAGCTCGTAGAGCGAGTAGCCGTACGTCGTGCCGCGGGCGGTGCCGTACATGCGCACGTACCGGCCGCTGCCGCTGAGCGTCAGGTCGTCGGTCGCGCCGTTGCCGGAGGTGGTGGAGTAGACGTCGGTCCAGGTGGCGCCGTCCGGCGAGGTCTGGATCTTGTACGACTTGCCGTACGCCGCCTCCCAGGTCAGCTTCACCCTGGAGACGTTGTACGTGTCGCCGAGGTCGACCCTGATCCATTCGGGGTCGTGGCCCTCGACGCTGGCCCAGCGGGTGGAGGCGTTGCCGTCCACCGCCTTGGCCGCCTCGAACCCGCTGCCCTCGACCGAGGAGGCGGTGACCGGTTTGCCGCCCGACAGCAGCGTGTCGGCGCTGGAACCGGCCGCGGCGGTGGCCGGCGGCGCCAGGGGCGCGGCCGCCATCAGGGCCGCGACCAGGGCCGTGACGAGCAGCGACGACCGCCGGGGTCGCCGCTCAGGACGTCTGATCATGCGTTGATCCTTCGGATAGGGGGTGCCATGGGGCCATCCGCAGGTGGACCGTGATCGGTGAGCAGGCGTTAGGAAACTTTCCTAACGCTCATAGCGGACGGTAAACAAGAACACCCTCATCCGCAACCCTTCCCCTCAAACCAACCCAGCCGTTCACCTCCCCGACACGAACACACCACCAAAAAACAGACAAACCCCACACCTGGACGAGACCTGCCTTCAGAAGCCGCGGGGGACGGCGGAGACGGGCCGCCCCGGACGGGCGGCGATCTCGGAGTGGCCGAGCCCTCCCGCCGGCCCCTCGGCGAGACCCTGCCGGGTCAGCCCGCCTCCGGACATCGCCCCCCGCGGCTCCGATGCACGCCTCTGTCGGCCTCCACACCCGAACGGCCGGCGCCCCGGCCGCACCGGAGGCGGCGGGCGGCCCGGTACGACTCCCGACCCGGCCGCACAAGGAGCGGCAGGCGGGCCGGTACGGCTCCCAACCCGGACGCACAAGGAGCGGCGGAAGGGCCGGTACGGTTCGCGCGGCGGCCGTGACCGCCCGGACGCATGCGCCGCCCGGACGGCGCGTGCGTCCGGGCGGCGGGTGGCGTCAGAGGCGTTCGAGGAGCTTGCGGAGCTGGGCCACCTCGGCCTGCTGCGTGCTCTCGATGGCCTTGGCCAGCTCCTTGGCCTGCGGGTTCACCCCGCTCGCCTGCTCGGTACGGGCCATCTCGATCGCCCCCTCGTGATGGGCGATCATCTGCTCGGCGAAGAGCCGGTCGAAGGCGGCCCCCTTGGCCCCGTCGAGCTTCTTCATGTCCTCGGCGGACATGATCCCGGGCATGTCATGCCCCATGCCCCCGGACGGGACGGGCTTGCCCCACTCGGTCAGCCAGCCCTTCATGGTCTGGATCTCCGGGTCCTGGGCGGCCTTGATGTCGGCCGCGAGCTTCTTGATCTCGGGGTCCTTCGCCCGCTGCGGGGCGAGGTCGGCCATCTCGACCGCCTGCTGGTGGTGCGGGATCATCATCTGGGCGAACATGACGTCCGCGTCGTTGAACGACTGCTGCGACGGCTGCGCACCGCCGCTCTCGGTGGCGCTCTCGGTGGCGCTCTCGGTGGCGCTCTCGGTGGCGCTCTCGGTGGCGCCGGCGGTCGTGGCCCCGGGCGCGGCGGCCGTGGAGGCGGTGTCGTTCGCGCCGCACGCGGTGAGCAGGACGAGCGCGCCTGCGGCGGCGGCGAGGCCGATCTTACGGTTGACGGACATGCTGATGTGCTCTCTCGTTCGCTGGAACTGCGGATAGGCCGATGCGCGCGGATCGCCGTCGAGGGCGTCCGGGCGAAGGGCCGGCCTATATGCGCAGGATCGAGAGACGAGCCAGCCGCAGGGACGTCGGTCGCGGCGGCGGCCGTGCGACCGGCCGGAAGGCCGGGCCCGGACCGGCGCCGCCGACGGCCCGCCGCCGCACCCCGACCCACAGGGCCAGCAGCACCACGACGAGCAGCGAGGTCAGGACGGCCAGGCACACCCCGGCCGGATCGAGCCCCGGCATCTCATGGCCGGGCGCGAGCCCCGCCAGTGCGGCGA
The DNA here is from genome assembly GCF_053601695.1 of Nonomuraea sp. NPDC004702. NCBI lineage: Bacteria > Bacillati > Actinomycetota > Actinomycetes > Streptosporangiales > Streptosporangiaceae > Nonomuraea > Nonomuraea sp. NPDC004702. Next base: position 3,561 of record NZ_JBSGCE010000105.1, read on the forward strand.
CCGGGGCGACCGGGGCGACGGGCAGCTCGTGAGCGACCGCCAGGCCGTGCCGGGCGTTCGCCATGTCGTGCCGGGCGTTCACATGGCCGAGCGTGTGCATCCCGCACACGCCGAGGGCGAGGACGACGAGCAGGAGTGCACGCGCACCCCGCCGCAGGATCCCCACCGGCCCTCCCCCGTCGCTCCGGCTCTTACGAACGTGCAGGATACGGGAGCCGCCCACCTCCAGCAACCTGAACCCGGTACGGGTATGGGAGACCCAGGGGGCCGAGACCGCCGTTCCCCAAGTGCCAGCGGCGGGAGGCTTCAGCGTGTCAGAAGAACTGGCCGAGGCGGAACGGACGTACCACGAGCGGGACCTCGGACCGGCTGATGACCTTGACCTTCCTGAAGCCGGTCAGCCAGTCGGCGGTCACCTTGACGCATTTCAGGCGCACCTCGTGCTCGCCCGGCGGCGCGTACCGGGAGATGACGACGCCCTTCTTGCCGAACCCCATCCCGCCCAGCCCGATCCCCACCTCGCGGAACATCCGCCACGACCCCTTGACGGGGAACGCCGTGGACCCGACGACGGCGTGGTTGGCCTGGGTGGGGCAGTGGATGAGCAGCCGGATGGCGTCGTTCTGGTGCGGCGCCGCCGGCGAGACCCGGAAGGACGTGAGCTTCTTCCAGGACGTGTCCCCGTCCGGCCCGGTGGCCGCCGCGGCGCCGGCGGCGGGTCCCGCGGCGACGACCGCGACGGCGACCGCTGCCGCACATGTGATCGACCGCATCGTTCCCCTCACGCTGAGTGACCAGATGCTTCCCATTCTGGCCACTTCGCCCCAGCGAGGAAGGACGCCACGCCGCGCAGGCCGACGACATGATCCCGATGGCGTACAACCCCTCCCCCACCTACCTCGGCTCCATGCCCGAGCTGTGGGGCATGGAGCTGGACGCGGCGAACGGGCGGCTCGCCGCGCTGGGGGTCACCGCGCGGGTACAGCGGGTCAACCCCGACGGCGCTGCCGAGACGGGCGAATGGGTGGTGATCGCCCAGGCCCCGTTCCCCGGCGCACTGCTCACGATCACCATGCCCGTGTTCCTGGTCGCCGAGCCGCGCGGGTGAGGCCCGGCGCCCCCGCCCCCGAACCGACGGGCCGGGGGCAGGGCGCGGTCAGGAGCCCTGGTGCAGGCGGGCGATGCCGCGTTCGATGGCCTCGATGATCCGCGGACGCAGCTCGGCGGCGCTGATGATCCCGTCCACCGAGCCCACCTCGACCGCGCGCTGGATGTTGTGCACCCGGTCGAACTCCGCGGCCACCTCGCCCAGCTTCTCCGCCCGTACGGCCGGCTGGACCTCGGCCAGGCGGGCGTTGAGCGCGGCCCGCTCGGCGCCGCTGGCCGCCGCGACCTGCCGCTGCAGCTCGCTCACGCGCGGGTCGGTCGCGGTGCGGTTGTTCACCTCGCCGGAGAAGACCACCGCCGCGGCCGGGGCGCCGCCGAGCACCGAGGCGAACGAGCCCTCCAGCGCCAGCACGGTCATGTTCGGGTTGAGCGCCTTGGAGAACACCACGAACGCGCCGCCGTGGTAGCGGGAGATGACGCAGAACACGATCGGCCCGTCGAAGTTGACGATCGCCCGGCCGATCTCCGCGCCGTACTCCAGCTGGAGCTTGCGCATCGACTCGGGCGAGCCGTCGAAGCCGGACAGGTTCGCCAGCACCACCAGCGGCCGGTTGCCGGAGGCCGCGTTGATCGCCCGCGCGGTCTTCTTCGACGAGCGCGGGAACAACGTGCCGGCCGTGTACGAGTCGGGCCCGTCCGCGGGCGGGAAGCCGCGCCGCGGCACCGGCCGTGACTCGATGCCGATCAGGCAGACCGGCCGGCCGCCGATGTGCACGTCCTGGACGGCCGAGGTGTCGGCGTCGGCCATGCCCGCCCAGCGTTCCAGCACCGGGTGGTCCTGGTCGGACAGGGCCCGCATCACGGTGCGGATGTCGAACGGCTTCTTGCGGTCGGGGTTGTGCTCGGCGGAGAAGATCTGGCCGACGGTGGTGAAGTCGCTGCCCGCCACGGCGTGCGGGTAGTCGCGGACGTCCCGGTCGGCCGGGTCGGCGGTCGGGGCCCGCCGGGGGCCGTTCTCGCCGGGCACGACGTAGGTGTGGTCGTAGTGGGCCATCAGCACGTCGCGGGCGGCCGGCAGGTCGGGCGCCCAGTACTGGGCCTGGCCGTTGGGCCCCATGACGCGGTCGTAGCCGCCGATGCCGAAGTTGTCCTCGGCCGACACGCCGCCGGAGAAGTCGAGGGACTGCTTGCCGGTGAGCACCATCGCCGAGTCGGGGGTCATCACCAGGATGCCCTTGGTGTGCATGAGCATCGTCGCCTCGGCGTTCCAGTACGGCTGCGCCCCCACGGTGATCCCCGCGACCACGATGTTGATCTCGCCGCCGGCCTGGGTGAAGGTGACGATGCGCTTGAGCGCCGCCGCCACCCAGTCCATGTTCTCGGTGCCCGAGGTCATCGAGATCCGGGCGCCGGCCGACAGCGCGAACCACTCCAGGGGCACGCGCATGCGCTCGGCCAGGTCGAGCGCGGCGATCACCCGCGAGCACTCCGGCTCCGACAGCGCGCCCAGCGCCTTGGTCGGGTCGCCGAGCAGCACCACCCGGGTGACGCCTTCGGGGTGGCGGGCGGTCGGCGTGGTGACCACGCCGGCCACGATCGCCGCGGAGTTGTTGCCCTTGGGCCGGTCGACCGGGACGAGCACGCCGTCGGCGTCGAGGTCGTGCTCGACGAAGCGGCCCTGCGGGCCGGCGAGCAGGCCGGTCAGCTCGTAGGGGTAGGCGTTGCCGCGCCGGGCGGCGCGCAGCACCTTCTGGCGGTAGTCGTCGAGCGGCTGGACCGGCTCGTCGGACGGCTTGCCGACGTGCAGGCTGGCGCCGTGGCCGGGGCCGAGGGTGATGCGCACGGCGACCTCGCTCAGCTCGCCCGAGGGGGTGCGCTGGCGGGCCACGAACTGGACCTCCTCCAGCCCGGCGCCCGCCGTGGTCGGCAGGATGCGCTGGACCAGCATGTTGAGCTCGTCGGTGGTCAGCTCGGTCGAGGGCCAGACGTACATCATGATGCGGTTGGTGTCGAAGCGCTTGTTCTGGGGGCGCTGCGCCTGGATGTTGCGGATCGCGTCGAGGCCGGCGTTGAGTGCGTCCTCGACGGCGGGCAGCGCGACCAGGCGGCCGTCGGCCTCGCGCAGCGGCGTCAGGTCGCGGACCTGGCCCATGGCGATGAGCCGCTCGTCGGCCGGGTTGCTCTTGGCGACGGCCTTGAACAGGTAGAGCTCCTCGTCGACCGAGGGCAGCCGGGTGAGGTCGAACTCCTGGAGCCGGTGCAGTTGCAGGCGCTGGGCGATCTGCGGGTGCAGGCCGCGGATCAGGCGGTCCTCGGCGAAGCCCGCGCCGTCGGGGCGGAAGGTGAAGTGGTGGTGCATGACCGCGCCGCTGGTGCCCAGGACGGTGGTGGTGATCCGCCGTACGCCCGCGATCTGCGGGCGCCCGGCCAGGACCTGCCCGAGCCGTACGGCCATCTCCTCGGCGTCGGGCTGGTCGTCCCAGGTGAGGTAGAGGTCGGCGACGAGCCCGCGCCCGCCCACCCCCTCGGCCAGCGCGCCGACGGCGTCGATGGCGGCGGGCAGGGCGGCGATGTCGACGGCGGTGGTGACCAGGCGGGTCACGCCGCGCGGGCCGGAGTGCTCGGCGGTGACGAACCGGCAGCCCGCCCTGTCGAGGGTGGCGACCTGCGACAGCCCGCGGTTGCCGTAGTAGCGGCGGGTCAGGACCTCCAGCAGCGGCGCGAGGTCGCGTTCCGGCCGGCCGATGCGCTGGCCGAGCAGCCGGACGAGCGGCTCGGAGCTGGCCACCATGGCCTGGATGCGCTCGGCGCGGTCCGGCGCGTCGGGGTCGCGGTCGAGGTGGCGCAGCTCGTCGCGGACGGCGGCGTAGACCTTGGCGCGGTTGCGGCGCAGCAGCGGCTGGGCGAACCAGCGGAACACGACGCCGCGGGCCAGGTCGGCGACCACGGGGAAACGCACCTGCGTGGCCTCGACCAGGTGCTCCAGAGCGAGCCCGGCCCGCTCGCCGAGCGGCTCGCGCGGCGGCGCCCCGGCCAGCCAGGCGCGCAGCAGCTCCGACACGACGGCGACGCCGGCGGTCATCCGCTGCTGGGCAAGGAAGATCCGGAAGACCGCGGCCTCCAGCTCCGGGGTGCGGTCGAGCTCCTCGACGCCGTAGTGCCTGAGCATGCGCCGCAGCTTGGCCTGGAACGCCTCCGGCAGGCCGGCGCGCTCGACGTCGAGGCTCTGCAGGTAGCTGTGGAAGTACTCGCGCGGGCTGTGCACCGGGCTGCCCGGCTCGACGTCGAGCTCGCCGCCCGGCTTGTTGCGGCTCAGCTCGGACAGGTCGGCGAAGACGGTGAGCAGGTCGAGCTCGCCCTCGATCACGCGGTCGTCCAGCTCGGCCCGCGCGGCCAGGTAGCCCGACAACATGCGGGTGCGCTCGTGGCGGTCGGCGTCGAAGCCGAGCAGCAGCTCGCGCAGGTCCTGGACGCCGCGCTCGGCCTGTTCGGCGGCGGAGGCCCGCGGCGGGGCGGCGGGCAGGTCGATCTCGGCGGCGCCCGTCGTGGCGGCGGCCTGCTCGTCCTCGGCGCCGGCGAGGGGTTCCAGGCGCATCAGCGGCGCGCCGGCCTCGACCTGGCTGCCGACCGAGACGCCGCACTCGCGGACGCGGGCGCGGAACGGCGCGCGCAGCACCGTCTCCATCTTCATGCTCTCCAGCACCAGGATCGGCGCGCCCGCCTCGACCTCGTCGCCGGCCGACAGGGGCGTCGCCACCACCAGCGCGGGGGCGGGCGAGCGGACGACGCCGCCCTCGTCACGGCTGATGCGGTGGGTGACGCCGTCGACCTCGACCAGGTGGATCGGGCCGTGGGTGGCCGACATCAGGCGGAAGCGGCGGCCGTTGACGGTGATGCGGCCGGCGTGCTCGTCGAAGCGGTCGATCTCGACGTCGAGCGGGTGGGAGCGGTCGCCGTCGGAGATGCCGACGCGGAAGCGCCGCTGCCCGGCCCTGGCCACCGTGAGCCGGTAGCCGGCGCCGCGGAGCTTGAGGGTCAGCGGGCGGCCGGTCTCGTGCTGCACCTGCGGGCGCCCGCCGTGGGCGGTGGCCAGCAGCCGGTTGCGGCTGACCTCCTCCTCGTCCTGGTACGCCTCGATCGCGGCGGCGGCCAGGGCGACCGCGGAGTGGCGGTGGCTGACCAGGCGGCCCTCGGCGCGTACGCGGTCGATCCAGCCGGTGTCGGCGACGGCGTCGATCACCTCGGGCTGGTCGAGCAGGTCGAGCACGAAGCTCTTGTTGGTGGCGCCGCCCTCGATGATCACGGTGGTGGCGGCCATCGCGCGGCGCAGGCGGGCCAGGGCCTGCTCGCGGTCGCGGCCGTAGGCGATGATCTTGGCGATCATGGAGTCGAAGTCGGCGGGGATGGTGTCGCCCTCGCTGACGCCGGTGTCGACGCGGATGCCGGGCCCGGCGGGCAGCACCAGGCGGGCGATCCGGCCCGGCGCGGGGGCGAAGTCGCGGTCGGGGTCCTCGGCGTTGAGCCGGGCCTCCACGGCGTGGCCGCTCTCGGCCGGCCGGGGGCCGTCCAGGCGACCGCCGGCGGCGACGTGCAGTTGCAGCCGGACCAGGTCGGTGCCGGTGGTCAGCTCGGTGATCGGGTGCTCGACCTGGAGCCGGGTGTTGACCTCCAGGAAGGCGAACATCTTGTCGCCCGGGTGGTAGAGGAACTCGACGGTGCAGGCGCCGCGGTAGCCGACGGCCACGGCGAGCCGCGCGGCCGACGCCTTCAGCTCGTCGGCCTGGTCTCCGGTCAGGACCGGGGAGGCGGACTCCTCGATGATCTTCTGGTTGCGCCGCTGCACCGAGCAGTCGCGCACGCCCAGCGCCCACGCGGTGCCCTGGCCGTCGGCGATGACCTGCACCTCGACGTGGCGGGCGCCGGTGACCAGGCGCTCCAGGAAGACCACGCCCGAGCCGAACGCGCGCTCGGCCTCCTGGCTGGTGCGCTCGTAGGCGTCGGCCAGCTCGTCGGCCGAGGCGACCATGCGGATGCCGCGCCCGCCGCCGCCCGCGGTCGCCTTGAGCATCAGGGGGTAGCCGATCTCGTCGCCGGCGCGCAGAGCGTCGGCGAGCGTGGCCACCTCGCCGCGGCTCCACGGCGCGACGGGGACGCCGACCTCCTCGGCGATGAGCTTGGCGCCGATCTTGTCGCCGAGCCGGCGCATCGCCTCCGCGCTCGGCCCGACGAAGGTGACGCCGATCTTCTCGCACAGCTCGGCGAAGGCCGGGTCCTCGGCGACGAAGCCCCAGCCGACCCACGCGGCGTCGGCCCCGGTCTCGATCAGCGCCCGCTCCAGCACGGCGTGGTCGAGGTACGGGCGCGCGGAGGCGGGCCCCAGCGGGTAGGCGACGTCCGCCTCGCGGACGAAGGTCGCGTCGCGGTCGGCGTCGGTGTAGAGCGCGATCGTCTCGATCCGCTTGCCGGTCTCCGCCGAAAGATCCCGGACGGCGTGGATGAGCCGCATCGCGGCCTCTCCGCGGTTGACGATGGCGACACGATTGAACACCGGTTGAGCCTCCCACGTACCCCGTACAAGTAGGCGAAGTCCGGGGTCGTCCCGGAGCCTCGCCTGTCACTGTCTCTACCGTGCTCGATCACCGCCGCGTGCACCAATGTCCGCATAGTGCACGCCGGGGCTCCTGCTTTGTGTAGATCCCACAAAAACAGGCCCCGCCACAGGGTTCGAGCGCCGGTTCCCGTGGCAGCCTGCCACAAGCCGTCACGGTACCGACGACTGTACCGGCGACCCGGGTCACGCCTGCGCAGCCCTCGCCCGCCGAGCCGCCGGCCCAGGACGGAACGTCCATGTATGTGGCAGAGTGCGGGCAACTACAAGATCGAAAGGTGCGTGCCTTGGCCGTCCCCCTCGCCGCCTCTCTCGCCGCCCTGACGCTGGCCTCCTCGCTCACCTCGCCGTCCGCGGCCCAGCCCGCCGCCCAGCCCGCCGCCCAGGCCGCCGCGCTGCCCGCCTGCCCCCTGATCTTCGGGCACGGCGGCTACCCGACCGGCGCCAACGCCTGGGAACGGGACCAGGTGCGCCAGCCCAACAACCCCACCGCCGTGAAGCGTTACAAGGGCTGGGGCGCCTCCGGCGTCGAGGCCGACCTCCAGCTCACCAAGGACGGCACCAAGGCCGTCATGTGGCACAACACCTCGACCTGGGGCCTGTCGGGCACGAAGAAGAACATCACCGAGATCTGGTGGGCGGCGGGCGACACCGCGCTCAAGGGCCGGACCATCGTGCGCGGCCTGTTCAAGGGCGAGACCGTCTACACCTTCCGCGAGTGGCTGGCCGCGATGAGGTCGGCCGGCATGATCGGGCTGGTCGAGATCAAGCCCGAGGCCCGCCAGTCGCTGCTCAGCTCGAACGCCACGATCAAGGCGCAGGCGTGGAACGAGGTGCTCGGGCCGGTCAAGGAGAACCACCAGTCGCAGGAGATCATCCTGTACTCCCACGACAGCGCGATCGCCGCCGAGCTCAGGAGCCGCGTGACCGCCGCGGGCCTGAGCCAGGTGCTGACCGGCGGCCCGATCTGGCCGGAGGTGACCAAGTGGGAGGAGCCGCCGCCCTCCTGGACCCTGAACGAGAACGCGTGGAAGTCGGCGCTGGCGAGCGGGGCCAAGCGGGTGGCCACCGACTACACGCCGGAGTTCAGCGCGTGGCTGAAGGGCAAGTGCCAGTGACCGCGTCCTGAGGACGCGGGCGAGGTTCGGGCCGGGCGGCGGCGCGCCCCCGAGGGACGCGTCCGCCGCCCACGCCGCCCCGGGCGCTCCGTGGCGCCGGGTCAGTCCGTGCAGCCGGCCAGGCCGTGCAGCCGGTCAGGCCGTGGTGCCGGGTCAGGCCGTGGTGCCGGTCAGTCCGTGGTGAGGGCGTCGAGCAGGTCGCCCACCTTGGCGTCGGGCACCGACCTGGCGACTTCGGCGAGCGCGACGATCCCGACGAGCCGGTGCCCGTCGATGACCGGCAGGCGCCGCACGCGGTGGCCGGCCATGGTGCGCAGGATCTCGCGGGCGTCGTCGTCGGCGCCGATGGTGACGGCCTCGCCCTGGGCCAGCTCGCCCGCCCGGCACTGAGCCGGGTCCTTGCCCGCGGCCAGCACCTTCACCACGATGTCGCGGTCGGTGAGCATGCCCTTCAGCCGGTCGTCGGAGCCGCAGATGGGCAGCGACCCGACGTCCATGCGGGCCATCTTCTCGGCGGCCACCAGCACGGACTCCTCGGCGCTCACGCACTCCGCGTGCGGGGTCATGATCTCTCGTGCGGTCGGCACGATGTTCCTCCTCGTCTCGGGGTCCCGCCCGACTGCCCGCCGCCCGGCGGCCGAAACCGGTCGCTAGCGCGGCTGGGCGTCCGGGCCGGGGGCGGGGAGCGGGAGGCGCAGGGCGAAGCAGGGGCCGTCCGGGGTGTCCTCGATCTCCAGGTCGCCCTGGTGGGCGCGGGCGATGGCGCGGGAGATGGCCAGGCCGAGCCCGCTGCCCCCGGGGTCGCGCCGGCGTCCCTCCGACAGGCGGACGAAGGGGTCGAACACCCGCTCGCGGTCGTCGGGCGCGACGCCCGCGCCGTCGTCGCGGACCGTGACCACCGCCTGGCCGTCTCTGCGCTCCACCCGGACCTCGACCACCGTGCGGGTGTGCCGCTGGGCGTTGACCAGCAGGTTCGTCAGCACCTCGCCGAGCTGGACGCGGTTGCCGAGCACCTGGAGGTCCTCCTCGACGTGCACGCGGATCAGCAGCCCCGCCCGCCGGCTCGCGACCTCCTCGCGGACCAGCTCGCCGAGCCGCACCGGCTCCCGGTCGTGCGGGGAGGCCGTGCGGACGCGGGCCAGCAGCAACATCTCCTCGATGATCGCCTGGAACCGGTCGGCGGTGGACAGGGCGTCGCTCAGGGCGGCGCGGGGGTCCACGTCGGGATAGGTCAGCGCCTCCTCCAGCCGGGCGCGCAGGCCGGTCAGCGGCGTGCGCAGCTCGTGGGAGACCATGGAGGAGAAGTTGCGCTGTTGCTCGACCGCCTCCTCCAGGCGGGCCAGCGTCCTGTTGGCGGTGCGCGCGAGCTCGGCGACCGCGTCGCCGCCGGGCGGCTCGGGCACCCGCTTGCTCAGGTCGGTGACGGTGATCTCGGCCATCCTGGCCCGCATCGCCTCGACCGGCCGCAGCGTGCGCCCGATGAGGAACGCGGCGATCCAGGTCAGCAACGCGCTGACGGCCAGGCCCCCGGCGACGATGATCAGCTCCAGGCGGTGGGTGGACAGCAGCGGCGGCTCCACCCGGGCGGCGTAGACGACGTGGGACGCGCCGTGCCACAGCAGCCGCTCCTCCTGCGGCGAGGGCCGGGTGGCGGTGAACATCAGGCACTCGTCCCCCCGGCAGGCCACGCCGTGCCGGATGCGGTCGTCGGAGGGCGGCCAGAGCGTGCTGACGGGCGGCCTGCCCCGCGCGGCGCGGTTGGCCGCGACCACGTGCCCGCGGGCGTCCACGAGCTGGATGAGGTCGACGTACGAGGTGGTGACCGGGGGCGGGAAGGTGGTGCCCATCGAGCCGATCCACTCGGTGGTGGCCCGCTGGGTGTCGGCGAAGACGTCCTGCCGCATCCTGTCGCGGATCAGCAGGTCGAGGGCGACGCCGATCGCCGCGCAGACGATGAGCGACAACACGGCGGTCGCCAGGATGAGACGCGCCTGGACCGAGAGCCGAAGCGGCCGCAGGGCCCCCACCCCCTCACCGGTCTCGCCGGGACTCCTGCCGCCCACATGCTCTCAACCCGGCTCTCATGGCACGCCCAAGGAGCGGCAATGACCGCGTCGGCGGCGATACGCAGTTCAGCAATTGCTCCCACAATGGCCAGGGATATACGCGAATAACCGATTTACCGCGACTTATACCGACCGTCAGGGCCGTCAATACAAATGCCCGGTTTGTTTCATGGCGGTGGCCGCGACTCCTGCTGTACGATCCCCATTCGTGGCAGCGGGGCTTTCCGGTGGCGCCGAACGGTTCGGGGGTTCGGGCGATTCGGGCCCGCGTCCGGCCGTGCGCGCGCCGCGATTCTCCCCTTGCCCGGCCAGGAATCGCGTCGCCCGGCCAAGGAATCGCGCCGGCCAGTCAGGAGAGAGCATCGTGAAGATCGCACACGCCGCCGCCGCGCTGGCCCTCGTCGCCGGCCTCGCGGCCTGCGGCGGCGGCGCGGCCCCCACCCCCACCAGCGGCTCCGGAGGCTCCGGCGAGCTGGAGAAGACACAGCTCCTCGTCGGCGTGGTGCCGGTGCCGTCGGCGGCACCGCTGTTCATCGCCGAGAAACGCGGTTTCTTCAAGGCCGAGGGCCTGACGGTCAAGACCGAGATCATCCAGGCCCCTCAGGCGGTCATGCCGAAAATACTCAACGGCAGCATGGACGCGTTCCTGACCTCCTACGTCTCGCTGCTGTCCATCAACGATTCCGGCGCGGCCAAGCTCAAACTGTTCCAGCACAGCCAGGAGTCGGCCCCCGGAATCGCGGGCGTCGTCGTGCCCAAGGGGTCGCCGGTCAAGTCCGCCACCGACCTCAAGGGCAAGACGGTCGCGGTCAACGTGCTCAAGGCGCTCGGCCAGACGGTCACCAACGCCCACCTCCAGCAGGCCGGGCTCGCCCCCGACGCCGTCAAGTACGTGGCGATGCCGTTCAACGAGCAGCTCGGCGCGCTGGCCTCGGGCAAGGTCGACGCCGCCTGGCTGGTCGAGCCGTTCCTGACCGCCGCCAAGAAGGCGGGCGGCACCGAGGTGATCGACACCATGTCGGGCCCGACCGCGGGCATCCCGATCGACGGCTGGGGCGTGTCCGAGTCCTGGCTGGCCGCCAACCCCCGCACCGCCGCCGCCTTCCACCGCGCCCTGGCCAAGGCCCAGGCCGTCGCCGCCGCCGACCGCAAGGCGATCGACGAGGTCATCCCGACGTACACGCAGATCGACGCGGCGAGCGCGGCGGCCATGAAGCTCGGCGTCTTCTCGATGGAGCCGCCCCGGGACGGCTTCCAGAAGCTGGCCGACCTGCTCGTCGGCTACGGCTACCTGAAGAGCAGGCCCGACGTCGGCACGCAGATCGCGACCGGCCTGGAATGATCACGCGGGGCGGGCGGCTGGTCCTCGGGGCTGCGGGGGTCGCCGGGGCGCTGGTCCTGACCGAGGCCGCGGGCCGGGCCGGGCTGATCGACCCCGGGGTGCTGCCGTACGCCTCCGACGTCCTGGCCGCCGCGGCCGGGCTGGCGGCCGACGGCGCCTTCCACGCGCAGGTGCTGGCCACGCTGGGCGCCTGCGCGGCCGGCCTGCTGATCGCGATCGCGGTGGCGGTGCCGGCCGGGCTGCTGCTCGGCACGGTGCCGGTGGTGGAGCGCTCGGCGCGGCCGCTGGTGGAGTTCCTGCGGCCGATCCCGTCGGTGTCGCTGATCCCGCTGGCCATGTTCCTGTTCCCGGACAGCGCCGACGCCAAGACCTCGCTGATCGTCTACACCTGCTGCTGGCCGCTGCTCGTCAACACCATGTACGGCCTGTCCGACGTCGACCCGCAGGCCAAGGAGACGCTGCGCAGCTTCGGCTTCGGCCCGCTGGCGGTCGTGCTGCGGGTCTCGCTGCCGAGCGCCGCGCCGTTCGTCGCGACCGGCGTGCGCATCTCCGTCGGGGTCACCCTCATCGTCGCCGTCAGCGTGGAGCTCATCGCGGGCGGCGACGGCATCGGCACGTTCCTGCTCCAGGCCGGCAGCGCCAACCACGTCGACCGGGTGCTGGCCGGCACGCTGTGGGCGGGCCTGCTCGGGCTGGCGGCCAACCTGCTGGTCACCACGGCCGAGCGGCGGCTGTTCCGCTGGCACCACGCCCGCGCGCAGGTCGCGGCGTGACCCGGCCGGGGCCGGGCGGGGCCGCGACGACCGTCTGGCGGTGGGCGCGCCGCCACTGGCTGCTGCCCGTGGTGGCCGTGTCGTGGGAGCTGGTCGCCCGGCGGGCGGCGGCCGTCTACTTCCCGCCGCCCAGCACGATCCTGGCGCGGCTGCGCGAGATGTGGTTCTCCGGCTCGCCGGGCCGGCTGTTCCTGACCGACGAGGCGGTCGCCGACCTGCTGCCCAGCCTCGGGCGGCTGGTGGCGGGCTGGGCGCTGGCCGCGCTGGCGGGGGTGGCGCTGGGCCTGGCCCTGGGCCGCCTGGAGTGGCTGGCGGCGCTGGCCGAGCCGCTGCTGCACCTCGGCCGCTCGGTGCCGCCCGCGGCGCTGCTGCCGGTGTTCCTGCTGCTGTTCAAGATCGGCACCCCGATGCAGCTCGCCTCGATCGTGTACGGGGTCGTGTGGCCCGTGCTGATCAACTCGATGGACGGCGGCCGCCACGTCGACCGCGGCTACCTCGACACCGGCCGGGTCTTCCGCCTGTCGGCGGCCACCCGGCTGTTCCACGTCGTCCTGCCCGCGGCCGCGCCGAAGATCCTGGCCGGGCTGCGGCTCAGCGTGTCGCTGGCGCTGATCATGATGGTGATCTCCGAGCTGTACGGCAGCAGCGAGGGCATCGGCCACCGTCTGCTGGAGGCGCAGAGCCAGTTCGACATCCCGGCCATGTGGGCCGGGATCGTGCTGCTGGGCGTGCTCGGCGTGGCGCTCAACTCGATCTTCCTGGCGGCCGAGCGCAGGCTGCTGCGCCGCTACGCCCGCGCCTGACGCTCAGCCCCGGCCGTGCAGGCGTTCGATGATCTCGCGCTGCCGGGCGACGTGGAAGCCGCGGTCCGGGGCGGCGTCCAGGTCGGCGGGCCGTTCGACGTCGTGCGCGGCGTACTCGCGCGCCCACAGCCCGGTCTTGACCCGGCTGGGCAGGTTCGCCAGGCCGGGCCGGCGGCGGGCGCGGCGCAGCGCGGCCAGGTCCAGCTCGGCGGCGGCGACCAGCGTCTCCCCCGGCCCGGCCTGGGCCAGCGCGCGGCCCTCGTGGTCGATCACCTCCGAGCCCCCGTTGACCGAGTCGCCCGGGATCGCGATGCCGGACAGCCCGGCGGTGTTGGCCGAGACGACGAAGGCCAGGTTCTCCAGCGCGCGGGCGCGGCGGGCGACGGCCTTGGGGGTCAGGGCGGGCGAGTACGCCTCGGAGGTCGGGTTGCAGAACACCTCCGCGCCGCGCAGCGCCAGCGCCCTGGCCAGCTCGGGCACCAGGATCTCCTCCGAGGCGAGCGCGGCCAGGTTGCCGATCTCGGTGCGCGCGACCGGCAGCACGCCGTCGGGGCCGTACCGGTCGAGGTAGCGTTCCCACACGTCGTACGGCGTGGGCGTGAACAGCGAGTGCAGCCGCCGGTAGCGCAGCACCGCCTCCCCCGCCGGGGAGAGGATCACGCACGCCTGGAAGTACAGGCCGGGGAAGTGCTCGTCGCGCTCGTAGGCGTTGACGCACAGGAACACGTCCTCGTCGGCGGCGATCGCGGCCAGCGCCCGGTACTCGGGCCCGTCCACGTCGAGGGCGGCCTTCTCGCGCCACTCGGCCGGGCCCTGCCCGGCGGGGAAGCCGGTCAGGACGTACTCCGGCAGCACCACCAGCCGCAGGGCGGGGCCGAGCCACGCCTTGCTGCCGCCGACGCGCTCCGCCACGCGCCCGACGGCGGCGGCCAGGTCGGCGCGGTCGGTGACGGCCCTCGCCGCGACCTGGAGCGCCAGGGCGGTGTAGGCGGTCATGTCAGGCGGTCCTGCGCTCGTCGATCAGCGTGCGCCGCACGCACTCGCCGTTCCTGATCCACTGCCAGGTGCGGCTGCGGGAGTCGCCGTCCGGGCTCAGCACGATCAGCTCGAACAGCCGCAGGTCGTCGCCTTCGGCCTTGAAGCGCCAGGTCAGGTAGATGGTGCTGTCGTCGAGCTCCCAGAACTGGCCGGTCAGCCGGTCGGTGTCGAACGCGCACCGGCCGCCGCCCAGGTACGTGCCGGGGAACTCGTGCACCTCGGTGCGGCCGTCGTCCCAGCGGTAGCGGTTGGTCTGGTGGTAGCCGGTGTCGTCGACGATCGCGCAGGTCATCTCGACGTGGTGGCGGTCGATCACGGCGCCGTCCTTGTCGACGTGCACGTACTCGCCGGCCCACTCGCCCTCGTGGCGGGCCAGCAGCGGCATCTCGGCACGCAGTCCCATGCTCTATCCCTCCCTGGGGTGCCACCACGGGTCGGCGGCCCCGGACCGGTTGATCAGGTACGCCCTGCGGCGCAGGAACCGGCCGATCGAGGCGGCGCCCATGCGCGAGCCGCCGAGCCCCGACAGGCCGAAGGAGTTCTTCTCGCCCTCGTGGACGAGCGCGGTCAGCGCGGCGTCGTTGACGCTGACCGCGCCGGCGTTCAGCCGGGCCGCGACGGCCAGCGCCTCCTTCTCGGTGGCGGCGAACACGGCGGCCGACAGCCCGTACGCGCTGTCGTTGGCCAGCTCCACCGCCTCCTCCGCCCCGGACACGGCCATGACCGGCAGCACCGGCCCGAACGTCTCCTCCGTCATGACCAGCATGTCGTGCCGCACCCGCGACAGCACGGTGGGACGGCACCACAACCCGCCGCCGTGCCGCTCGATCGCGCCGCCCGTGTGGGTCAGCGCGCCCTTGGCGGCGGCGTCGGCCAGGTGAGTCGCGATCACGCCGGCCTGCGCGGGGTCGATGATCGGCCCGACGGGGCCGCCCTCGCAGGTCAGCCGGGTCCGCGCGGCCCCGTCGGCGAGCAGGCCGAGGAACGTGTCGTACGCGCCGCGCTCGACGTAGACGCGTTCGACGGACTGGCAGGACTGCCCGGCGTTGGCCGTGCCGCCCCACAGGACGGCCTCGGCCGCCCGTTCCAGGTCGGCGCCCGCCAGCACGATCGCCGGATCCTTGCCGCCCAGCTCCAGGTGGGCGGGGACGAACGCGCGCGCCGCGGCCTCGGCCACCCGGCGGCCGGTCGGCACGCTGCCGGTGAACACGACGGTGTCCACCAGGCCGACGAGCCGTTCGCCGGTCTCGGCGGCCCCCTCGACCAGCCGCAGCGGCAGCTCGGCGGGGACCAGCCGCATCAGCGGCTCGATGAAGCGCGGCGTCACCTCGCTCGGCTTGACCAGCACCGCGCAGCCGGCCGCCAGCGCGGGCACCGCGTCGATCAGGGCGAGCAGCAGCGGGAAGTTCCAGGGGCTGATCACCCCGGCCAGCTCGTACGGCACCGCGTCGCCGCCCACCGCGATCCCCGGCAGCGCGGCCGGCCGTTCGGGCGGAGGCGCGAGCAGGGCGGGGGCCTGGCGCGCCCAGCGTTCGGCGAGCCCGGCGGTGAGCTGCCGTTCCAGCCTGGACTCGGCCTCCCGGCCCGTGTCGGCCATCAGCGCGGCCAGCAGCTCGTCGTCGGCCGCCAGGGCCCGGCCGAACGCGGCCAGCACCTCGCCCCGGTCGGCGGCCCGGTCGGGGGCCCGCCAGGCGGGGGCCATCGCGCGCAGCCCGGCCGCGATCTCCGCCAGCCGATCGGGGCCGACGGGCGCGAGCGGCCGCTCGGCGCGCCCGGTGAGCGGGTTCCTGACGACGTGCCCGGTCGAAGGCGTCACGAGGCCCATTCTGAACACGTTGACCGTCGCGGTGTCCAGCCGTACGCTACCCCGAATGATCTTCGATGCCGGGGAGCTGCTGCGGGTACGCGCGGCGCTGCGCGCGGCCGGCTGCGCGGTGTGGATCGCCGGCGGCTGGGGCGTCGACGCCCTCGTCGGCCGGGCCACCCGCGACCACCACGACCTCGACCTGCTGCACCGGGCCGAGCAGGAGCCGCGCGTGATCGGGGCGCTGGAGGCGCTCGGCTACACCGAGCGGGACGGCGCGGTGCCCGGCCGTCCGGCCCGTTTCGTCATGGCCGACGACCTCGGCCGCGAGCTCGACCTGCATCCGCTCCGCTTCGCCGCGGACGGCTCGGCCGTGCAGGACCTCGACGACCGGGGCGGCGCGCTCTTCTACCCGGCGGCCGCCTTCACCTCGGGCACCGTCGCCGGGCGGCGCGTGCCGTGCCTGTCGGCGGCCCAGCAGCTCGCCTTCCACCAGGGGTACGAGCCGAGGGAACGCGACCTGCACGACCTGGCGCTTCTGCGGTCGCTGCCCGAGGCCACCGGCGGCTGAGCCGGTCAGCCGGGCAGGTCAACCGGGCCGGTCAGCCCTGGAGCAGCGCCGCGATCGTGGCCAGCAGCGCGATCGGCCCCATGACGGCCACCGTCACCACGGTCGCGCTGCGGCCGGGCAGCAGGCGGGCCAGCACGCGCGCGGCCCTGCGTCGCGCGGGCCCCGCGCCGGGCAGCACGAACAGCCCCAGCGTGAACGCGCCGGCGGCCAGGGCCTCGGCGTGGCTGGTGCTCGATCCGGCCGCCTCCAGCAGGCCGGCCACGCCCAGGCCGCAGGCCAGCGACAGGAGCAGGTTGCCCATGGCCACGAGCGCGGCGCGGGCCGGCGTCGGCCGCTCCTCGGACAGGAAGTGGTCGGCGACGCGCAGCGCCAGCGAGAGCGCCACCGCCAGCAGGCCGCCGACGACCGGCGTGACGACGGTCGTGGCCGACAGCGTCACCAGCGCCAGCACGCCGACGAACGCGCTGCTGGTCACGAACCGCCGCAGGTCGAACGGCTCGGCGGGGGCGGCGGGCGCCGGGGCGGGCCGCGGGCGTTCCCACTGCCGGTCCGCGTGGACGGTGGGGGCGGGCGGCGCCGGCTGCTCGTGGTGGCCCCGCGGCGCGTACTCCACCGGCGGCAGCAGGGCGGAGACGGCGTCCATGGTGAGCGTGCTGGCGCCGGGCCGTTCGGGCGGGAGCGGACGCCCGCCGGGGTCGAGCGCCCCGGCCTGCCGCAGCAGCTCCCGGGCGACGGGCCGGGCCGCCGGATCGACGCGCAGCGCGCCGGCCAGCCAGCCGCGCAGACCACCCCCTGACCGACCGCTCTCCGCCTCCCCGCCCTCCGCCCGAGCCGGAGGCGGGTTCCTACTACGGC
>NZ_JBSGCE010000106.1:0-20125 GCF_053601695.1 Nonomuraea sp. NPDC004702
ACCACTTCGGGCGCGGTGGCGACCAGGTGGTCCAAGTAGGCGTCGAAGGTCGCCCTGCCGAAGTCGTGCGGAGTTCCTGGGGCGTCGTCCTCTACGCCACGTCCCGCCACCGGGTTGTCCGCATCACCGTAATCCGAGACCCATGACCACGATCGGTCCAGGTTGTCCCGCGTCTGAATCACGAAGGCATACTGACTACTTACCGCGCTCATTCCCCGATTGTGATGGACCGCCTCGGGATGCGCCATCGGCAAGACAGTCCGCTCGTCGCCCTCTGACGCAGAGGCCGAAACACCAGGTCAGAAGGCACTCCGCTACCCACGCGGCCCGCTTCCGGCGTATTCCGGCCGCACCCCCGTACGAGCGCCATGCCGACCGCGGGCAGTACCGAAGTCTCAGCGGCATCTTCCAGGCAGGTCCTGCCTCAGGCACTAATGGCGCGTAGCCCGCTCGCCGCCCCATCGTCGTGGACTGACGCTCGGGCTCGCCCAGTACGGGGCATGTACGGGACGGTTTTGCCGCGTTCTCCTGCCTGGAGCCGGGCGCGACATGACCGCGGAGACAGCTGTGCCCCGGGCTGCTTGCGCGCGGAGGCAATCCCGGGGCTTATGTCACGCACGGTAGCACGCCGGGTCCGGCCAGAAGAGGCGAGCTCGTGGATCAGCCGAGGCCCAGCGTCTGCGTCGGCTGCTGTCGCGGGCCCGGCTGCCTGAGTATGAGGCGTTCCGCTGCGGCGACCGGGTGGCCGCGCTGAGGCTGTTTTGTTGGAACACCGAGGTGGCCGCCGCGTTCTACGGGCCGCCGCGACATCTGGAGCTCGTCTTGCGCGGCGTTCTCGATCAGCGCATGCTCCGCCTGTCGGCCGGGACGACTGGTGGAATCACTCTGGAGTGGATCCGCATTACGGCGCGGTGGCCAAGATCCGGGAAGCGATCCATCAACTGGGCCGGCACGGCTTGACGCCCACCCCATCGGAAGTGGTCGCCGAGTTGCCGTTCGGGTTCTGGGTGAGCTTGATCGGGCGCGGCAACAACCACGACCAGCGCCTGTGGCGCACAACGCCCTACCAGGCATTTCCCGGATATCAGGGTGGCCGCCACGCGCCGCACCGCGAGCTGGACTTCCCGCGTGCGCTGCGCGACAAGATCGCGCGTCACACTCCCATCTACCACCGGCATCCGCACGCCGATCACGAGGCGATCATGGCGATGCTCGGCTTCATCGACGCGCCGCTGGCCGATCTCGTGGCCCGGTACAGCCCCGTTCCCGCCACGCTGGCACGTCGTCCACCCCTGCCATGAGCAGAGCCTCTGACTTGCTGGAATCACTCACCGGGCGCGTGTCCGAAGCTGGCGAAGACGGAGCCCGCGAGGGATGGCGGGGTCCACGCCCAGGCCTGAGGCTGGGCACCGCGGCGCCTAACCCCGCATACGCCGTGGCGACTCGGCCGCCGAATGCCTCGCCTCCGCCAGGCTTCGGCTCAACGCTGACGGCGCCTTGGACGACGCCCCGGGCGTGACGAGACCTCGCCCTGGCTCAGTGAGCCGATCGGGTTCGTGTCTTGCCGAGTTCAGCGGCGATCCGCGGCGCCAGCGCGGGCCAGGGATGGGCAGGGTCGCCGGTCTTGGTCGTGCTGATGCCGTCCGGTCCGCTCGCGGTTACGGCGCGGCGGATCTCGATCTCCTCATGGTGGCGTCCCTCCCAGGCGGCATGGACCGATGCTGACCGCGTCGGCGTCGACAGGTCCATCCTGGTGACGCGCAGAAAGCCGCCGTACAGAGCAAGAGCGGCGTACATCCACCTGCGGATCTGAGATCGATGGGGCCGCCCATACGGAGGCCTTCTTCGAGCTCAAGCGGAGCCGGGATCGGAGCGTCAAGCCATGCTTCGACTGAGTGAACACCACAGCCCCACATAGGCCCTCCGCGGCAGCGACCGGCAAGGCCGCTCTGTTCGATCCGCCCATGGGCCGGGCGGCAGCGACAGAAGCCTCGACAGGTCCTTAACCGATTCGGGCCGGTACGGCTCGCGCGATGCGATGCCCGACAAGGCGCTCGGCCTCGCCGAGCGGATACCAGCCAGCACCCGTCACCTCCGACTCCTGAAGCGCTCCCATGTCCGCGTCAGTCACGAACGCGTACCCGACATCGAGGTGGTAGTGCTCCGGCTCGCCCTTCTGCGGCCGCGCCGGAACCCTGCCGTACTCGATGTAGACAGGGATCTGCGACGCGGGGACGACCTGGGCGGGGTCGATCCCGGTTTCCTCCACCAGCTCGCGCACCGCCGCGTCGAGCAGGGAGATATCGGTCGGTTCGAGGTGACCCCCGGGCTGCAACGGGATCCCGTACGCGCGGTGCTCAACAAGCAGGACTTCGGAGCCGCCACGGACCAGCAGCGCGCCGACGGTCACGTGCATCCGGAAATTCCGCCGCGAGGCGAAACCCCCGCCCTCGGACAGGAGCCGCACCGGCTCAGACAGCAGTGCGGCCTCGTTCGGATGGCGCCCGAGGTAAGCGGAGACGGCGCTGAAGATGTCCGCGTCACTGATCGCCACAGGTCACCCCCCAAGCTGCCCGAGAGCAGAACTCCGCGACTGCTCGGATGAGGTGAGCGATAAGCTCTGACACCGTCCACTCCTTTGACGCGTGGGGCATACGAGGAAGGAGGTTCGCACCTTACAGGTGGGACGAGTCAGCACGCGCTTGCCACGCCGAACAAATCTGGCAGGAGACCAGGCTCGATGCCCTGTTCCAGGGATCTGTGCATCCCCCATCGCGCCTTACCGCGGTGCCCGCACTGGCCGCCGAACTCGGCTGCGACTACGCCGCCCCGCAACCCATCGCCCTGGCATCCGACCACCCCCCGCACGACGAGCTGGCCCTCACCCCCGGTCACGCTGGCGAGCTCGCCGAGCGGTTCGCCGCTCCGTACTCGGCGGAGCTGTCGCTGCGGCTGCCCGAGCGTTCCTACCCAAACCAGGTAGGCGCCGCACTCTGCGCGCCCACCAACGTCGTCCGCGGCTGCTTCGGCGGACGCACCCTGTTCTTCATCGAACCGGACGGCACCCTGTGGGACTGCCCCTCCTCGCTCAAGATCGCCGCCACCCCCGACGCCCGGCGGCGCGGCATCGCGGGCGCCGACGGCGCCGCCCTGTTCGCGCCCCCGACCGGCTGTGCGTCCGACTGCGCCCTGTTCTCCGCCGACCGCGTCAACATGTGGCCGCTGATGAACTTCACCCACGCCCCCCGGCAGTCGTTCCCGCGCCGGCGGCCCGGCCATGATCCCCCCGCCGCCTCCGCCCCCGGCCGCCCACATCTTCCAGCCCATCCTGTATCGCATGCCCGCCCCCGCTCATGCCCCCGCTCATGCCCCCGCTCATGCCCCCGAGGCGGCCGCGCTGGAGAGCGCCCTGGCGGTCGCGCACGGCCTCGGCCACGCCATCGCCGTCTCCTCCGGCACCGCCGCCCCGCACACCGCGCTCGTCGCCCGCGGCGTCACCGCCGGCGATGAGGTGCTGCTGCCGGCCGCCACGGTGATGATGGTCGTCGCGGCCGTCCAAGCCGCCCGCGCCCGGCCGGCGTTCGTCGAGAGCGGAGCGCTCCGCGGCATGGACGTGATGACCGACCCGTCCGCCAAGATCAGACCTCGCACAGCGGCGATCATCGCCGTGCACCTGGCCGGCCACTGCACCGGCCTGAGCGACGTGGCCGATGTCGCCGCCCGGCACCGGATCCCGCTCATCGAGGACGCCTGCCAGGCGCAAGGCAGCCGCCACCGCGGCCACCTGGCCGGTACGGTCAGCGACGTCGGCTGCTTCAGCCTCAAGGACGGCAAGATCGTGGCCGCTGGCGAGGGCGGCTACCTGCTCACCGACAGCGCCCCATCGCCGAACACGCCGTCGCCTACCGGACGCACTGGGCGCTGCCCGCCGCCGGCATACCGGCCTTCACCCGCCTGGGCCGCAACTACCGGCTGCCGGAGCTGTCGGCGTGCCTGGCCCGCCACAACCTGGCCGGGCTGGAGGCGGCGCTCGCCCGCCGCCGCGCCCAAGCCGCGCTGCTGGCCGACCTGGTCGGCGACGTGCCCGGCCTGTGCCGGATCGTCCCAGCCGATGGCGACGAACCCAACGGCTACAGCGCCTGCTGGGAGATAACGTTGCCCGAACCCCGGGCATTCGCCGCCCGCCTGCACCAAGCTGGGGTGCCGAACAGCGTCGGTACCTTCGGGCTACGCGCCACTTCAGCTCACCCGGCCTGCCAGGAGATGAACCCGGCCGCGTGTCCCGCCGCGGAGCATGCCGTCGACCGCCTGCTGGCCGTGCCGCTGCTGTCCGCCGATACCGAACAGGACCTGCGCGCACGCGCCGAGATCATCCAGCGAGAGGTGACCACATGAAATCCACCGGGCGGCCATCCGGCGCGTCCTCACCCGCCGGCCAGCTCCTCCACGACCGCGACGTCGTCCGGCACACCTTCGTCGTAATCGATTTTGAGGCCCTGACCCCGGCCGGGCGGCCCGCCGTCCCGGTGGAGGTGGCGGCGCTCGCGCTCACCGTCAAGAACGGCGATCTGGCGGAGCTGTGGCGCTTCGAGGCGCTGATGGCGCCTCCGTCCGGCGTGCCCGTCACCGCCTTCGACACCCGCCAGACCGGGCTCACCGCCGACCGGCTGGCCGCCGCCGACCAGCCGGAGGAGGTGATGGCCCGGCTGGATGCGCACCTGGACACGCCACCGTACCGGCTCGTCGCTCAGCACGCGCCCACCGAAGCCGGGCTGATCGCCCGCCTGCGGCCGCACTGCCCCGTGCTGGCCGCGACCACGCTGCTGGACACCGTACGGCTGGCGCGCGCGCTCTACCGGGAGCTGTCTTCGCACAACCTCGACACGCTGCTGCGGTTCGTGAACATTCCGCGGCCGATCGACCGGCATCGCGCGATGCCCGACGTGGAAGCGACCGCGGGCCTGTTTCGCCGGCTGCTGGCCGACGGCCAGCAGGCTGGGTGGCGCACACTGCACCAGCTGGAGGCCGTGGCTGGACTCGCGCCCAAGAAGCTGCCCGCGCCGGCAGGAGATCAGGAGGAGCTGTTTTGACTTCCCCCGCTCACCGCCAGCGTGCCGGCCCCGCCCTGCACCCCGCCGCGCCCCTGGTAGGGCAGGCCTAACCAAGAGCCGGTCTCCACGCTTCGCGTGATCGCGAAGTCGGTCGCCCACACGCTTCGCAGGCCGATGGCGTTCGCACTCCGCTCGCGGACTGGCGCTCCAGCGCCGAGAACGACGTGACCGTCTTCGACAGCGACGGTCACCACAGGGTCGTGGTCCGCGCGTCCGGCACGCGCCTGTACCTCGAAACCGACCCGCCCACCACCGAGCACATCACGGCCGCGCTCGCCGGCGAGTGGACGTGATCAAACGGCCGGCTTCAGATACCCGGCGGCGGTCAGCCCCGCAAAGGCGATGTCGGTGTCGGTCAGCTGCCCGCCGAGAACATGCTGAACGAACTCACCGACCGGCATCCACACCGTCTCGACATACTCACCGTCACCCAGGTCCGGCTCAGCGACCTTCCGGCACCCCCGGGCCAGGACCGCGTGGCGGCGATGCGAGGCGTACGACGCCAAAAACGTCCGCATCACCACCTCCAGGCTCGCCGCCTCATAGCCGGTCTCCTCCAGCAGCTCCCGAGCCGCCGCGACCTCGACCTGCTCATCATCGTCAGCGTTTCCGCCCGGCAGCTCCAGCAAGACCTTCCCCGGACCCGGCCGGTACTGGCGAGCCAGCACCACCCGCTCGTCCTCGGTCACCGCCACGATCGCCACCGTCGCGCCGCCCACGAGGATGTCCCACACGTCCTCGCGGCCATCCGGGTACCGGTACCGGCGGCCACGGACCTTCAAGAACCCCGCCGGCCCATCCAGCTCACCAAGCCGCGTCCACTCACTGACCCTGTCATCGCCCACACCCACAAGCCTACGGATCAACAGGCCGCCAGCGCTGAGGCGTCGCCAAAGACGACGGGGGTGCCGATCCGACTCCTGACCACTTCGCATCCGCCCGTTCGGCATCACAAGGGCGGGCCGCCACGCCTCTCCTACCGGTTGAACACCGACCTGGCCTACCGCAGGCGGATCGTCTCGGCCGCGCGGTGGCACACCGGATAGACCGGGTCCCCGCTGGCGTCCAGCCCCTTCACCAGGCGGTCATCGATCACCACGATGTCCCACCGGCCCGGGGCGGCTATGCCCACCACCTGCCCTGTCAGCCACGGCCATGACGTCTCATCGATGTCGTCGGCCGTCAGCCGGTGGCGGACCCACACCGGCGAGGTGTCCGGGAACGGGTTCACCTGCCGGGCCAGTGCCTCCGCCAAGGTCTCCACGCCCAGCTCCAGGTCCGACTTGGCGAACATCGCCTCGATCGCGCCCGCGGCCAGCTCATCGGCCAACGCCAGGATGACCGCGATGCTCGCCGCGAACGCCTCCGCCGCCGCCACGTACTGGTCGACCTTCGCTGCCTCGGCCGCGGTCAGGTCCTGGGCCCGCCAGCGCTCGCCGGTCTCGACCCACAGCCACAGGTCATCGCGCGGCCGCCCGAAACCTGCTTGATCCGCTCCCCAGTGCGGTCGTCCAGCGGACGCGGGGCGCGCCGCGCCGGCTCCAGGGTCCGCGGCCGCTCGTGATGGGCGCCCAACTGCTCCAGCACGACCGCGGTCATCATGTCCACGTCGATCACCGGCCGCCACTCGGGCTCGCCCCTGCCGTCCCGGCCGCCACCATCACCACGGGCCATGCCTCAGCTCGTAGACCGGCTCCAGCCGACCGTCACACCTTCACCACATCGAGACTCGGGGCGGCCTTCCCGCCAACACCGTTCGCGCCCCGAGCGACATTCTCGGCGCCAAAAGCATCCCGCCCGCCAGCGCGAACTCACTCAAGATCATCCCTATGTGGGGTTTTGCTCATGTGGGCTTACCCCCAACAACGGCCAGATGGCAACCAGATTGTCGTGGTCGTCGCGTGGCACAGACGCCACGTACCCGTTATCGGTCACCGGCATTCCCGCTGTCGAAGGGGGCCGTGTGGTCCCGCCCCGGCGGCCAGAAGATCTCGATGACGACATGACGTTTCGGCACAATTCTCCCATCGGGAAGGGGCGGGCAAAGTCCGATCGGGTAGATCGTGTACCGAGGGTCCGGGCCGCCACGGTGCTCGCGGTCCCATGCTCGCACGAGGTCGGCCATGAGCGTCGCCACGACGGGCGCTTCAGCTCCGAACGCGTGGCTGCCGATCTCGACGTGGCGCTCGCCTCGGCCGCGTTTGGTGAGGTAGGCGAAGCTGTCTGCTTGGACGACGGCGTTGCACATCGACGGAATCAACGGGTTGGCCATGAACTCGGCCACGCCTTCGGCGTCCCTGTCGATGGCCAGCACACAGGAGTTGGTCAGGGTCGTGGCCAGCCACACCTGGAGAGTGTCCAGCGACTCGTCGCCGCGTACGGTGACTCCGGTCCATTCCTGGGCCTGTCCTGCGTCGAAGGCCCGGTCCAGGATCGCCGCGCCGGTCGGGCAGGGCTCCTCGTCGAACCGCAGCCGCACCGTCCCTCCGCGCAGCTGCACCGACGTCCACGGCCGCCTTCCCCGGCCCTGCATGGCGACGAAGCCCGCCAATTCCTTGGAGGTGCTCACCAGCCGGTCACCATGCTTGGTGAAGCCGATCGAGCGGGTGAAGCCTCGCACGCGCAACGGCGCCACCAGCGAGCCGCCATCGGCGAGCTGTGCCATCCACGCCGGCGGAATGTCAGCGGCCTCGACCGTCACCACGATGGCGTCGAACGGCGCGCGCGTCACGCAGCCGTCGTCTCCGTCGCCGAGCATCACGTCGACGTGGGTGTATCCGTTCTCGTCCAGCAGCCGACGCGTCCGGCCGGTGATGTCGGCGTCGATGTCAAGAGTGACAACATGCCCCTCACGGCCTACCAGTTCGGCCAGCAACGCGGCGTTGTAACCCCCAGACCCGATTTCCAGCACGCGCATGCCCGAGGTGATGCCAGCTTGTTCGATCATCCGGGCCTGAATCTGCGGCGCTGACATGGAGCTGATGGTGGTCGTCCCGTCGGCGGCCCACTTCGTGGGGACGACAGCCTCGGGATCGTACGCCTCCTCCAGCGTCGCTTCGGGCGCGAACGCATGCCGGGGAACGCGGGAGAACGCCCGCGCGACCTCGTCTCCGCGGATCGCGCCGATCTCGCGCAGGCGGCTGACCATGGCAGCCCGCAGCGGCAGCTCCGAGTCCACATCGAGGGTTGGCATCTGCTCAAGTTAGCGGTCGGCGATGCGGGCGGGAGGCACTTCGTCTCATGTGCCTCCGACCTTTGCTCATGGGGCAGCCCCGTGGTCCCCAACCGCTGCCGGAGACGGGTTCGCTTCTCGGGCGGCGCCTCCCCGGCAGCGCCGACCGCGCCACTGGCCGCTCCCGGTTACGTCATTGGTCGCCAGGCGACAATCGCCGAGCCAGATCCTTGGCCAGAGCTTGTACAGCGACGATACCGCTCGTATCGGGGCCCAGGTCGGCATGCGGGTTCGCTAGCAGGGCCGTACAGCGGGCGGAGGTGACGTGGGGAAGGCGTTGGAGTGCGAGTCGCCCAGCATGTAGGGCTTGGTCCAGGTCGCCGTTGTGCGGAAAGGCGAGGCGCGGCTCAGCCAGGCGCTGTGGCGGAGCGCCGAGCGACAGTGAGCGTCGGAGAGGCCGTGGACACGTTGCTCCGCTTCATTGGTGAGCGGGGCCCGGCGACGTCCAGGGGTGTGGCGTGCGCGAGCGAGAAGCGCACGGCCAGTGACGGCGTCCAGTTCTGCTGCGTTCACGTGCGTGGCCCATCGCGGAGCTGGGCCGCCCTCTTCGGCAGCGCGGGCCAGGAGGACGGCGGTGTGTTCGCGGCCGCGTTCGCCCCCGGCGTAGTCTCCTGCGCTGACGTGGACGAGGGTCCTGCGGGCGGCGCTGAGCGCCTGCACGATGGCGGGGGCAGGGGTGACGGTCTTGCTCGCGACGGCGGACAGTTGCGGCCCGTCACGAAATTGGGCCCTTCCCCAGATGGGTGGACACTTTGAGTACCGGATGACGGAGATCCGGAGACAAGGAGTTCCACGTGGCGATGAAGTCGTAATCTTCCGGCCGGGAGCGGTGCGGCTGACCGACACCATCACGGTGAAGTCCTCACGCGCGCGCCTCCCCCGAACCGACCAGAAGCAGGCGACGAGGAGGAGCAGATACCGCGAACAGGCTCGGGAGGAGTGGCTTCAAGCCAAGACGGGGCAGCCGAGGGTGACCGAGGCGGAGTTGCGCATTCTCGATGAAGCACTGCGACGGGGGACGGCCCGCTCAAAGGAGAGCGGCTGAGGAGCTACGCCACGTCAAGAGCCGGGAGCTGGTCAGCCGTCATGCGGCACAAGGGGCTCGCCGCGCACGCCGGACACTTGTCTACGAGTCTCGAGGTCCCGCTAGAGGCGCCGTCGGCTCGGGCGCGCCAGATCTGCCTTGATCCGCTGCACGAGGCTCGCTGCGGCCCTCGTGCGGGGCCAGCCGCTTCTGGTTTTGGCGAGCGAGTACGGGCGAAGCCCGTTCCGTATCGGTTGTAACGGTGCACAGTGTGCGAGACTTTGGTCGGCGCCTTTACGACGTAGATTACAACCGAGCGTTTCTCCTAGATCAGCAGCGTTCGCGCGTCCGGCCGACTCGCCCCGCCTTGACGGCGAGGACGTGCAGCACATCTACCCGCTTGCGGAGTTGGAGGACCTGCCGCCGATCCTGGTGGCTCGGCATGGCGGGCCACGCCGTGGCCATCCTCTGGTTGGCCAAGGTGGGCCAACCAGAAGATCTGTACTTGCTCGCTGAATCGGGCGAGGTCCGCGCCATCAGGCCTCTCGCCACCCTGCTGGGCGAGCAAGGCCGGACACACGCACTGCGGACGCTGACCGAAGCAGGCCACTACGAGGCTGCTCAGGAGCTGGCCGCGCTGCTGGCTGAGCAGGAGCGGACCGACGAACTGCGCGCCCTGGTCTACGTCGGGCCCTCTACGCCGCCACCCGTCTGCTGAACCTGCTTAGCAGGTAGGGCCACGATGACTAAGCAGACATGATCGAGCGTTTCGGACTGCCGCTCCCAGATGACACGTAACGGGCTGGTCTTGTACGACGGCACGCATGTGGTGCTGCACGATCGCGGACGGCCCAGAGACGGCCCGGAATCGGACTAGCCAACAGATCCCCTTCACGATCGTGGGGATCGGGACGCCGGGGCCGCAACTGACCGCTCAATCTGGGTCGCCTCAACGAGCATGGGAATGGGTGATGCAGTCGCGGTCCATGATCAGGGCGTCGCGGGCTCCCTCACGGACGTGGGGATCGCTGCCAGCCCTTGTCAGCCGCAACGGCATCGCCGGGTCACCCCCGCAGGCGTGGGGATCGTGCTGTGGTTGTTCTCTATGAGCCAGATCCGGCCGGGTCACCCCCACGAGCGTGGGGATCGGAGAAGCGCGTCAGTGAGGTCCGCTTTTGTGATCGGGTCACTCACACGGGCGTGGGGATCGGGGCACACCACGTCGAAGCGACCGGCCAGGTCGCGGGTCACCCCCACGGGCGTGGGGACCGGACGATGGGCGGCAGCTCTCTCACGAGCGTCCCCGGGTCACCCCCACGGGCGTGGGGACCGGGACCATTTCGCGCCGAGCTGGTCGAGTACTTCCGGGTCACCCCCACGGGCGTGGGGACCGGCCACAGATGCGTCGGCATCACGTGAAAGGTCACGGGTCACACCCACGGGTGTGGGGACCGGTCATAGAAGTACCGGCACTTCGGGGCCGTCTTCGGGTCACCCCCACGGGCGTGGGGACCGGCCGAAGGACTTGAGCAGGCGCCGGGCGACGGCCGGGTCACCCCCACGGGCGTGGGGACCGGATCACGATCCCCGCGGAGGACGTGGGATTGGCCGGGTCACCCCCACGGGCGTGGGGACCGGGAGCGTTTGACGGGGTCCTCTATGCCGCGGAGCGGGTCACCCCCACGGGCGTGGGGAGCGGCGAAGTTCCCCGGTCCAGTCATCCACGTAGCACGGGTCACCCCCACGGGCGTGGGGACCGGCGCACCACCGTTGACGCCCCTGCCGCTGACGGCGGGTCACCCCCACGGGCGTGGGGACCGGACTTCCTGAGCCGCAAGTATATGGGCGACCTGGGAAAACGTGGATGTCGGTGATTGTCGCGCTCGTAGAGATGTCACTGCGTTGGCTATGTGGTGGGCGGAGGCAGGAAGCGGATGAGCTGCAGGCCGTCGAAGTCGGCGACGTGGCGGCGGCGTTCGCCGGCAGTGCGGATGACGAAGCCCTGTTCGTTGTCCGCGGGATGGAGGCAGACGGCAGCGCCGTCGGCGATGCAGTCGGCGACGGTGGACCAGAGTTCATCACGGACGCGAGCGGAGACGGTGCCCACGTACAGTCCTGGGGCAGGTTCGATGAGCCAGCGGGACAGCGCGCCGCGGACGTGGTCGGGCACAGCCGTCGTCGATATGACGATCATTGACGCCATCGGTTCACCTGATCGAGGTATGGCAGGGTTCGAGGTAGCCGACTACCAAGGGATGTCGGTGTCGGCGGTGGGCAGCTCGTCGCCGTAGTCGACTCCGGCAGGCAGGGAGCCGAGCTCGGGATCCCACAGGTGCACGATGTCGGCCGTACGTGGTGAGGCAGGTTGCTGCGCCTGGCCGGGAGCGATCATCTTCTGGATGTCGGTGATGATCGCAGGCATGAGCTTGAGCAGGCGGAACTCTTCCCGTAGCCGAGTGCGAGCCTCGCGTTCGGGGTTGTGCGACGCCGCCAGAGAGAACGCGAGGGGGATGGTGACGGTGGCCTTGTACAGGTCCGCGATGTCGTACACGAAGGCCATTTGAGTACCGGAGTGTATGAAGCCGAGGGCGGGTGAGCAGCCGAGGGCAAGAGCGGCGGCGTGAACGACGCCGTAGAGGGCTGTGTTCGCCGCCGAGAGGGCGAGGTTCACGGGATCCTGGGTGTCCCACGCGGCGGGGTCGTAGTTGCGCCGGAAGCGGGTGATGCCGTGCTTGGTGGCCAGCAGGCGGTAGAGGGCCTTGACGCGCTGGCCTTCGAGCCCGCGTAGCTGCGCCAAGCCGGCTCCGGTGGGAGCTGTACCGAAGCGGTGCTCGTACATGCGGATGGCCACCTGAAGGCGTTGGTCCTCGTCGGCCCAAGCGCGGGCTTGTCGTTCCAGCCAGTCGGTGGTGAGTTGAGCAGGCAGGATGCCGGCGTAGGAGCGAACGCTCCCAGCGCCGACGCAGACCAGAGTGGTGCCGTGGCGCGCGAACGTGGTCAGCGCGGGTTGGGTGATGGAGGTACCCGGGCCGAGCAGAGCACAGGCCAGGGAGGCTGTGGGCAGGTACACGCGTTCGATGCCCCGAGGAGACTCGACCTGGGCGCAGACGCCGGTGTCGTCTTGGACGATGCGAACGCTCTCCAGATAGAGGAACGACAGCGAGTCGGCGATGCGAGGCAGCATGGCCAAGGTCGGCTGGCCGAGTCGTCTCTTGGCGTCGGGGAAGTTGCTCACCGCAGATCAGCC
This sequence comes from Nonomuraea sp. NPDC004702, assembly GCF_053601695.1. NCBI lineage: Bacteria > Bacillati > Actinomycetota > Actinomycetes > Streptosporangiales > Streptosporangiaceae > Nonomuraea > Nonomuraea sp. NPDC004702. Next base: position 12,615 of record NZ_JBSGCE010000106.1, read on the forward strand.
GGAGCAAGACTGAGCAAGCCGCAGCCGTGGGCCTTCCCGCGGCCGACTCCGGAGAGAACGGCCTGCCGTGCCAAGTCGGCGTCTTTGATCACAGCGATGCCCTCGAAGCGAGTGGCGGCGTGCTGCACCCTGCCGGGACCCTTGCCGCGAATGTCGGGCAGCGAGGTGGAGATCAGGGTGCGCAGAATGAGGCCGCTGGCATGGGCGCGGTTGTGCCACCACTGGTCGGCCTCGTCGCCGCGCAGGGCGACCAGCTTGCCCGAGCGCTCGGAGGTGCGGCCGAGGCGCTTGGTGGGGTTACCGACGATCCGATAGTGCACGGCCATGTCTGCCCGCAACAGGTTCAGCAGCGGGGTCAGGTCGCGGACGGCCAGCGAGCCGTACTGGTCCGGCAGCAAGGAGCTGTCGATGGGCAGCTGAGTCTGGATGAGCAGGTGGGGCCCGGCCTGGTCGGTCTCGTCGTAGCGGTAGAGCACTCCGGCCGTTGCTCGGGCCCGCTCGCCCAGGTCGTTGGGGACCAGGGACATGACGCGTTTGTGCAGCGCGTCGGCATCGCCGAGGTCGCGGCGAGCGGTGCGGCTGCCGGCGTTGAGGATGATGCGAGTCAGCCATGCGCTCACGGTGCTGCTCCTGCGTAGGTGAACAGGGCTTCTTGATAGGACCGTCCCCGGCCCACCCAGAGGTGCTTGGGAACGGCGATGGGGGTGATGCTGACGGTCCGCGGCCGGTAGCGGCGTTCCAGATTGGCGAAGCTGACCGGGTCGTCGAGCAGTTCGGCAACTGAGGCGGCGTCGTGATGGTTGCCGTCTCGCACGAAGTCCAGCAGGCCGTCGTCTGCGAAGTGACGGGGCACGGGGACACGTTCGGTGAGTTCCGCGACGGGATCTTCCGTCAGACGAAGCAGAAAGGGCGGGTCAGGCGGACACGAACGACGCCCGAGATACGGCTGCCAGCGGGGACGGCGCAGTCGTTCCGCCAGGTCAGCGATCAGGGAGGGCGGTCCGGAGACGCCGACGACGAAGACGGCGTCGGCCAGGTAGTGGCGGCGGGTGACGATGGTGGCGGTCTCCACGCTGCGCCGGCCACCTTCGGCGGTGGGCACGGTGTGCTGACGGGCCCGGCCGCCGCCGACGGTGTGGAAGTCGACGGTGGGGATGCCAGGCCGGTCGATGCGGATGGTGAAGGCGAGGGGGGCGAAGCGTGACAGGTCCTCGCCTCGGCGCGGGCCGTAGGCGCCGGCGAACAGGCCGATGAGCGCCGAGCGGGTGGGGAAGCGCTGGGTGTCACGCTCGGCGAAGGCACTGTGCTCGCCCCAGGACTGCAAGGGCCCGGCCAGGCGCAGCACCAGGCCGCTCACGCGCCGGGCTCCACGCCGTAGGCGGCGGCCACCGAGTTGGTGATCAGGTTCGCGTAGGAGGAGTCCTTCTCGCCGAGGCCAGGCAGCGTCTTGGGGTCGATCGTCGCGTGAGCGTGCCGGAGGATGCCGTCTTCGCCCCACAGGGTGTGCAGTCGTTGGGCGTACGAGGCCAGCGCGTCACGGGACCGGGCGGCGTATCCGCCTTCGTCGGTGAGCCGGATCGGGGTCTCGAACGCGGGGGCCAGCGAGATCGGCCGGTCGGCACGAACCGAGATGTAGGCCAGGTCGGGAATCGTGTTGGCGGCGGTGGAGTGTTGCTTGCCGGTGGGCAGTGCGGCGATGAATGCGGTCAAGAAGGCGGCGGTGAGCTCGGCTGCCGCCGACTGGTCGTCGAGGTTCTCACGCAGGCCGGTCAGGTCGAGGCTGGCGTAACGGTAGAAGACGCCGGAGGAGAACTCTGCGGAGTTCATATGGCCGCTGCCACGCATCTCATTGGTGTTGAGGTCGTCGACGGCGGTGAAGAAGTCGACCTCGGTGCTGGTCTCGTGAGTGGTGAAGGCGTGTGCGACCTGCACTGAGCCGTCCACCTCCGCGCCCGGCAGCTCGGCGAGCATCCTGCCGAACAAGTTGATCACTCCGTTACGACGGGAGAGCAGTTCGGCGATGCGGCCGGCGGGCAGTACGGGCGCGGGCTTCTTCTGCCCGACCTGGGCCTGGATCTGGTCACGGTGCTCGGCGGCAAGGTCGGCCAGCTCATCCAGGGCGGACATGGGCAGGTACAGCAGTACTGACGTGACCCCGTCGCTCTCCACCTTCAGGCCCTTGCCCGCCGACAGGACCACCTGCTGACCGGCGGCTTTGGCAAGCTCGGACGGCCATTCGTGCTTGTCGGTGAGGCGCTGAGCGACCTGTTCGGGGATGCGGCGGGTGCGGGCGGCCGGATCCCCCAGCGACTTTTCGACCGCCAGACGCACCGCTCGCTTCCAGCTCTGACTGCTGACGCGGGTGCGGCTCACTCCGCCGTACACCACGCTCTTGGGGGATCCCAGGTCATCGCGGTTGATGTTGCTGTAGGGCAGGGTCTGCAGCAGGTGGATGTCGATGAATCGCGGGATCGTCACTGGTCCTCGCCCTCGTGCTTGTCGGGATGGGTGTTCTTGGCGCGCGCGGCGCGGACCGCGTTCAACGTGCGGTAGTACTCCTGCAGCCATTTCTTGGTCACCAGGTCCCGCTCGCGCCCCCAGCGGGACAGATCGACGGTGAGGCGTACCCAGTTCACGGGCAGCAGTTCGGCGCGCAACGTCGCGATCAGGCGGGGCAGGTGTCGATGGATGCCGGCCACGTTCTGCCGACACATGAGGTGCAGCCGCGCCTCGATGGTGTCTTCGCGGAGTTTGCCCTGCGCCACCGCACGTCCCAACGTGGCTCCGAGGCTCTCCTGCGGCTTGGCTGACTCCGCGGGATCTGCGTCCGTGACGGTCTGCGCCGGCTCCTGGAGATCCTCAGCGGTACGGCCGGTGGTCTCGTCCCGTGCCTCGCGTGCCTGGGCGGCGATCATCGCGGCCACGGAGTAGAAGGCCCGTTCGGTGGCCTCGTCACAGTGCTGTGGCAGGGCGGGCGCGACCACGAGGTGCGCAGCCCGCGAGGCCGGGTCGGACGGGGAGCGGCCGAGGGATCTGCGCAGGGCGACGCGGTGGCGCTTGTCGGGGTGGGTGAGCGTCCTGACCGCTGCTCCCACCAACACGCTTGCCTGCTGTCGCAGGGCCTCGTGGTCAGGCATGCGTTCTCCTTGCCTGGGACGGCTTCTGAGCACCGAAGATGTAGCCGCGGGCTTGCTCGATGGCGCGCCTGGCACGTGGTGCGCTTCCGGCCTTGTCGGTGACCTCGTCGTAGATGCTCAGGGCGAGCTTGACGAAGTCGGCGGACGGCTCTTCGAACTGCCGGCCGAACAGCTTCTTCCAGAAGACGCGTTCGGCGCGGGGCCAGTAGCGGGCATCGCCCTGATCTCGCCAGGGGCCCGCGGGAATGTCACTGCGTACCGGCGGGCCCTTGCCGTTGGACGGGTCGTTGATCGATACCCACGCGGTGCGCAAGGCCGAGCGGAGGTGTCGTGCCACGCGCTCGGCGGCGAGCCTGACGTGGCTCACTCCGGCGGCGCTCTCCATGTCTTGGAGCAGGGACAGTACCGCCGGCGTGGTCGCGGTGAACCACTGCCGGTCACGCGTCTGCCCGTCCTGGTCGAAGCCGAAGGCCCGCACACGTAGCGCGTCCAGCAGTTCGAACGGCAGGCCGGCCGCCTTGTCCAGCACGTCCGGCCGCCGGGCATGCTCGTCGCCGACATCGTGCAGAAGCAGGGCGTCCACGTCGCGCCACAACGCTCGCCCGCTGCTCGCTCCACGGGCATAGCGATCGCCTGCCTTGCTCACCTGATAGATCAGATACGGATCGTTGACCGGAGCAGTGGGCTGCCGCCACGCCCAGGTGATCCAGGCGTCGGAGACCAGGCCGTCGTGCTGAGCCAGGAGAATCGCGTGACGGAACCGACCGGTCAGCACTCCGGCGACCCCGGTCGGTGTCGGCGGCAACCCCAGTGGATCGGGCAGGCCCTCGCGTTCCCAGGGAGCCAGGTCTTCGGCAACGGGCTGGCTGCCTGGATAGGGGATGCTCACGATCAGGGATTCGAACACGCTTCGGCCCAGGGGATGGAACGAGATCGTCCCTCGCAAGGGCCCTGCCGTGCTGTTGGCTTCACTGCGGCCCGCGACCTTGCGACTCGTACATCTCCCGGACGGTCCGTAGTACAGCTGCGCGAGCAGGTACCAGACCGCCTCCTGAGCGGGGATCGGACGAGCGTCCATGTCCGTGTGGTGGTCGAACCACACCTGGTTGTTGCCCGCCGGCCTGGACAGGATCAGCTTGTTGATGCCCGACGTCTTGCCGCACTCCTCGGCCAGCCGAGGATCCTGGAGGAACGGGCGGGTGGGGTGGAACAGGCCGAAGCGGTCTTGGTGACGCTGGAAGTAGGCCCGCACTGCGTCTTCCTGGAAGCGACTGTCTGCCAGGACGCGCGCCCGCCGGCTCTCCCAGGTGGCGAAATCAGCAGGTTGATCAAGGGCGGTGAGCCGGGCAGCGATCACTGCCAGTACTCGCCACAGGCCGGCTCCTGCCGGAGCGAGAGGCGCGATGACGTCTTCCAGGGCGTGAGCGTGCAGGAACAGGTCGCGCAGCCCTACCAGTCGTCCGCCTGGAACTGGAGCCCATTCTTGGCTCAGCAGGTCGAAGCTGTCACTCATGGCATCCCTTGTTCACGACTGGTTGCTAATGTGAAGACCGAGATCTGCGTCGAGATGAAACTCCCGGCCGCCGACGCGACCGACGGCTCGACCGTCCGGCCCGACCTGGAGGGGAATGATGATCAGGTCGCGCAGCCAGGCGTTTTCCGCCCAGCTCGCCGGAGGCTGATGGGAGTCGTCCCGGCCTGCCAGTAGCGTGCTCCGCAGCGGGATGGTCTCGGCCAGCACCGCTTTGATGACGCGGCGGGGCAGCTTGGCGGCATCCGGCAGGGGAACGGACAGCCCGGCGTCCAGGAACAGTTGTCCGCCAGGCCCTTGGTAGGCGCCCAGCACACGGGCCGACTCCGCACCGAGGCGAGTGGCGATCATGTCTTCGCTCACCTCTGACGACGTGAGCTGGTGCAACCCCGACACCTCGTCAGGTGCCGGGATCGCCACCAAGTCCGCCATGCTGGCCTCGGCGATCTCCTTGCCCACCCACTCCAGGTCCTCGTCGCTCATCCGTCCGTCGGCGAACGTGTCGTCGTAGACGGTTTCCATCAAGCCCTGCACATCCGAAGGGATGGCGATCACGCCGTCCTGCAACTGCTCATCGGTACGGCGCAGCAGCGATGGAGAGTAGACGAAGGGCCATGCGCGAGGCAGGTGCAAGGCACCAGAAGCGTCGGTGGGACGCAGTACATCCAGACGTGGCACATCCGCCCAGGACGGACGCCTTCTGCCGGGGTGGCGCTGGCACCGTCCGGCCCGCTGCAGGAGCAAGGCGATAGCGGTCAGATCGCTGACCATGAGATCGAAGTCGAGATCCAAGGACTGCTCGATCACCTGGGTCGCGACCAGAACCGCCGCCTTGGGCCGATGATCGCACTCGGCGAGATCTGGGCATCGCGTGCACTTGCCGAACTTCTGAATGATCTGCCCAGTGAGCTCCTCGCGGCGACGAGCCGGGAAACGGGCGTGCAGCAAGGCCAGCTCCGGTGCCTGCGGAAGCTCGGCGAACCAATCGCGCAGTGACACATAGGTCTGCTGCGCCTCCGCCACCGTGTTGCACACGATGCCGACGCAGCCCCCCTCGCTCAGGACGGGCCCCAGTGCGGTATGCAGCGCATGGGAACGATCCACCCCGGATCCTGCCACCGGAACGTGCCTCACCCGGACATGCAGATCGCGAGGCTTGCTGTGCACCTCGAAGGAGGTGATCTTGCCGGTGGCGGCGTCCGCGTAAGACCAGCCCGGATACTGGATCGTCGGCAAGGACGTCTCCAGATGCCCGGCGCCACGAAGATAGGCCGCCACCAGGCGGCCGGCGATGCGGGTGGGCAGGGTGGCCGACATCAGCACCACTGGAACCCCGAGCCTTCCCAGCCAGGTCAGTGCTCTGGCCAGCAAGCCCTGCATGTAGGCGTCATATGCATGTACCTCGTCGACGATCAGAACCTTGCCGGCGAGCCCCAGGAGTCGCAACGGCAGATGCTTGACGGGCAGCGCGGCCATCAACGCCTGGTCGATCGTGCCGACCGCCATCGATGCCAGCAGGCCACGCTTTCTGCCATGGAGCCATTCGGGAGCCGTCACATCGGCGTCATGGCTGATCACCGTGGTGTCCTGACCCATGCCGGTGTAGGCGTCGTTCAGCCAGGACATGCTGTGCAGCAGAGTCAGTGCGGCATCGTCCTCGGCCTGGTGTCGGCCATAGGCCGCGGCCCGGCCGTACATCTGATCGGTTGTCGCCATCGTGGGCAGCCCGAACAGGAAGCCCTGGGCTCCGCAAGCTTGCCCGAGCAGTCGAGCTGCGTGAAAGGCGACCTCAGTCTTGCCCACACCCATGGGAGCCGTCACCAACAGCAGTCCGGGACCGTTCCCAAGCAATCCGGGCAGGTTCTCCGCGACCGAACGCTGCAGATCATTGGGTGCTGGGATATGCGGAAACTCGTCGGCGAAGCTCGTCGGGCGCAGCCGTACTGGGACCAGGCCCGCTTCCTTCAGCAGGGCCGGTGCGAGCCGAAGAGATTCCTGATAGTGCGGGCCGAGATCGTTGTCGCCCGTCGGGAGGCTGGCCAACCGCTGGACAAGGTGATCGTCCTGGCTCACGAGCCAGTCGGCCAGGATCGTGATTCCGCAGGCCAGCGTGGCTACCTCTGCGCACACCGTGGTTGGAGCGGGAGGTGGGGTCAGGACGTCAGCGACAGCAGAGAGCAGGATGTGGCGCTGTTCCTCCCACTTGCCGTCGCCCAGCTCTCGCATGAGAGAGGTCGGAGGGTAGCGACATTCTCTGTGGTCCCTACGGAGAAAACGGCCATGGTGGCCGCCCAGCAATTGCGCTACGACAAAGGCGGGGCTTGTTGTGGATGCGGTGCTGTAGCCCCTGGTGGATAAGGCATGGCCTAGCCACACATGCGCAGCATGTTCATGGCGGCGTTTTTCGCCATGCAGATCGGGGTAATCGTGCAGGCTTTCATATGCGCCGGAATCCATTGCCTGAAAGCAGGGCATGCATTTTCCGATGTCGTGCAAGCCTGACCAAAAAGAGATCAGGTGGCCGGCTTGGCTCTCCGGCATGCCTAGGAGGTCGGCGATCCTGCGTCGGAGTGCTGGTGAGACGTAGTGCTGCCAGAGCATGGTGGCCATCGCTGCCGTATCAAGCAGGTGGCAAATCAGCGGGTACGGACGAGCCAAGCCGTGCGACTTGCCCCAAAGCAGCAAATCAACCGCGTCTCGGTTCATCCGATTCATGAACGATAGTCACCGTCTTTCGGTTTTGTCCGTACCTGGGTCTCGCCTGGGGAATCACCCGCGGAGGCCATCGTCACACTAGCAGCCCCCCTTTACCGACGCGAACCTCCGGACCAGGCACGCGGCAA
>NZ_JBSGCE010000107.1:0-18739 GCF_053601695.1 Nonomuraea sp. NPDC004702
TGCGTGGGCTCCGCGCCCGCCGTCGCGCTCGCGCGCAAGCTGGAGGCCGACGGCGTGCCCGTGCTGGGCGTGATCGCCGCCGCCAGCTTCCCGGCGGCGCGGCTGCCCGGAATGGTCAGGCGGCTGTTCGGCGGTGACCGCTGGGTGTCCGACCGGCTGTTCCGCGACGCGCTGCGCGCCTCCGGCGGGCTGCTCGACGACATGGACGAGGCCGCCAAACGCACGGCCGTACGGGCCATGCGGCACGACGCCGACCAGGCGCAGGAGTGGTTCGGCCAGGAGCTGGCCGGCGAGGGCACGCCGCTGCGCGCGCCGATCCTGAGCCTGGTCGGGGAGCGCGACCGCGCCACCGAGCTGCACGAGGAGCGCTACACCGAGTGGGCGGCGTTCGCGCCGCGGGTGGAGCGGGCCGTGCTGCCCAGGGCCGGCCACTACTTCCTGCGGCACCAGGCCGAGCCGCTGGCCGCCGTCGTGCTGGCGCACCTGACCCGCTGGGCGGCCGGAACGCTGCCCGATCCGGTGCGCCCGCCCGAACGCACCAGACTGGGGTCCTTCTACACCGTCGCAGGCGGGCAGATCGTCTCGGCGCTGGGCACGGCGCTGAGCTCGTTCGCGCTCGGCGTGTGGGCCTACCAGCGCAGCGGCGAGATCCTGGACCTGGCGCTGGTCACGATGCTGGCGCAGATCCCGGCCGTGCTGCTCACCCCGCTGGGCGGCGCGCTGGCCGACCGGGTGGACCGGCGCAAGATCATGCTGGCCTGCGACGCGCTGTCCGGGATCGCCATGGTGGCGCTGGTGCTGCTGCTGACCACCGATCGGCTGGAGTTCTGGAACGTCTGCCTCATCGTGGGCGTGACCTCGGTCGTGTCGGCGTTCCAGCAGCCCGCCTGGCTGGCGGCGATCGCGCAGCTGGTGCCCAAACCGTACCTGCCGCAGGCCAACGCGCTGGCCAACGTGGGCTTCGGCGCGGGCAACGTGGTCGCGCCGCTCGCGGGCGGCGCGCTGATCGGCCTGTTCGGGCTGTCGGCGGTGGTGGCCGTGGACGTGGCCACGTTCGCGGTCGGCGTGCTGACGCTGCTGCTGGTGCGCTTCCCCGACCGGCTGTTCCACCGGCGCGAGGAGACGTTCACGGCGGCGCTCACCGGCGGGTGGCGGTTCCTGCGCCGGCGGCGTCCGCTGATGGTGATGGCGCTCTACTTCGCGGTGGTGAACTTCTGCACCGCGCTGATGTGGGTGCTGGTCACCCCGGTCGTGCTGGCCATCGGCGACTCGGCCGACCTCGGCGCGGTGACCGCCGTCGGCGGCGTCGGCGCGGCCGTGGGCACCGGCGTGGTGCTGGTGTGGGGCGGCACCCGGCGGCGGGCGACCGGCATGATCGGTTTCGTCGTCGGCTCCGGGATCGGCGTGGTGCTGATGGGCGTGTGGCCGGTCGTGTGGCTGGTCGCGGCCGGGTTGTTCGTCCGGCTGGCGTGCATGAGCATCGGCAACGCGCACTGGCTGTCGATCATCCAGGTCAAGGTGGGGCCGGAGCTGCAGGGGCGGGTGCTCGCGGTGAACATCATGATCGCCACGGCCATGCAGCCGATCGGCTTCCTCTCCGCCGGCCCGCTGGCGGACTGGGCCGGACGGTTCGCCACCGGGCCCGGCGGGGGCGCCGGGGTGGTGCTGCTGGCCAGCGGCGTGTTCCTGGTGCTCTGGGGGCTGCTGGGGCTCCGGCACCGGCCGCTGCACCACCTGGAGGACCTCGTCCCGGACGCCGCCCCGCCCTCGGAGGCCGCGGCCGACCTGGACGCCATCCAGGAGAGGGTGCTGAGCGCATGAACGGCGGTGCTGAACCCATGGAAACGGAGGGGGCGGCGGGCGCGCGGCTGGTCACCGCGGCCGACGTCCTGGCGGCCGGTGACCGCATCGCGCCGTACGTCCGGCGCACGCCGCTGCTGCGGCTGCCCGGCGAACGGCTCTGGGTCAAACCGGAGAACCGGCAGCCCACCCGCTCCTTCAAGGTGCGCGGCGCGGCCAACGCCGTGGGCCGGCTGGCCGGGCGCGGCGTCCGGCACGTGGTGGCGCAGTCGTCGGGCAACCACGCCCAGGCCATCGCCTACGCCGCCGCCGAGCACGGGGTGCGGGCGACCGTCGTCCTGCCGGACACGGCGCCCGAGCTGAAGGTCAGCGCCGCGCGCCGGCTCGGCGCGGAGGTGGTGATCGTCCCGCCCGCGCTGCGGGAGGAGGCGTGCCTGGCGCTGGCCGACCGGTTCGGCGCGACGGTGATCGGCTCCGACGCGTTCGACGTCATCGCCGGGCACGGCAGCGCCGGGACCGAGATCTGCCTGGACCTGCCGGACGCGGGGACCGTCCTGGTGCCCGTCTGCAACGGCGGCCTGCTGGCCGGGATCGCGGTCGCCGTCAAGGCCGCCGACCCGGCGATCCGGGTGGTCGGCGTCGAGCCCGAGCTGGCCGCCGACGGGACGGCCAGCTTCCGGTCGGGCACGCGCACGGCGTGGCCGGTGGAGCTGACCTACCGCACGCGGGCCGACGGCCTGCGCGCGCCGGTGCTGGGCGCCCTGGCCTGGGAGCACATCCACCGGTACGTGGACGACATGGTGACCGTGACCGAGGACGCCATCGACGCCGCCGCCGGCCTGCTCCACCGGGAGCTGGGGGAACGCGCCGAACCCAGCGGCGCGGTGGCCACCGCCGCCTACCTCACCCACCAGGCGCACCTGCCGCCGGGGCCGGTCGTCGCGGTCCTCTCCGGCGGCAACGTCGCGATCAGCCCGGAAACCAGCCAGGAGTCACTGGCACGAAGCACCTGATCCAGGCCGGAGCCAACGGCTGTGGTGGCGGCGCCCGCGAGCGCCGTCACCACGCCACATCGGACGATCACTCCGCCCCGACTCCCGGGCCCGTTGTGCCGTCACCCCGGCATCCGGCGCCCCGCAGAACTCCGCAGACTGTGCCTAACCGAGACGCTCCCGCCCCTTGTCCGTCAACGACGCCAGGTGCACCCCTACGCCGAAGGTGGTGAAGCCCGACCTGGCCGCCTTCGTGAACTCCGCGACCACCACCTCCGACGGGAAATCCTTGACCAGGACGTCATAGGCCGCGAATCCATGATCCCGGACGGCGGCGAGAACCATGTCCGTGGTCAGCTCGGGGTGTTCCACGATCTCCTCCAGCAGGTCGCCCTGCCTTCACAGTCGCACCGTTGCCGCCACCTGTCATCAGCAACGGCTCTTTCGGTGCCCGCTCCCGGCGCCGACCGGTCGTCCGCGCCTCTCGGAGATCATTGCGATGATGTCCGGCAACTGATCACGGGAGCGCTGACGTGAGAGACGCGTACAAGGAGTTCGACTGGCTGGCCACGTACGGCCCGTTCTATGACGTCTCGTGTGTGTCCTTCGCCCGTTCCCTCACCCCTCGCGAAGCGCTGACCCGCCTCGGCGCAGGGCCCGGCGACATCGAGCAGGTGACCTTCGACGGTCTCCAGGAACGAACGATGGAGTACATCGACGCCGACAACCTGCGCAGTGACTACGTGGGCGCGCTTGAGACGGCGGGCTGGACGGTGCTCGTCCAACTCTGGACAGGATCAGCCGCTTTCAACCGCCTGCTGCCGACTCTCTCCCAAGGGACCGAGGTCGTGTCGATCAGCCGAAACCTCCACGCCGACGACCACTTCACCTATGCGATCGACGGCGAAGAGATCACCTGCTTCAACCAGCTCTCTCCTCAAACACGCATGGGCAGCGAGCCCGACCGATTGATTCTGGAGATGTGGGAGGTTGGGCTGGATCCCTACCACGAGTGGGAAGGTCCGGGCCTCCACGCCACGTTCCAGCGATCGTTCGCGCTGGCGAAGAAGCTCACCGGCGTCGCCTTCTCCCAGAGCATGCTGGACCTGCGATTCCTCGCCGCCAGGATCAGAAACGTATGATCACCGCCTCGGTACGGATCCCGAGGCGTTCGCCCGGCGACCGCCGCTATGGACTCGACCCGCGCAAGCGGGCGTGCAGGTTGTCGATGCGCCGGTACAGCACTTGGTGGTCGGGCGGCTGAGTGCTCTCCCACAACCGCACCTTCCTGTCGGCGCCCGCGGTGGCGAGCAGATGCCCGTGCGGGTGGAAGGCGATGGCCCGGACGGGACCGGTGTGGCCGTCGAGAGGCCGCCCCACCTGTTTTCCGGAATCGAGCTGCCACAACCGGACCAACCCGTCATCGCCGGCGCTGGCCACCAGGTCCGCTCCCGGATGGAAGGCCACCGACCGGACCGGGCCGATGTGGCCGACGAAGGGGTCGGCCGTGGCGCGTCCCGACGCGGGATCCCACAACCGCACCGTTTCGTCGTCGCCGCCGCTGGCCAGGACGTGCCCGTCCGGGTGGAAGGCCACCGTCACGACCGCGCCGCTGTGACCCGCCAACGGCTCACTGACCGGCTGCCCGGACGTCGTGTTCCACAACCGGACCATGCCGTCGTCCCCGCCGTTGGCCAGCAGGTGTCCGTCGAGGTCGAAGGCGAGGGCCCAGCCGGCGCCGTCATGGTCGATGAGCGGCCCCCGCACCGGCCTTCCCGTGGTGATGTCCCACAATCTCACGGTGCCGTCGATGCCGCCGCTGGCCAGGATGTGCCCGTTCGGGTGGAAGGCCACCGACCAGACAGTGCCGGCATGGCCGTGCAACGGTTCACCCACCGGTCGCAGCCCGTCGATCGTCCACAGGCGTACCGTCTTGTCGCTGCCGCCACTGGCCACCAGATCCCCGTCGGGATGGAAGGCCACCGCCACGACCGCACCCGTGTGGCCCAGCAGAGGCTCCCGCCACGGCCTGCCCGTCACCGTGTCCCACAGCCGCACGGTCCCGTCGCCGCCGCCGCTGGCCAGGATGCGCCCGTCCGGATGGAAGGCCACCGACCAGACGGCGCCGGAGTGACCTTCCGCATTCGCCCCGTCCACCGGCCGGTACAGCTCATGCGGTGGATCGGGGGCCGGCCCTTGGGTGTCCTCCGTCCGGGCTGTGGGCCCGGTCTCGGGATCCAGCGGGCGACCGCGCTGCGAACGCAGGTCGCGGGCGGCGATCCACAGGGCCTTGAACTCCGTGACGTCGCCCTGCAACGCCTCCACCACGAGCTCCAGGTTGCCCCATCGAGGCAGGCTGACGCAGCGGATCACCCCGTGCGCGGTGGAGTGGCTCATCGCGCCCGTCTGCCTGGCCAGAGCCCGGCTGCTGGGCTCGCCCGCGTGGAGATGCAGGTCCCGCAGGCGTTCGCGCAGAACGGCGAGGGGATCCTCCGGCAGGGGGGCTTGCGGAGACATGGTGATGTCAGGATTCCAGAATCCCGGAGAACCAAACCCACCTGTGACGGATCCGTGCACATCGCCATCCGGGCCGGGAACCGTCAGTTTCTGTCAGCCGATGTACGGGTTCATCGGAACGTGTAAGACCTTGGCACAGATCGTCAACGGCACTTCGGCGCGCCCCATCCTGATATCGCGCCCTCGGCACCGGCCGAGGCGATGCCGAACTCACGAAGGGAAGCTCCATGATGCTGCCCCACCTCGCCGCACTGGTCGTGACGAGCGCCGCGCTGGTGACACTCCCCGCCATGATCTACATGTTCTCGGCCGACTCGGCCCGCCGCTCCCGGGCGCTACGCCTGCTGCGCCTGCTGCTGCGCCGTTGACGCCGGTGGCGAGAGGCAAAGGAGGCAGCCGACCCGAACCGGGCTCCTCCCCCGATGGGCCTGGGCTACCTGCCGCACAGGGCGGTGCCGAAGGCTTCGAAGATGTGCGCGTCGCTCTTCGGAGTGCCGGTCACGTAGAGGGTGACGGCGCGGCCCGAGCGGTCGCGGCCGCTGAGGACGCGGGTGCCGGGCAGGCCGCCGTCGTGCATCCAGGCCGGGCCGCAGGCGAACGGGTAGGAGTAGACGCCCAGACCGTAGTCGGCCTTCGGCGGGTCGTTGGCGGGGACGGTCCGGGCGAGCATGGTCTTGATCGTGGAGGCGGGCAGGGACTGCCAGAAGCGGTTCAGGTCGTCGGGGGTGGAGATCAGGCCGCCCGAGGCGCCGAAGAGGTAGCCGGGCTCCAGGGTCGTGTCGACCACCTTGCCCTGGCTCTTCGGGTCGAACGGGTTCACGCCGTAGGTGTGGGCGTGCTCGCCGCGGATGTCCAGCTCGTTCTGACGCGGCCAGTAGGTGTGCCGCAGGTTCTTCAGGACGCCCTGGCGGGTGACCGTCCGGAAGTCCTTGCCGGTGACCTTCTGGAGGAGCATGCCGGCCACCAGGTAGTTCGTGTTGGAGTAGGCCCACTTCTCGCCGGGTTCGCCGGTGGGCTCGGCGTCCAGGGCGAGGCGCAGGAAGTCGGCGTCGGCGTCGGTGCCGAGGCGGGCCGGGTCGATCAGCGGCAGGTACTCGGGCAGGCCGCTGGTGTGCGTCAGCAGTTGCCGCACGGTGATCGGCCTGCCGTCGAGCAGACCGGGCGCGTACCGCTCCGCCCGGGCGTCCAGATCGATCTTGCCCTGGTCCGCCAGGCGCACCACGGTGGCCGCGACAACCGACTTGGTCACACTGGCGATGCGGAAGTGCGCGTCCGCGCCGACCATCGGCCGGTCAGAGCCGCGCTCGGCGACGCCGGACGTCCACGTCCTGACCCGGCCGCCGGGCTCACGCACCGACACCAGCGCACCCGCCAGCCCGTCCTGCTGGGTCAACCGGTCAAGCTGCTGCTGCAGGGTGGGCGACGACGGCTTGGCGGCGGCCGGCGCGGGGGACGCGGCGCCCAGCAGGACGACGGCGGCCGCAGCTGCGGCAAGATACCTACGCATGTTCTCGGCAACTCCCTTGGACGAGGTGATGTGCCCATCCTGTGGCTGCCGAGCACCGGAATCGATCATGCCGCCCGGTGCCCGGATGGTGGGGACTGCCCTACCACGCCCGGCTCGCGCGGTCTGCACCGCCAGCGGCGAAGTTTCAGGTAGTTTGCCCGGTGGCGTTTTGTTCGATCAAGGAGGAAGACAGATGCCTGACAGGCTGACCCGACGCGATTTCGGCCGGACGATGGGCCTGGCCGGGCTCGGATTGGCCGGCGCCGGGCTCGTCGCCGGTCAGCCGGGCAGGGCGGACGCCGCCGCCGGGACGTGGAAGACGACCGGAACCATGGGAGCCGGGCTGGGCAGTTTCGACAGCACCATGAAGGCTTTCATGCAGGCCCGTAACCTCTCCTGCGGATCGCTCGCCGTCACCCGCAAGGGCAAGCTCGTCCTGGCCCGCGGCTACACCTGGACGACCAGCACCACCCTGAAGACCCAGCCGACCTCGCTGTTCCGGATCGCCAGCCTGAGCAAGCCCATCACCGGCGCGGCCGTCCTCAAGCTGGTGCAGGACGGCAAGCTCAAGCTCACCGACCGGCTGCCCGACCTGCTCCCGCTGACGCCGCCGTCCGGCAAGACGGTGGATCCCCGGCTGAAGGACGTGACCGTCCTCAGGTTGCTGCAGCACCTGGGCGGCTGGGACTCGTCCATCACCGCCGACCCCATGTTCAGCGACCTGGCGGTCTCCAGGGCGCTCGGCGCGGCGCTGCCCGTCCGCCAGGCCGACATCATGCGGTACGCCGGCGGCCTCGCCCTGGACCACGACCCCGGCAGCACGTACGCCTACGCCAACTACGACTACCTGCTGCTCGGCCGGATCATCGAGAAGGTCAGCGGCATGCCGTACGGCACGTACGTGCAGCAGAAGATCCTCGGGCCGCGCGGGATCACCCGGATGAGGCTCGGGCGCACGCTCAAGGCGGGCGCCGTCACCGGCGAGGTGCCGTACGTCTCGAAGTACACGGGAAAGACGGTGTTCGACGCCTCCGGCACGTCCGTCCCGGCTCCGTACGGTTCGTTCAACCTGGAGAACATGGACGCGCACGGCGGCTGGCTGGGAACGGCGGTCGACCTGGTGCGCTTCGCCGGGATCTTCGACGCCGCCGGCTCCGTGCTCACCTCGACGTCGATCTCCCGGGCCTTCGCCCAACCCGAGACCGGCGTCAACGGCGACGGCTGGTGGTACGGCTGCGGCTGGTCGGTCCGCAACGTCACCGGCGGCCGCAACACCTGGCACACCGGCAGCCTCCCCGGCACCTACACCTTGCTGGTGCGGCGGTATGACGGGCTGACCTGGGCCGCGCTCTTCAACCAGCGCGACGACGCCTCCGGCCTGAGCTACGCCGACATCGACCCGGCCCTCCACAAGGCCGCCAACGCGGTGACCACCTGGCCCGCCGTGGACCTGTACGGCACCTACCTCTGACAGGCCCTCGCCGTTCACCGGCAACCGGCGCCCGCCCGCCCACGACGGCGGTGCGGGCGTCATGGAACCAACCGGCAGGGCGGAACTGCGCGTCATTCAAGAACCGTCGCCCCGACCACGGCCCCCGACGACGTTCCGGCAGGTAAAGCACACGAAGGAAGCGGTAGAAAATGCTGAATCGGTTCCTGCAAGCCCATGGCCTGACGGCGAATGCGGGGACCGACGAAGGCGCCCCTCTTCCCGGCGGACGCCGCCGCGTGACCGACAAGCTGTTGTCAGAGTTCGGCGGGTCCACTTTCGACGACGGCCTGTACCGGATTCACACGTGGGCCTCTCGCGCAGAGGCCGACGCCTTCGCCGCGCACGCCTTTCCGGAGTTCGGCGATCTGTCGTGCTTCGGATTCGACTGGCTGGGACGGCAGTTCTCTCTGGACCTACGAGCACACGAGACGGAAGACCCTCCGATACTCATGCTGGAGCCGGGGACCGGCCAAGTCCTGGAGATCCCGGTGCCCTTTTCCGATTTCCACGACGGCGAGCTGGTCGACCACGCCGACGAAGCCTTGGCCGAGACTTTCTACGAGGAGTGGCGTGCCATCGACACGGCCCCCTTGGGCTTCGGCGAGTGCCTGGGTTATGACGTTCCGCTTTTCCTGGGCGGCGAGGATCGCGTGGCCAATCTGAGCCGATTCGACATCCAGATCTACTGGCATGTCGCCGGAGAGCTCCGGCAAGGGACCTCGAACCGGGCGTCGTAGTGGGCTGCGTGCTCACCGAGGTCCATGAGCAGGTTCGGCCCGGCAGACAAGGGCCGCCTCCGCGGAACCAGTGGCAGCGGACGAGCCCGGTGTACTGACCGTTCCGCACCGCGCCACCACCAGGCCCGGCACCTCCCGTGTCGAACAATCTGCGGGCATGGATTCCGCATGACGCCCTGTCACCACGGACGTCCTGACCATGCCGACCTACGCTGCCCGCATGGCTTTTGTTATCCCAGAGATCAAGGTCGGCCTGGCCGAACTCGGCGGCGGGCCGGACGCCTGGTGCTCGAAGTGCGGCAAGCGGGCGACCCTGTACGCCGTTGACCCGGCGACCGGAAGGCCCACGTACGTCTGCACGGCCGACGCCGGTTCCGAGGTGGAGGCAATGCTCCTGCGCTCCCCCGACTAGCCGGATCACCACCGCGAGGTCACCCGCGCAAGCCTCCGCGCTGCAGGAACGAGGTGTTCCTCGACGCCGCAGAACCGCGCCCGTCCCCATGAGTGTTCGCCCCCGAGGAACGGGCGCCCCACGCCGTCCGAGCGTCGCCCTCGCCGGGCGACGGTGTCCGTCGTGGACAGGACTTCAGCCCCTCCCGTCCGACCGGACGAGTTCTTGAGCCCCACAGGCCGGACGTTTACGCTCGCGCCATGCCCATGATCGCCGTATTCGCCGGATCCGCCGCCCTGCTGGTCGTGGTCGTGGTCGCGTTCGCCGCCAGGCGCCGGCTGGCGGTGGTGACCGTACGGGGGGAGAGCATGGTGCCGGCGTTGCGGCCCGGCGACCGGTTGCTGGTGCTGCGCGGGAAGGCGGTCCGGCGCGGGCAGATCGTGGTGCTCGAACCGATCGGGCCGGGAATGCGGTGGCGGGACGGGCCGCTGCCCGAGGTCGCGGCCGCCGACTGGGTGGTCAAGCGGGTCGCGGCGCTGCCGGGCGAACCGGTGCCGCCGCAGTGCCCCGGGCTGCCCGCCACGGTGCCGCCGGGAAAGCTCGTGGTGCTGGGGGACGGGGAGATCAGCGCGGACTCGCGGTTGTGGGGGCTCGTCCCGGCCGATCGGGTTCTGGGGGTCGTCCTACGCACCCTTGTTAGTACGTCTTAACAGCCCCATACTCCATTATGTCCGGACATTTCCTGACAACGGGGCTGGGATATGCGTCTGGTCTTTTCTGCCGCAGGACTGGCCGCGACCACCTTCACCATCTCCCCGCTGCACCACACCCTGTTCGCCGCCCTGTGCCTGTATCATCCCGGCTTCGCCGTACCCGGATCGCCGTGGCGGGATCTGGCGCGCAGGACGCCCGCCAGAGCCATGCCGTTCGTCCGGCGTGTCCACCACGCGCCGCACAGCGTGTCCGGTTTCCTCTGGGCCGACCTGCCGCTGCCGCCCGGCGCGGGCACGCTCAACGACGAACTCGACGTCCAGCCCGGTCTCGGTGACGTCGCCGACGCGCTCCGCGCCTTCTACGTCAGCTGCGTGGCCCCCGAGTGGGACGCGATCCGCCACCGCCTGAACGCCCACGTGAACCGCTACTCCGAGCTGATCTGCGTGCGGGGATTCGGCCGTACGCTGCCCAGGCTCACCCCCAGGCTGAGCTGGTACGGCTGCGCCCTGCAGATCGACACCTCGGACCTGTGCCCGTCGCCGGTGGAGCTCGGCGACGGGGGCGTGGCGTTCTCGCCGCTGATGTGCGCCAGCCGCTGCTTCCTCGCGCTGTCGCCGCCCCGCGGCGGCAGCAGGGCGGTCATCGCCTATCCGGCCGGCGACGAGGGCGCCCGGCGTCCCGCGTCGGTGGACGCCCTGGCCCAGGTCGTCGGGCAGGCCCGCGCCAGGGTGCTGCGCTCGATCGGCGGCGGCTCGGCGACCGGCGAGCTGGCCAGGTCGCTGGCGGTGAGCGCGTCCACGGTGTCCGAGCACGTGACGGCGTTGCGGCTGGCGGGGCTCGTGAACACCTACCGCGAGGGCCGGGCCGTGCGGCACGTGCTCACCTCGCTGGGCCACGAACTCCTCGAATACAGCGCCTGATTTGTCGCATTTCGGTGGCGGTCCGAAAGGATTGCCCCTCCCCTGACCCGATGGTGATGATCAGGCGAATACAGCCCCTCTCACCCAGGAGGTCGGATGACTCGCACACTCAAGGCGTTGGGCGACCGGATGCTCGGCGCCCTGCTGCCCGCCAGCACCGCGGACGCCAGGGGGTGCCCCTACGAGTGCTGGTGCTACCACTGGCTCGACCACACCGCGTGGACCTGCGTGCGGCCGGACTGCACGACCTACGTGTCCTGCTACGAGTGCTGCTGACCCTCCACACCCCGCCCACGCCCCCTTCGCAGGGGGTCGTGGGCGGCACCACCCGTGAAGGAGCGCCATGCCGTACATAGAGCTGGGCTGCAGGGCCGTGCTCTGCCTGGTCTTCCTGGCCGCGCTGGCGGGCAAGGCCACCGGCTGGCGCGCCTTCGTGTCCTCCGTCCCCGGTCTGGCTCCCGGGCTGCCCGCCGCGCCGGTCGCGGTGGCCGTACTGGCCGGCGAGAGCGCCGCCGTGGCGCTGCTCGCCCTGGGTGAGCGCGCGGGGTTCGTGCTGGCCGCCGTGCTGCTCGCGGCCTTCGCCGCCGCGATCCTGCTGGCCCTGCGCCGCGGCTCCGCCGCCGCCTGCCGGTGCTTCGGCGTCACCGCCGCTCCGCTGAGCCGCGCCCAGATCGTGCGCAACCTGCTGCTGATCGCGGTCGCGGTCACCGGCTGGGTGACGCCGGGCGGGCGCGTCGAACTCGCCGGGGTGGCGCTGGCGCTGGTCGCCGCCGCGGTGCTCGCCGCCGTGCTGGTGCTCTTCGACGACCTCGCCGACCTTCTCCTGGAGAGGAACCTCTGATGCCGTACGTCATCGCAGCCCTGGTCATCGTGGGCGTCATGAGCGCGCTCAACCTGGTGCTGACGTTCGCGGTGATCCGCAGGGTGCGCCACGCCGAGCAGCACGCCGCTCCCTCGGGGCCGCCGTTGCTGCCGGTGGGCTCGACCGTCCCGGACGTGCGCGGGATCGGGCGGCCCTCGGTGATCGGCTTCTTCGACACCGAGTGCCAGGCCTGCCCCGGGCAACTGCCGCCGTTCCTCCAGCTCGTCGCCAACGCGGGCTACTCCCCCTCGCAGGTGCTCGCCGTCGTGTCCGGCCCCGGCGGGGAGAGCTACGCGGACGCGCTGCGCGGCAGCGCCACCGTGCTCGCCGAGCCCGCCAACGGGCCGGTCTGCCTGGCCTTCCCCAACTCCGCCTTCCCCGCCTTCTACCTGCTCGACGACTCCGGCCGGGTCAGGTCGCGCGCGGTCACCGTGGCCGGGCTCGGCGCTCCCGTCACCGCATGACCCACGACGTCTCGCCCGGTGTGTTGCGGCTGGCCGGGCGGGCCGTGACGGTGTGGGGTTCGGCCTGGCGGGCCGCCCCGGTCGCCGCCGTCTGCTCGGTGCTCGCCGTCCTCGCCGGCGGCACGACGCCGGTGGCCGCCGCCTGGTGCACCAAGCTGATCCTGGACGGCCTGGCGGGCGGCCGGGCCGTACTGATGCCCACGATCATGCTCGGCGTGGTCGGCCTGGTCGCCGCGCTGCTGCCGCACCTCACCGAACACACCGACGGACGGCTGCGCCGCGGCCTGGGCCTGCTGACCCGCGAGCGCCTGTTCACCTCGGTCAACGCCTTCGTCGGCCTGGGCCCGTTCGAGAACCCCCGCTTCCGCGACCGGCTCAGGCTGGCCGAGCAGGCCGGGACCGGCGCGGCCAACCAGATCCTGGCCCCCGGCCTGTCGCTGGTGCGCGGGCTGGTCACGCTGGCCGGGTTCGTCGCCGCGCTCACGGCGCTGAGCCCGGTCATGACGGCGATCGTCCTGCTGTCGGCGCTGCCGTCGCTGGGCGTGCAACTGTCGCTGAGCAGGCGCAAGGTGGGTCTCGAATGGCAGATCAGCCCGGCGATGCGCCGCCAGATCTTCTACGCCGGGCTGCTCACCGAGGTCGAGCCGGCCAAGGAGGTGCGGCTGTTCGGGCTGGGCGCGTACCTGCGCGACCGTCTCCTCGGCGAGATCCGCGCGGTCAACCGCCAGGAGGAGGCCCTGGAACGGCGCGCGCTGGCGGGACACGGGCTGCTCGCCCTGCTGGGCGCCGCCATCGGCGGCGCCGGACTGATCTGGGCGATCGCCGGCGGCCGGCTCGGCGTGGGCGACGTGGCCGTCTTCGCCGCCGCCGTCGCCGGGGTGCAGGGCGCGCTGTCGGGCGGGGTCACCCAGGTCGCCCGGCTGCACCAGGCGCTGCTGGTCTTCGGACACTACCGCGCCGTCGTCTCCGCCGCCCCGGACCTTCCCGTACGCCGCCCGCCCCGCCCGCTGCCCGCCCTCCGCTCCGGGATCGAGATGCGGGACGTCTGGTTCCGCTACGGCGAGGGGCGACCGTGGGTGTTGCGCGGAGTGGATCTCACCATCCCGCACGGCGCCTGCGTCGCGCTCGTGGGGCTCAACGGCGCCGGCAAGTCGACGCTGGTCAAACTGCTGTGCCGGTTCTACGACCCGTCGCGCGGCGCGGTCCGCTGGGACGGGACGGACCTGCGCGACGCCGACCCCGCCGAACTGCGCTCCCGGCTGACCGCGGTCTTCCAGGACTACGTGGCCTACGACTTCACCGCGGCGGAGAACATCTCACTCGGCTCACTCGGCGCCTCGCCCGAGCAGGTCAGGACGGCGGCCCGGCTGGCCGGGGTGCACACGGCGCTGGACGCCCTGCCGCACGGCTACGACACGTTGCTCAGCAACCGCTTCCTCGACGCGGCCGAGACCTCCGGCGTCGTGCTGTCCGGCGGCCAGTGGCAACGGCTCGCCCTGGCCAGAGCGTTGATCAGGGGCGAACGCGACCTGCTCGTCCTGGACGAGCCGAGCGCCGGGCTCGACGCGGAGGCCGAGCACGCCATCCACCACAGGTTGCGCGAGCATCGGGCCGGCCGCACCAGCCTGCTGATCTCCCACCGGCTGAGCGCGGTCAAGGACGCCGACCTCATCGTGGTGCTGGCGGAGGGCAGAGTCGCCGAACAGGGCACCCACACCACCCTCATGGCCGCCGGCGGCGAATACGCCCGCCTGTTCACCCTCCAGGCCAGCGGCTACACCGTCGAGCACGCCTGAAGCCGCCTCAGGCCAGATGTACACGATGGCAGACTGATCAAGCCGACAACCCCCACCCCGAACCGGCAGGCAGACGAAAATGGTGAACCTCACCTGGAACGCGGCCTCCCGCACCTGTTCCGGGTCCGCGCGCCGGCACATCGTGGACGACATCTGCACAGGTCCCTATGTGTTCGCGGTCGCCGACGGCCGCAGGGAACGAGTCGCCGGCGACGTCGCCAGCCACCTCGTGACCGAAACCCTGCGGAAGTACGACCGCGAAATCGATCCCTCGGACCTGACCACCGTTGTCGAACATGCGCTCAGATCCGCGAACGAGTCCCTTCAGCGAAAGATCGAAGCGCAACCCGAACTGGCGGGCATGGGCGCCGACCTGGTTGCCATGGCGTGGTCCGGAACCATGGCGGTCTTCACCAACGCAGGCGATACACAGGCGTACTTCACGCGACGAACCGCCGGCGGAGCCGCTGAACTCATCTGGACGACCGCGAGTCGTGCCCACGGCATGGCCGAGGCCCCCGGCGCGCCGAACTCACCGGAACGCATCCCGAACTTCCTTGATGGACGACCCCACGAACGCGCCCCTGACCTGGTGACTTTCCGCCTGCACCCCGGTGACCGGATCCTGCTGTGCACCGGCGGACTCGGCGCGGCGATCCCTCACCCGCTCCTGATGGACGTTCTGAGCGGCCCCGGCGGATCGGCGGATGTGGCCGATCGCCTCGAAGCCCTTGCCGTGGAGCACGGCGGTCCGGACAACATCACCATGGTCGTCGTCGAATTCGTCGATTTCGAGGAGCACCGAGAGGAATACACGTTCATCGACTAGCCGAGCAACCCCAGGGCTAGCTCTTCCCGGGAGGGGGGTTGGCTGTGAGGCGGGCCCTTACCTCTGATGCGAAAGAAAATCTGTAGTCGCCACTGTAGACATTCGCGCCAAGAGGAGCTAGAGTTCCTGACATCGCAAGGGATGAATCCACGAGGGCAGCACGAGCACCACGATGAGGCTGCCCGGACGGACGTGGACAGCAGTACAGAACGAGGTAGGGCAGAAGGTCGGACTGCCGCGGCCAGTGTGGTTGAGCAAGAGGGGCCGGGGCGGTGGACGCGCTGCCGATTACGGAAAGTCGGCGCCAGCGATCGGGGCGCCGAGGTACGGATAACCGGAAAGGAGTGTTGAACGCCATCAGGATCGCCCGTCGCCGGCCGCATGTCGCCGCACGGGTACCGCAGCTCCACGAACAGGACGGTGGTCTACGGTCACGCTTACGCGATCCCCGCACCCCCGCATCGGGCGGCTGGTGCGGCATAAGTGAACCGCCCCTGCAGCACGCAGGCAGGGCCGGTCGATGGTGTTAAACCTCTGGGCCCCGGCGCATCATGGCGCCGGGGCCCCTGTTCGCATTCGGGAAGGTTGAATGGATCAAACACCTCTGGCAACGGTCACCGCGTCCAAGCGGGAGCGGCCCAGCCCCACCGGTGATCACCCGGTTCAGGAGGTCGAAGCGGCCGGCAGTCTCGGGCAGCGGCTCGATGACGAGGACTATCCCGCCTACAGCATGGGCCGGGCCGCCGAGCTCCTCGGCGTCACCCCGGCGTTCCTGCGCAGCCTCGGCGCCGCCAAGCTGATCGAGCCGCTGCGCAGCGAGGGCGGGCACCGCCGTTTCTCCCGCTACCAGCTGCGCCTGGCCGCCCGCGCCCGCGAACTCGTCGACGCCGGCACCCAGCTGGAAGCGGCCTGCCGCATCATCATCCTGGAAGACCAGCTCGCCGAGGCGCTGCGCATCAACGAAGAACTCCGCCGGCGCCACTGACCGCCTTCCGCCCCCGGCCACACCCGGGGGCATCAGGACCGGCCGTTCGCTCGTCAGGTGTCGAGTCTGGCCGCCTGCATGGCGCCCAGTCGCCGCACGAACAGGGCGGTGACGATCGCCGTCGGTACGACCAGCACGTGCACAGCCACGCTGGCCCAGGTCGCCCACGTGAATTCGTACCTCAGGCCAAGGGTGTCCTCGTACGTCTCGGAGTCGTAGTCCTTGGTGAGGAGTGTCGTCCACTCGATCCAGAAGAGGGGCCAGGTCAGGAAAGTGACCAGCCACAGGGCCCACCATGTGTGCAGCAGACCGGCCGGGGCTGTCGTGCCGCCGCGTCCAGGGGGGCTGGAGGCGTGCCAGATGTCGTCGGCGATCTGCTTGGGCAGCCACAGGTTGCCGATCGGGATGAACCAGCCGAATGCGGCCATGGAGGGGCGGTAGCGCAGCCGGCCGGGCGCGAGCCGTTCGGCGACGACTCGTACCCGGAAGAACCAGAGCAGCCAGGACGCCGTCAATTCCACGCCGGAGACGACCTGGGCCGCCAGCATGATCTGGCCGACCATCTCGGTTTCGTCGTAGCTCTCCACCCGGTGCCACCGTCTCGCGTCGTCGGCGAAATCGAGCTGGTACACCACTGTGCTCACGGAGATCAGGGTGAAGAGGGCAAGCAGCACATAGGCGGCGATCTGCTGGCCGGTGGCGGAGTGCAGGGGGTCACGGCCGCGCATATGGCGGCGTTCGTTGACCAGCAAGGGCTGGGGCGCCCCCGGCGGATTCGCGTGGCCGGACGGTGGTGGCGCCATCGCTCGGGGGCCGCCACCGTCGGTCGCGGTGGCCGGGTCGTGAAGAGCCGTCAGCGCCAGGGTCCGGCGGTCGGCGATGGCCTGGGTGAGCGCCTCAGGCAGCCACCGCCCCTGGTCGGGCGAAACGAGCGCGGTGAGCCGGGTCAGCACCTGCTCCAGGCCGGGCCGGGCGGCGGGGTCCTTGGCCAGACAGTCCGCCACCAGAGCGGCCAGGGGGGCGGGCACTCCTTGAAGATCGGGCTCGGCGTGCACCACGCGGAAGACGACCGCGTGGACGGGCCCCGTCCCGAAGGGGCTGCGGCCGGTCACGGTGAAGGCGAGCACGCAGCCGAGCGAGAACACGTCCGAGGGCGGCCCGACCTCCCGGCCCATGGCCTGTTCGGGGGACATGAACGCGGCGGTGCCCAGCACGGTGGAGGTCTGGGTGTGGCTGGTGGCGTCCAGGGCGCGGGCGATGCCGAAGTCGATCAGGCGGGGCCCGTCCTCAGCAAGGATGACGTTGCCGGGTTTGAGGTCGCGGTGCACCATCCCGCAGGCGTGCACGGCGGCGAGTCCTTCGGCAAGCCCGGCGCCGAGCACGGCGGCCGACTCCACGGGGAGCGGCCCGTGCTCGTCGACGGCTTGGTGCAGGGAGGGGCCGGGGATGTAGGCGGTGGCCAGCCACGGCCGGACGGCGTCGGTGTCGGCGTCCACGACCTGGGCGGTGTAAAAGCCGCCGACCTTGCGGGCGGCGTCCACCTCGGAAGTGAAGCGGCGCCGGAAGTCGCTGTCGCCGGCCAGCTCCGGGCGCACCACTTTGACGGCGACCAGGCGCCCGCTCCGGGGGATGTCTCTCCCATCCCGCCCCCACCGAGCCTCGCGTGCAGCCGGTAGGAGCCGATGCGAGCCGGGTCGCCATCGCGTAGGGGGTCGGTCATGGTGACTCATTCCTCGTCGAGATCATCGCCGGTCGGTGTCGATGATCCCAAAACAGGGGCCACCGGTATATGACAAAAGCCGGCCACGCCGGGGCGCTGCCTGGACAGCACCTCAACTCTGTGCGGCCTCCGGAATTCGTGCTGAGCGGCGTGACGCTAGCGCTTGACGGAGACCAGCCGGTCCACGGCGAACGGGACGATCTCCGGCTGCGCCGCCTTCGTGCGCGCCGGGCTCTGACCGCAGAGCCCCAGCAGCAGGTAGTCGACGGTGGCGTAGTCGATGGGGCTGATCACGAAGTTGCCGTTCTCGTCCAGGCTCTGGTACTTCGTGCGGTTGACGCCCATGGAGAGCTGTCGGGCGCCGTCCGGGCTGGTGTAGGAGTCGGTGGCCATGCCGAAGACGCCGCCGCTGTGCCCCCCAGAAGCGTCCGCGCGGCAGGTCGGTGGCGAAGATACCGAGGCCGTACGCCCCTGACACGCCGGCCACCGGCACGGTCTTCTGCATCTCGGCCAGCTGGGCCGGGGCCGCGAACCTGTCCCAGGGATATCGGTGGCGAAGCCGCTGCGGCCGACCAGCACCAGCCGCCGCAGCTCCTGGCCGTCGCCGAGCCTGGCAGCCTTGGCCGAGAGACGCCCGAGCGCGCGGAACCACCGGTTGTACTGCTGCTTGGGCAGGTCAATGCCGCCTTCCAGCCGGGCCTCCCGGTTGAGACGGCCGTACTGAAGTCGGCCCGGTCCGGGCTCCACCCGATCTCCTGCCCCGCCAGCCGCGCCACCTGCGCTAGTGACACGGGATCGTCGGCGTTCCGGGCCGTCCACTCCGTGCGGGCGAACAGCCGGGCCACCGCGGCGAGCTGCTGCCCGCCGCCCCGAGGACCGCTGTTGCGCCGGCGGTCGGCGTGCTCGCCGCCGTACCCGGGTCAGTCGTCGAGGGCCTGGTAGAGGGTGGTCCAGAAGTCGTTCATCAGGTGGGCGGGGTTCGGGACGGAGTAGCCGAGCTGGCAGAGCAGGAT
>NZ_JBSGCE010000108.1:0-18678 GCF_053601695.1 Nonomuraea sp. NPDC004702
GCTCGACGAACTGCTCGTCGCCCTCGCGGACGCGCTCGTAGTACTCCGGGTGGGCGTGCAGTGCCATGGCCGCGAACGTCACGAACCTGGCCACCCAGCCGACCCGTACGTGGCCGCCCAGGCTCATGGCCATGGCCAGCAGGCGCCACTGCATCTTCGGGTTCATCACGCTGACGTTCCAGTTGACCCGCGGCGGCAGGTGCCGGACCAGGTACAGCAGGGAGTCCTCGGTGGGGGGCGTCCACGCGCCGCCGGGCCAGCCCAGGAACAGGGTCGTCCAGACCGGGTCGTCGAGCAGGCCCTGGTCGCGGATGAACTCCAGGTTCCAGAACGCGCCGGTGTAGAAGGACTCGACCTCGGGCTTGACGCCGTGCTCCTTGGCCGCCCTGCAGAACGCCTCCAGCTCGGGGCGGGTGTGGATGGCGTACTGCTCGTTGGCGGGGTAGGCCGGGTCGGGCCGGAAGTACTCGTCGTGCACGTTGAAGGCGTAGGACATCATGTCCGGGCGCAGCTTCATGAGCGCGACCTTCTCCTCCAGCCGGGCGCTGGCGATGCCGAACTGGATGATCGAGTCGCGCTCGGCGCGGATGCGGTCGGTCAGGTCGGCCCAGCCGTCGTAGTCGGTGCGGGAGAGCTGGCGGCCGTCCTCCTGGATCGAGTCCTCCAGGTAGTGCACGCCGTGGTGGTGGACGAGCGACGCGCCGGAGTCGATCGCCCGTACGTACTCACCGGCGACGGCGGGCACGTCGTCGATCCTCGGCATGCCCTTGAAGCCGGGATACGACATGGAACAGTCGACGGTTACGGTGATGACTACCTTGTCCACGAATGGCCTTTCTCACGGGGGGACGGGGCAGGCGCCTCGTGCGCCGCCCGACAGGTCAGGAACGGGTCTTCATGTAGTCGGCCCAGTTCTTCTGGACCGACTCGTTGTACTGCTTGGGCGTGACCTCGCCCGACAGCAGCCGCTGGGCCTCGGCGCCCTGGAAGGTGAGCATGGTCGGCGTGGGCCAGTCCTCCCAGGTGAACAGGCCGTTCTCGGAGGACAGCCGCTCGTAGGCGTCGACCATCTGCTTGAGCAGCGGGTCGTCGATCTCGGCGTTGACGCCCGCCTTGGTCGCCGACGGACGGCCGGCCGCGATCTGCGCCGCGACGGCCTCCTCGCCGGCGGTCACGTAGTCGATGAACGCCGCCGCGCAGTCGGGGTACCTGGTCTTGGCCGAGATGCTGAAGGGCAGGCTGTAGCCGCCGACGGCCGCGTGCTTGCCGCTGTCGCCGGCCGGGAAGAGCATGAAGCCGGCGTCGTCGCCCAGGGCCTTGCCGACGTCGCCGAGGGCCCAGGAGCCGGTGACGAAGAAGGCGGACTGGCCCTTGCCGAAGCGGCTGGTGGCGTCGGTGAAGCTGGTCGCCAGCGCGTCGGAGTTGAAGTAGCCCTTCTCCATCCAGGTGCGGAAGTCGGTCGAGCCCTTCAGGTGGCCGTCGTCGTCGTAGGTGCTGCCGGGCTTGTTGTAGACCCAGTTGTTGATCGTGTCCGGGGCCACGTACCAGCCGTTGAACAGCGACAGGTTGTGCAGCGCCGGCCACTTCTCCGAGTCGCCGAGCAGGACGGGGGTGACTCCGGCGGCCTTGGCCTTGTCCAGCGCCTGGAGGAAGGCCGCCTTGTCGTCGAGGGTGGCCGGGTCGATGCCCAGCTTGCCCAGGACGGCCTTGTTGTAGAACACGCCGACGTACTGGATGGCGGGCGGGACGGCGACGAGGCTGCCCTCGCCCAGCGCCTTGCCGTCGGCGGTGAACCTGTTGACCGTCAGCGCCGATTCGGGGAACTTCTCGGCCCACCCGAACGCCTTGGCGTACGGGTCCAGGTTCAGCAGCAGGCCCGCCTTCCACAGGGCGCCGTTGATGGCCCAGCCGGAGTTGCCCTGCATGACGTCGGGCGGGTTGTTGCCGGACATCACCAGCTTGATGGTGCCGGCGGAGGAGGCCCAGTCCTTGATCTGCAGGTCGACCGTGACGTTCTTGTTGGCCGCCTGGAAGGACTTCACCTGCTCCTTGAAGCCGTTGGCGATGGCCTCGCCGGCCTCCGACATGCCGACGGTGAGCTTGACGGTGCCGTACTTGGCGCACGACGTGCCCACGTCCGTCGGCGCGGCGGCCGGCTTCGTGGTGATCGAGGAGCCGGCGCAGCCCGTGGCGCCGATGGCGGCGGCGGTGGCGACAGCGGTCAGAGCTCGTGCGGAGCGATGGTGTCGGAGCATCCTGTCCTCCTTGAAATGAGCCATCAAGCCTCCGGGGCGGGGGTCTCGGAGGGGGGCGATGGCGGTGACTCCTCGCGTCCTGAAGTCTCAATCCACAAGGTCGGCGACGAAGAGCACCTGCGGGCGGCCGTTGGGGGGCTCGACCTCTCGCTGTGATCAGCAGCGAGGTGTTGCGTCAGACGAACTGTGTTGCACCAAGGGACGTTAGTGGTGCCCGACGCTATGGCGGACATTCGAGGCATGTCAACCCCCGTGAGCCGCATGTTTCCTGGCAATTCACTGCTCGGTGGATTCGGACAATGTGTTGCGTGAGACGTCAAGGGGTTGCATGTGTCGCAACACTTGTGGATGCTGTTGTGCACACCGAACCTGCCCCCCGGAAGAAGGCGACCAGTGGGAGCAACGTCAGCCACGGCCACCATGCAGGCCGCCGTGGCCACCTCGATCCCGAGCGAACGGCTCGACGTCACGCGCGTGCCGCGGCCGGTGCCCGAGACCGATGACGAGGTCGTCCTGCGGGTGCACGCCTGCGGCATCTGCGGCACCGACCTGCACGTCCTGGCCGGGCACTCCTACCGGCCCGAGACGCCCTTCGTGCTCGGCCACGAGCCGGTCGGGGTCGTCGTGGAGGCCGGCGCCGGAGCCCGGGAATGGCTCGGCCGCCGGGCCACCATCACCCTGTTCACCGGCGAGGGCTCGTGCGCGGCGTGCCGGGCCGGCGACGAGCGGCTCTGCCCGGAGCTGGTGTCGATCACCGGCGTGCTCGGCGCCTGGGGCGGCTACGCCGACCACCTGCGCGTACGGGCGGCCCAGCTCGTCGAGCTGCCGTCCGGGTTGTCGTGGGCGGACGCCGCCTCGCTGGTCGACGGCGGGGCGACCGCCGCCAACAGCGTCCGGGTGGCGCTGGAGCGCGATCCGCGCCGCGTGCTCGTGCTCGGCGCGGGGCCCATCGGTCACCTGTGCGCCGAGCTGCTGCGCGTGCGCGGCGTGCCCGTCCAGGTGGTCGAGCCCGCCCCGCTGCGCCGCCGGGCGCTCCAGGCCGTCGGCCACGACGTCGTCGCCTCGGTCGAGGAGGCCGGCGCGCCCGTCGACGCCGTCATCGACTGCACGGGCGTGCCCGCCGTCATGGCGCCGGGCCTGGACGCACTGAACGTGCACGGAACGTACCTGCTGGCCGGGTACGCTCGCGTCCCTGACGTGGACTTCGCCGTCGTCGCGCGCAAGGAGGCCCGCATCCGGGGCATCCGGTCGGGCCGCCGCGAGGACCTGGAGTCGATCGTCGCGCTGGCCGCCGCCGGGAGGATCCGGCTCTCACCGACCGCCCGGTGGCGGCTGTCCCAGGTGAACGACGCGCTCGACGCGCTTCGCGCCCGGCAGGTGCCCGGCAAGGCGGTCATCGTCCCTGACAGCGTCTGGAAGGAAGAAGTGGCATGAAGATCGCTCTTGACCCGGCGATGCTCCAGGGCCAACCGGTCGAGCTCGCCGCCCGCGCGGCCGCCGAGGCCGGCTACCGCCATCTGGAGATGGGCAACCGCGACGACTTCATCCCGGCGTTCGGCCCCATGCGCGCCTCGGCGGCCGAGCTGCGCGGCTTCCGCGACGCGGCGGACGCCTCCGGCGTCGAGATCGTCTCGGTCGCCGTGATCCAGGCGTGGTCCAGCCCCGACGAGGACGTCCGCAAGCAGGCCGTCGCCTGGTGGCGGGACGGCATCGCCGCCGCCGTGGAGCTCGGCTGCCGGCGGATCAACACCGAGCTGTCCGGCCACCCGGACCAGCCCGACGCCTGCCGGAAGGCGTTCCTGCGCTCGATCGAGGACCTGCTTCCGGTGCTCGACCGCGAGGACGTCGAGCTCGTCGTCGAGCCGCACCCGTGGGACTTCATCGAGACCACCGCCGGCGCGGTGGACCTGATCAAGGAGATCGGCAGCCCGCGGCTGCGCTACCTGCACTGCGTGCCGCACGCCTTCCACCTCCAGGGCAGCACCACCGAGCAGGTGGAGCTCGCCCGCGGCTGGTTCGACCACGTGCACGTCGCCGACACCTTCCGGCCCGGCCGCACCATCGTCAACCCGCCGGGCGTCCCGTGCCGCATCCACCAGCACTTCGACCTCGGCCGCGGCGAGATCGACTGGGCCGAGGTGCGCCGGGCGCTGGAGTCGGTCGCGTTCGACGGCATCCTCACCGTGCAGGTCTTCGGCTGGGAGGACCAGGCCGAGAGATCCTTCAGGGCCAACCGCGAAGCGGTTGATCACCTCTTCGGCCTGAACGGCGGACAATCCTTGTCATGACGACGAACCAGAGCCCCGGTACGAACGACCCCTCCGACGGCCGTACCGCCTCTCCCATACAGCGCGCGCTGCGGGCGCTGGAGCTGCTCTCCGCGGAACCGCTCACCGCCGCCGAGCTCGCCCGCGAGCTCGACGTCAACCGCAGCACCGCCCTGCGGCTGCTCGCCGAGCTGGTCGCCACGGGGTACGTGGCCCGCAACGAGGCGACCAAGCGCTACACGATCGTCCCGGCCAAGTTCTACGGGCTCATCCAGGCGCCGGAGACCGACTGGAGCCAGATCATCGACCCGGTGCTGGCCTCGATCCGCGACGAGTGCGGCGACGCGACGATCCTGGCGGTGCCGGCCAAGGACACGATGGTCTACCTCGCCTTCTTCCCCACCCGGCACGTGGTGGCCGTCTCCGAGCAGTTAGGGACGATCCGGCCGATGCACTGCTCGGCGCTGGGGAAGGCCTACCTGTCGGCCCTCGATCCCGAGGCCCTCGACACCCACCTGGCCCGGCTGTCCTACGCGGGCGGCACGGAGAACGCCGCCAAGGGACCCATCGAGTTGCGGCGCCGGGTGGAGGAGTCCCGCGAGGCCCGCTACGCGGTCGACCGGGACGAGACCTTCGACGGCGTCCGGTGCGTCGCGGTGCCGGTGCGGATCCGCGGCTCCCTGATCGGCGCGGCCGGCATCTCCGGCCCGTCCAGCCGCCTGTCCGACGCGCGGATCCCGCAGCTCGGGCAGTACCTGGCCGCGTCCATGTCGGGTCTGTGACCCCGGCGGGCGCGGTCAGGCGCGGAACGCGGACAGGGCGGCCGTGTGACCCCAAGCCAGGATGGCCTTAAGGCTGTAAACGATATTTCTCACTACGATGTCCGGATGCTTCGTGCTCCCCTCGCGGTCGAAGGTCCGGCCTCGCCGAATGCCGGGCGGCTCGCCTGGCTGGACGCGTTACGCGGGCTCGCCGCGATGGTGGTGGTCTTCGAGCACGCGCTCGAACCGCTGTGGCCGGAGGCACGCGCGCAGATCAAGGCCGTCTTCGATCCCGGCTGGTATGGCGTGCTGGTGTTCTTCCTGGTCAGCGGCTACATCGTGCCCGCGTCGCTGGAACGCCGGGGCAGTGTGCGGGCCTTCTGGATCTCGCGGTTCTTCCGGTTGTGGCCGCTGTTCGCCGTGTGCGTGGCCGGCATGCTGCTGCTCGCCGCGCTCGGCTGGGACGACCTGCACGTCTGGTGGGACACCCGGCCGCTGGCCATGGCCCTGGCCCACGCCGGCATGCTGCAGAACCTGCTGTACGCGCCGAACGTGGCCAACGTGCTGTGGACGCTGTCCTACGAGATGGCCTTCTACCTCCTGCTGACCGCGATGTTCACCCTCGGCGTGCACCGGCGCGGCACGGCCGCCGCGCTCGGGTTCGCGGCGGCCGCCGTGCTCGGCGCCGGGCTGCTGCCGGTGACGCTGCTGTCGGCGGGCGGCGCGGGCCGGATGCTCACGGTCGTGGTCGTGGTGACCGTCGTGCTGGGCGCCGGGCTGGCCGCCGTCCTGCGCGGCGGCAGGCGCGTCCGGCAGGCGGGCGCCGTGGCCGTCGCGGGCACGGTCCTGCTGCTGCTGGCGGTCAACCAGAGCTACCCCGGGCCCTGGCAGGGGCTGTTCATCCTGGCGACCATGTTCGCCGGCACCGTGCTCTACCGCGTCGAGGCCGGCCTGCTCGGTCAGCGGCATCTCGTCTGGGTGGCGCTGATCCCGCCGGCGGGGTTGTGGCCGGCGCGCGCCGAGCTCGGGACGCAGGTGGCGACCGTGGCGGCCTGGCTGACCTTCGCCGTCGCGATGACGCTGCGCCGCCGCGCGATGCCGTCGTGGCTGACCTGGCTGGGGCTGGTGTCGTACTCGATCTACCTGCTGCACCCGCTGCTGCTGGAGAGCGTCGAGTTCTTCCTGCCGGAGCCGTCGGGCGTGCCGCTCGCGGCGCGGCTGACGCTCCTGGCCGCGGTGTGCGCGGCGCTGCTCGGTCTGTGCGCGCTGACGTGGCGGTGGGTGGAGGCGCCGGCGCAGCGGCTGGGCAGACGCCTGATCCGCCGGGCCGAGCCCGCCCCTCAGAAGCGGTAGTGCTGGACGGCGGTGCCCTTGCGGGACAGGGACGTGCTCCAGGAGGTGAGCCGGCTCGCCAGCCGGGTCGTCCACGGGTAGCCGGCGACCTCGGGCTCGCGGGTCAGGAAGATCTCGCGCACCAGCTTCAGCCGGGGCTCCAGGCGCTCGATGTCCTGCGGCGTGTCGAATCCGGGCGACTTCAGGAAGGGCGCGACGGATTGGGTGCCTGGGTACTTCCTGGCCGCCCACACGTGGAACCTCGTGTAGCCGTTGAAGCAGATCTCGCCCGCGGGGAAGTGGCGGATGAGCCGGTCGAGGAGGCCGGCCAGCTCCTCCCGTGACAGGAACCCGATCAGGCCGTCGGCGACGATCACGGCCGGACGGTCGGAGGGCACCTCGTCCAGCCAGCGGGGGTCGTTGAGGTCGCGGCCGATGACGTGGGCGTGCGGACGCTCCGGCAGCAGCAGGCGCCGGGCCTCGGCCACGCCGGGCAGGTCGACGTCGTACCAGTCGACGGTGGGGGGCGGGTCGACGCGGTGGACGCGGGTGTCGAGCCCGGCGCCCAGGTCGAGCCCGACCGCGTCGGGACGGCCGGCGACGAACCGCCGCACGATGTCGTCCATGACCAGGGACCGGTGGGCGATGCCCACGACCGGGCTGGCGGAGAGCTTGAACCGGGCGGTGTCGAGGTCGAGCTTCGCGGCCAGGTCGTAGGCCGTCCGGTCGCGCAGGATCGGGTGCTCGGCCCGGTAGTCGAGCGCCTTGCCGGCCAGGGTGAGCCAGAGCGTGTTCTCCAGCGGGGTGAGGTCGGGGAGGGGGATGGTCATCGCGTCAGTCCTCTTCCTGGGGTGAGTCGTCGAGGGCGGCCCGGGCCGCCTTGAGGGCGGCGTCGCCGGTGAACAGCCCGTGGGTGTAGAGCTCCAGCGTGGGCAGCGCGAGGCGGCGCAGCACGTCGGGCCCGAACTGCTCGTGGCCCAGCGCGCGCGCCAGCGACGGCGGCATGGTCAGCGTGGCCACGCTGTTGAGCACGGTCAGCACCGCCAGCGCCCGCACGTCGGAGGACGGCCGCATCGAGCCGTCGGCGATCCCGGCCCGCAGGACCTGCTCCGACTCCTCCACCAGCGTCTCGACGAACGTGGCCGCGGCCGGTGTGTCCTCCTCGATCGCGCGCAGCATGTACCGCACCTGGAGGCGGTACTCCTCCGGGTTGGACAGGTACTCGCGGAAGAGGTCCTGCATGCCGCTCGGGCGGGCGCCGCCGGCCCGCCGGACCAGGATGCCCAGGACGTGCTCGTCGCAGGCGCTCCGGAGCTTCTCCTTGCTGCCGAAGTGGTGGATGACCAGGGCGGGGCTCACCCCGGCGGTCGCCGCCACGGCGCGCAGGTTGGTCTTGCCGAAGCCGTCACGGGCGAAGTGCGCGATGGCCGCGTTGCGGATCTTGGCCTGAGCGGTCAGGTCTGAACACATGTTCAGTAGACTAAACACATGTTCAGTCCCTGGCAAGTGGCATGGGAAAGCCCCGTGCTGGAGACGGCACGGGGCTCGGGGCGTGCGCCGGACCTAGTTCCGGCGGGTGAGCACCCACTGCCAGGTCTCCTCGCCGCCGCGGTCGCGGCTGCCGGTGAGCTGGATCATCCGCTCGCCGTCGGCGCCGGCCAGCGCCAGGCCGTTGTCGAACTCGTTCTTGCACGCGCCCGCGCAGCCCAGCACCACCACGTTCTCGTTGTCGGCCCAGGCCAGGTGCTGCAGCACCAGCTGCCGGCCGGGCACCGAGGGCGGCAGGTCGCGGTCCAGCGTCAGCCTGCCGTCGGGCGAGACCTTCGACCAGCCCGAGTAGTCGATGTACCGGTCGCCGGCCGGGCCGTCCCGGCGGGCGCCGTCGAGGCCGAGCCACAACCTGTCGGGCATGGTGTCGGTGGGCTCCCAGAGCATGGACCCGTCCAGGCTCCAGCCGAGGTCCTGGCGCGCGTTCATGTTCCCGGGGCTGCCGTCGCGGTCCAGCGACGGCAGCGGGTGGTAGGCGGCCTGGCCGGTGGCGACGTCGATGACGTAGAAGCCGATCCGGGGCTGGACGAACTCCTCGACGGTGTAGGAGTTCTTGCCCATCTGCTTCCGGCTCTGCTCCGGATACTGCGAGTACGCCGTGGCCAGCACCCTGGTGCCGTCCGGCGACCAGACCAGCGAGCCGACGTCGTGCTCCAGGTCGATCCAGGCGAGGGCCTGCCGGGTGTTCATGTCGACGATCCCCACCCGCCTGCCGATCCGCTCGCCCTGGAGCACCGCCGCGAGCTGGAGCCCCGGCGCCACGTCCAGCCAGGCCCACGGCGTCTTCTCATAGCCGTCGGAGCGGGGGTCGTACAGGTGCCAGGTGCGCCGCACGCGCTCGCCGCCGCCCGGCGTCTTCTCCAGCCAGGTGGTGAAGTAGGCGGAGACGGCCACGTCCCCCGCCGCCACGAACCTCTTCGGCGGCGCGTTCTCGACGTCGGCCCGCACGTCCGTGGACGTCACCGAGGGATGCACGGGCACGGGGACCCCGTTCGCCGGGCGCACCGTCGTGCTCCGGCCGTGCAGCCCGACGGCCAGCACCGCCACGACGACGGCCATCCCGGCGGCCAGCACCACCGCCATGACCGGCGGCCGGGCACGCCGCCGTAGCGCCCGGTCGGCCAGGTCGTGCGGCAGCCGCACCTCGTCGGCCCACTCCTCCATGGTGTCGCGAAGCAGCCGGTTCATGTGGTGACCTCCAGTTCCGCAGCCAGTTCCGGGGCGATCTGCCGCAGCCGGGCGAGCGACCGGAACGTGGTGCTCCGCACCGTGCCGACCGAGCAGGACAGCATGGCGGCGATCCGGTCCTCCGGCAGGTCCTCGAAGTAGCGCAGCACCAGCACGGCGCGCTGCCTCGGGGTGAGCCGGGCCAGCGCGGCGCGCAGCACCATGCGCAGGTCGCTCTGGTGCGTGCCGTCGGCCCCCGGCCGGTCGGGCGGCTCGGCCTGGACCACCTCGCCGCGCCGCCCGATCGCGCGCCACCAGTTCACCTGCTGCCGGTACATGATCTGCCGGACGTACGCCTCGGGGGCGTCCACCTGCCGCCATCGGGCCGCCAGCTTGGCCAGCGCGGCCTGCACGAGATCCTCGGCCGCGTGCTGGTCGCCGCCGCTGAGCATGAA
Source organism: Nonomuraea sp. NPDC004702 (assembly GCF_053601695.1). NCBI lineage: Bacteria > Bacillati > Actinomycetota > Actinomycetes > Streptosporangiales > Streptosporangiaceae > Nonomuraea > Nonomuraea sp. NPDC004702. Next base: position 9,786 of record NZ_JBSGCE010000108.1, read on the forward strand.
CCCGAGCCGCATCAGGGCAGGAGAGCGCGCAGAGACGAACTCGCGGAAGCCTTGCTCGTCCGCAGGGTCCACGACCACCTCCAAACGTGTGAATGACACCCCTGAGACGCGCGCGGGGCACTCCCGCTATGCCTGTCCGGCCGGACGATTCTCGGGCGGCCCCCGGTCAGCGGCCGGCCGCCTTCAGGTCGATCACCACCTGGGTGCCCTGCGCCGTCCGGAACCAGACCACGCCCTCCTGGGTGTGCAGCGTGGGCGGGGCCTTGTCGCCCCTGCGCGTCGGCACGGGGAAGAGCCGTCCGGTGCGCTTGGTGGCGACGTCGTGCAGGGCCAGGGCGCGGCCGCCGGCGTCCCCCTGGTTGAGCAGGACGAAGCGGCCGGAGATCAGCGTTCCCGTGGCGTTCCCGGGCAGGTCCCGGCGGTCCGTCCCGTCGCGCCGCCAGGCCGTCGTCCTGTCGAGGCACCACACCGGGCCGCAGTCGGTCCACGACGAGCGCTTCTTGGCCGGGACCGCGTTCCTGGACCGGCCGGTGAGCACGTTCTTCAGGTGCTCCAGGGGCCGGGCGACGGGGTGGTCGACCGTCGGGTCGTGCGCCGGCCATCCGGCCCAGGGCCACTCGACCAGGTAGAAGCCCTTCGTCCCGCTGACCAGGGACACGTTCCCGCCCTTGAGCGGCGCCCGGTAGACGCCGCCGTCGGCGGGCGACCACACGGCCATGCCGCCGGCGATGGCCAGCTTCTTGAGCCCGGTGTAGGCGTTGTCGCTGGACAGCACGGCCCTCAGTGCCGCGATCCGCTGCGGGACGCCCCCGGTGACGGGCACCGCCCAGATCTCCGACCGGTCGTCCCGGAGCGCCGACCACGCCAGGTGGCCGTCGCCGAAGACCAGCGGCTCGTTCGCGACCTTGACGTCCTGCAACGGCGCGACCTGGGTGAACGCGCGCTTGTCGAGGTCGTACGACCAGATGCCGTCGAGCCGGTTCCCGGTGAGCCCCCGGCCGGCCACCACCCGGTCGGAGACGAACACGTCCGGCACGAAGACCCGGCCGCCGGGGCCCGTCGCCGGGATCTCGTGCACCGCGCCCGGCCACACCTGCTCGACCGGCGGCGACAGGCGGCCGGCGGCCGCCGGCGGGGCCGCGGCGGACGGCGGCGCGGAGCCGATCGTCCGGGTCCCCAGGACGGTGACGCCCACCACGGCGGCGGTCGCGGTCGCCACCGCCACCGGCGCCCACCACCATCGGGCCGCCGTCGCTCTCCGGCGCGGCGACGGCGCGACCCGCGGCCGCCCGTCGTCCTGAACCGTCTCGGCCCTGGCCGCCATGGCGTCCCTGAGCCGGTCCTCGATCGTGGTCATGCCCGGCCTCCCAGCTCGCGCTCAAGCCGCTCCAGGGCTCTGGAGGCGGTGGACCGTACCGTGCTCTGCCGCAGGCGCGTCGCCTCGGCGATGTCGGCGTCGGACAGGTCGAGGTAGTAACGCAGGACGAGAACCTCGCGCTGCCGCCGGGGCAACCGGCCGAGCGCCGCGAGCATCTCCTGCCGCGACTCGCCCAGGAGCGCGATCGTCTCGGCGGAGTCCACCGGGTCGTCGCGCCGCCGCAGGATCGCCCTGGCGGCGACACTCCGCCTGCGCAGCAGCGAGCGCGAGGCGTTCAGCACGCAGACCCGCACGTACGCCAGGGTGAGGGTCGCCGGGCTCCGGCCGGGCAACCTGGAGAAGACGTCCTGGACGACGTCCTCCGCGCTCTCCCGGTCGCCCACGAGCAGCAGGGCCAGGCGGACGAGGGCGAGCCGGTGCTCCCGGTACAGGCCGGCCACCGCGTCGGCGGCCTCGGCCGGCGGCGGGGACGCGCGAGCGACGATATCGACATTCATGCACAGGGAACGCGCACCTGCCCCGATCCGCTGCGTGCCGGGCACGCCTTCGTTCAGGCCGGGGCGGAGCGGCCCGGCAGGTACGGCCCGACCAGCTCGGCGAGCCCGGCGGACTGGCGGCGTCCCTCCAGGTACACCCGGCCCCACCGGCTCCGGTCGCCGAGGTCCGGCCCGAACGCCTCCAGCGCCGCCTGGTCGGGCAGGATCCGCACGCCCCGCTCGACCGCCGGGCCCGGGAACAGGTGCCCGAGCGGCTCGACGAGGACGATCGCGCCCGCGCCCGCGGCGAGGTGCACGTTGGACCCGCCGCCGAGCGCGCCGTCCATGTACCGGCGTGCGCCGATGGTGATCGGGACGGCGTGGCCGGGGGCGGCGCTGCTGGCGGCGACGGCGGCGGGCAGCGGGACGCCGCTGTCGCCGCTCCAGACCACCGGCTCGCCGCTGACGGCGTCCACGGCGGTGATCAGCAGCGGGCGGCCGGGCCAGGAGGCGGTGCCGACGAGCCGGCGCATGGCGGTCAGATGGTCCTCCTCCGGCAGCGCGTCCGCCTCCAGGGCGAGCGCGCCGGCCTGGCGCAGCGCCTCGCGCGGGTCGGCGCCGGGCGCGTTGAGGATCTGCAGGACGCGCGGCATCACGGTCGGGTCCCCGCGCCGCCGGTCCGGGGGCGCGGGCGGCAGGTCGGCGAGCTCGTCCAGGTCACGTCCGGCGGTCAGGGCGGCGGCGGCGATCGCGCCCGCCGAGGTGCCGACGAGCAGATCGGCGTCCGCGAGCTCCACGCCCGCCGCGCGCAGGCCCGCCGCCAGGCCGAGCAGCCAGGCCGTGCCCACCGGACCGCCCGGCCCCAGGACGACGGCGACGTCGGCGGTGCTCGCTGTGAAGATCATGCTCCGATGCTACAAGGCGGCGTCCGGCGCGGGTCGTGCCGATTGTCCGGACCGGTGCGGGGGGCTGCCGGACAATCGGCCGGTCACCGAGACTGGGACCCCGCCGACGCTGTGACCTGTGTGTTCCCGCTCAGGCCGGAACAGGGTGACGGGCGGCGGCCCCGGGTTGTGCACTGGATCCCGTGCCCGGCCGGAGAACACGCATCGGACTGACGAGAGGTGACGGCATGACCAAGACGACACTCAGACTGGCCTCGATCGGCCTGCTGGCCGCGACCGGACTCGCCCTGGCCGCCGGCCCGGCCGCCGCGAAGGACGACTACTACCCCGGCACGGGCGGGATCGCCCCCATGAGCGAGGACTTCTACCCCGGCAACGGCGGGTGAGTGCCGGGCCGGTCTTGCGGTCCGGGCCTTGAGGGAGGCCAGGCCCGCGCGGCCACGGGGGCCGCGGGCCTGGTGGGCGGGGGCATGAGCGGCCCCGCCTGGCTCCGCGAGGCCGGCTTCCACTCCTGGACCAGGAGCCCGAGCAGCACCTGGTCCAGGAACTCGCCCATCACCCACGCGGAGGAGCGCAGCACGCCCTCGCGGACGAAGCCGTTGCGCTCGGCCGCGTGCAGCATCGCGACGTTGTCGGCCAGCGTCTCGATCTGCAACCGCTGCAGGCCGCGCAGGACGAAGCCGTAATGGCACAGCACCGCGACCACGTCGGTGCCGTAACCCTTGCCGCGGCAGGACGGCAGCAGCCCCAGCCCGATGTGCGCGGACCGGTGGTGGGTGTCGATGCCCCACAGCGTCGCCGCGCCGACGAGCGCGCCGCCGTCGAGGTCCACCACGGAGAACGGGACGACCGCCTCCACGGTGTCGTCCACCACGAGCCGCGAGTCCGTGGTGCCGGGCGTGACCGGCCGCCACGGACGGTTTCCGGCCCGCGAGGAGTAGACCGGGTCGTCGTAGAGCTCGGCCCGCAGGATCGGGATGTCGTCCTCGTGGCGGGCCCGGAGCCCGACCTTGCCGCCCTTAAGCACCCCAGCTTCCTATCCGTCCGGATCGGGCGGCCGCAAATGATTTTGCGCGGGCGGTCAGGCGTCCGGGTCGCACCAGCCGCGGCGCGCCGCCAGCAGGCCGGCCTGGAAGCGGGTGCGGGCGCCGAGCCGGTCCATCAGCTCGCTGACCCTGCGGTGCACCGTGCGCAGGCTCACCCCGAGCTGGCGGGCGACCGCCTCGTCCTTGAGCCCGGCCGCGAGCAGCGTGAACAGCTCGGGGTCCGGCAGGTCCGCCGGGCGGGAGCGCGACTCGTAGAGCGGGAGCGGCAGCGCCGCCCGCCACAGGACCTCGAACAGGGCGACCAGCGCGTCGAGCAGCGACGAGGAGTGCACGATGACCGCGCTGCCGGAGTGGGCCGAGGCGTCGGCGTTCAGCGGCAGGATGGCGGTCCTGCGATCGGCGATGGCCAGCTTCATCGGCACCTCGGGGCTCACCCTGGCCTGCTCCCCGGCCGCCGCCGACTCCTGGGCGAGACGGAGCTTGCCGGGGATCTCCAGGGCCGAGGCGTCGTAGATGCCGCGCACCACGAGGCCGTGCGCGAGGCGTTCCATCTCGGGGGCGTTCTGCTGGGAGGGATCCTGGGCGTACGGGGGCCGGTCGAGGACCAGGAGCTCCTCGGTCGCGGTCTGCTGCAACTGGGTGAAGCGCTGCACCACGGCCGCCTGCCCCTGGACGACCTCCACCAGCTCCTCGGGCGCCAGGTTCTCCGTCCGCGGCGTCTCGGCCAGCAGCGCGAGCGCGGCCAGCCTGGCCTGGGCCAGCCCCTCCTCGCGGCGGGAGATGAGGGCGGCCACCGCCACGTCGGGCCTGGTCGGCACGTACCGGACCGGGCGGCCGGCCATGCGGCTGACCAGGCCCAGCGCCTCCAGCCGGGAGCACGCCCGGCGCAGGGCCACGGTGGTGCGGCCGGTGTGCGCGGCCAGCTCGGGCAGCGTGGTGCGCGGCCGGCGCAGCAGGGTGCGGTAGATCTGCTCGTCCTCGGCGTCCACGCCGACGGCGGCGAGGGCGTTGTCGTCCGCGTTCATGATCGAACAGTTTGACAGATACCTGCCATGGCGTGAACCAGCCGCGGGCAGACCTAGCCTGAGCATCGCATTCACCGATAGGAACGAACGCGTACCAGATTCCTGTCGGGGAGGCAGTGTTGAAGAAGGCGTTCACCATCGGGCTCGCGACCGCGCTGACGGTCTTGTCCGCCGCCACGCCCGCCATGGCGAGGACCTCCAGCGAGGGTTTCGACGGCTCGGGCTGGAGCCGGCCGGTCTGCCAGACGGTCGCCGGTGACGGCTCTGTGACGTACGCGTGGAACGACGGCAAGAAGATCGCGTCCACCAGCGAGGTGCTCGGCCCGATCGTCTACACCACCGGGCTGGTCGCGCTCGACCGCCCGAACCAGTTGCTGGCCATGTCCAACAGGCGGTTGCTGGCCTCCAAGGACGCGGGCTGCACCTGGAAGGCGGCCGGCGAGGTCAAGGGCTCCTTCGTCGAGCTGGTCGCCGCCCAGGGCGGCCGGGCCTACGCCTGGGACCGCGACGGCAACCTGGCGCTCGCCACGCCCGAGGGCGTCACGCCCCTCACCGGGCCGGGCGGCGACCTGATCGGGATCGGCGTGGACCGGGGCGACGGCGACCGCCTGCGGGCGTCCGACCTGCTGGGCCAGCTGCACGAGTCGCGGGACGGCGGGCGCACCTGGCAGCCCGTCGGGGCGCCGGCCTGGTCACCGAGCGACACCCGCATGTCCTACACGGCGGTGTTCGACCCGCACGACCTGGACCACGTGGTGCTCGGCGCCTCCGACACCGGCGCCCGCGTCACCTTCGACGGAGGCCGCACCTGGGCCTCGGCCGCGGGGCTGGCCGCGGACGGCGACCGGGTCAACGTGTTCAGCGCCGCGATCTCCCCGGCCGCCGGGAACGTCGTGTGGGCGATGGGGCTCAACCTGGCGGAGCTGGAGGCCGGCGTGCCGTCCGGCGGCCGGCACATCTACCGCTCGGACGACGGCGGCCGGAACTTCACCCCCGCCGTGGACCAGGACGCGGTGGTGACGATCCCCAACGGGCCGCTGCTCGCCCCGCACCCGAAGGACGCCGACGTCCTCTACTTCGACTTCGGGACCGGCTGGTCGGCGATCGGCACGGACATCTACAAGTACGAGTCCCGCAAGGACCGCGTCACCGTCAACCACAACGCCTACGACCGGGTCACCTCGATCGCCTTCAACCCCGCGTACCCGAGCGTGATGTACCTGGGGGTCTCCGAAGAGGCGTAGCGGCCGTCCCCGCCCCTCGCGTCCCATGGTGGTTCCGCGCCATGGGACGCGAGGGCGGCGTCACTCCGCCTGCCGGGCCGCCGGCTGGAGGGCGGGCGCCACGTTGCCGCCGGAGACGATCGCCACCACCGGCCCGTCGGGCAGAAGCGCCTGATGGGCCAGGTAGGCGGCGGTGGTCACGGCCCCGCTTGGCTCGGCGCGCTCGCCCAGCCGGTCCCACAGCAGGTCGGCGGCGGCATCGATGTCGTCCTCGCGGACGGTCAGCATGTCGTCGACGTGCCGCCGGATGTGCTCCCAGGCCAGCTCGCCGAGGACGGGGCCGCGCAACCCGTCGGCCCTGGTGCGGTAGGTCAGCTCCACCGGCCAGGCCGTCCGGCTGCCGCTGCGGAAGCTGGCCGCGCCGTCGGCGGCGAGCTCGGGCTCGACGCCGATCACGGTGATCGCGGGGTCGGCGGCCTTGGCCGCCACCGCGACGCCGGCCAGCAGACCGCCGTTGCAGACGGGCACCAGGATCGTGCCCGCCTCCGGAAGGTCCAGGACGATCTCCGCCCCGGCGCTGCCGTGCCCGGCGATCACGTCGAAGTCGTCGGAACGCACGACGGTCGCCCCGAGATGGTCGGCCAGCGCCAGGCAGGTGATCTCGCGCAGCGCCGGCGGCACGATGACCACCTCGGCGCCGAGCCCGCGGGCCGCCTCCACCTTGAGCTCCGGCGCGGTGTCGGGCAGGACGACGGTGGCCCGCACCCCGTGTTCGGCGGCGGCGTAGGCGATGGCCTGGGCGTGGTTGCCCGAGGACTGGGCCACGACGTGCGTGATGCCCCGACCGGCCAGCCGGGCCACCGCGTTCGCGGCGCCGCGCACCTTGAAGGAGGCGGTGGGCTGCCGGTTCTCCGGCTTGAGCCAGAGGCGTTCGCCGGGCAGTCGCAGCAGCGGCGTGCGCCGGACGAACGGGGCGATGCGGGCCGCGGCGGCCCGCACGTCGGACGCGGATACCAAGATCATCCGTTCAGCACCTTCTCCTGGATCGCGTTCAGGTCGGCGGCTGCCTCCGAGGGCGGCGCCGCGTCGGGGATGAGGTCCTCGATGTGGTGCAGCGGCCGGTGACGCAGCCCGAGCAGACCCCAGATCACCATCAGGACGCCGCTGGCCAGCAGCACCGCCGCGGCGCCGCCGCCCGGCCGGGAGGTCAGCGGCTCCGCCCATTCGGCCAGCGGCCCGGCCGACAGGAAGCCCAGCGGCTGCATGGCCGTGGCCAGCATGACGTTCACCGCCAGCACCCGGCCCTGCAGGTCCGGGCCCACCTTGGTCTGGATGATCGACAACCAGTGCGCGTTGCCGATGCTCATGCAGGCCAGCCGGACGAACAGGCCCACCGCGACCAGCCCCACGACCGGCCACGCGCCCATCAGCACGACACCGATCCCGGACCCGATCACGAAGGCGATCATGCCGGTCGCCCGGCGGCGGCTGCCGCCCCACACCAGGATCACGCCCGTGCCCACCGCCACGCCGAGACCGCCGGCGGCCGTCACCACGCCCAGGTCGGCCGAGCTGCCGATGGACAACACGATCGGGGTGATGAGCACCCACATCAGCGCGGTGCAGAAGTTGACCACCGCGAAGAAGACCGCCATCACCAGCAGCGGCCGCCGCCGGCGGATGAAGCGCCATCCGCCGCTCAGCGCCGCCCGGAAGCTCTCCTCCCGCCGGTGGAAGAGCCGGTTCGGGAACCGGACCGCGAGCAGCGTCCCCACGCCGATCGCGAAGGTGGCCACGTCGATGGAGATCACCGCCGACAGCCCGAACAGGCCGATCAGCGCCCCGCCCGCCAGCGGGGCCACCACGTTGCCCGCGCCGAACCCCAGGTTGGCCATGGCGTTGGCCTGCGGCAGGTACGGCTTGGGCACCAGCTGCGCGATCGCGGCCAGGTAGGCGGGCTGATGGAACGCCGTGACCATCGAGGTGACGGCGACGATGAGACAGACGTTCCACAACTCCAGCCGGCCGGTCGCCATCAGCAGCACCAGCGCCCCCATCGCCAGCCCGGACAGGGCGTCGCAGGCGAGCATGATCTTGCGCCGGTCCACCCGGTCGGCCAGCGCGCCGCCCAGCGGGGTGAGCAGCACGGCCGGGATCTGCGCCAGCATCGTGACCAGCGCGAGGTCCAGGATCTCGCCGCTGCGCTGGTAGGCCCAGATGCCCAGCGCGAAGGCGCTGAGCGCGTTGCCCACCGCCGACGCGAACTGCCCGCCGGCGACGGTGTAGAAGGAGCGCAGGCCGGTCCGGTCAGGCGGGCGCACGGGATCCGGGAGCTCACCGTCCGACCAGCGCCGTAGCTGGCCGAACACCAGGGCGGCCAGCGGCTCGGCCTGATGGCGCAGGAAGTAGTGACCGGCCCTGGGCAGCACGGCGTGCCCCACCCTCGACGCGAAGGCGCCCCATTCGGCGTAGCGCTCCTCGTGCAGCTGGGTGGCCCGGTCCCGCTCGCCCACCAGGCACAGGATCGGCGCCGCCAGCCGCGGGCCGTCGGCGGTCAGCTCCCGGGTGAACCACTCCTGCGCCTGCGTGGAGTCGTGGCGCATGGCGCGCACCGCGGTCGCCTTGGCGGCCTCGTCCATGTCGTCGAGCAGGCCGCCCGACGCCCGCAGCGCGTCACGGAACAGCCGGTCGGAGACCAGGCGGTCGCCGCGGAACAGCTTCCTGGCCAGGCCGGGCAGCCGCGCGGCCGGGAAGCTGGCGGCGGCGATCACGCCCAGCACGGGCACGCCGTCGGCCTCCAGCTTGCGCGCGAGCGCGACGGCGGGCGCGGAGCCCACGCA
>NZ_JBSGCE010000109.1:0-18177 GCF_053601695.1 Nonomuraea sp. NPDC004702
GATTCGCCAGACCCCCTCGACCCCGGCCCGTGACGATTGCTCAGCTCGTGGACGCATACCGGAAAGTTTCTTGGGAAAAGTGTGTGAGTTTGGGCCACTTCTTGGCCGTAGTGGGCAGTGGGGCACCTGAGGCGTCGATTCGTTAGAGCTCGGTGCCGGTGACGAAGGGTGCAATTGCCAACATGGCCCATGCGAGTGAGGATGTCCGGCAGCCGTTGGTGTTGCTCGTGGAGGACGATCCGCAGGATGCGCTGATCGTCCAGGAGCTGCTGGAGGACAGCGGCCTTGCCGTCCGGCTGGAGTGGGCGCGTTCGGTGGACGAGGCCCGCAGGGCGCTGGCCCGGCTGCGCCCTCAGTGCGTGCTGCTCGACCTCGGCCTGCCCGACGCCTACGAGTTCTCCGCCCTGTCGTCGGTGCTGGAGGAGGCCGGGGACGCCGCGGTCGTCGTGCTGACCGGCCTGGCCGAGGAGAGCGCGGGCCTGGCCGCGGTGACCGCCGGAGCCCAGGACTACCTGGTCAAGGGCCGGGTCGAGGCCGAATGGCTGGGCCGCACGTTGCGCTACGCCATGCAGCGCAAGCAGGCCGAGCAGGCGGCCGTGGCGCTGCACACCGCACGCATGCGCGCCAAGGAGAACGCCCGCCTGGAGCGCGGCCTGCTGCCGACGCCGCTGCTGCAGGAGATGCCCCTGGAGGTCGCCTCTCGCTACCGGGCCAGCCGCGGCTCGGCCACGCTCGGCGGCGACTTCTTCGACGTCGTCGAGACCGACGACAAGGTCGTGCACGCGGTGATCGGCGACGTCTGCGGCCACGGGCCCGACGAGGCGGCGCTCGGCGTCTGCCTGCGCATCGCCTGGCGGGCGCTGGTGCTCAACGGCATGACCGGCGTCCCGCTGCTGCGCCAGCTCGAACGCATTCTGCGGGCCGAACGGGCCGGCTCCGAGATCTTCGTCACGATGTCCACGGTGGTCCTGGAGCCCGACCGGCACACGATGCGCGTCTGGCGCGCCGGACACCCCGGCCTGCTGGTGCACACGGCCGACTCCGTGCTCCTCGCCGACCCGCGGCAGGGGCCCGCGCTCGGCCTGCCCATCGAGGCCGACTGGGAGGAGGACCTCCTGGAGCTGCCCGAGGGCGGCGGCGTGACGCTCTACACCGACGGCCTCTTCGAGCGCCGGCTGCCGGGCGACACGCCGCGGTGGCTGGGCGAGGAGGGCCTGCTGGAGCTGTCCTCCCGGTGGACGGGCCTGGGCAGCGAGGAACTGCTCGACGCGATCCTCGCCGACGTCGAGGCGGCCTCCGTCCACGACGCGGCGGCCGACGACGTCGCCGTCGTGCACCTGCGCTGGAAAGACGAATCGTGAGCGAACAGGCGTCCGTGCTGGAGAGGCAGGCCGTGCAGAAGGTTTCCCGTACGCGTGGTGGCGGGCAGGGCTGGCAGCGGCTGACCGTCCACGGCTGGTTCGTGCTGATGATCGCGGCCGTGTCGGTCCTGGTGGTCACCTGCGTCGTGGTCGCCACCGTGATGCTCGACCGCACCGCGCGGCTGTCGGACCAGGTCATCCTGCGCATCTCGCCGGCCAGGATCGAGGCCGCCCAGTTGCGCAGCACCCTGATCGACCAGGAGACCGGCGTGCGCGGTTTCCTGCTGACCGGCAACGAGGACTTCCTCCAGCCGTACACGGCGGGCGTGGCGGCCGAGCGGCACAGCCGCGAGCGCATCGCCGCGCTCATCGGCGACCGTCCGGAGCTGGTCAGTGAGCTGAACGCGGTCAGGGACGCGGCGGCCACCTGGCGGCGCGACTACGCCGAGCCGCTCACCGCCGACAAGCGGGCCGACGGGGTCATCTCCGCCGCCCGCATCGAGAGCGGCAAGCACGCCTTCGACCAGATCAGGGCGCTGCTCGACCGGCAGGACGACCGGCTGGCCAAGGCCCGGCAGCGCGCCCAGGAGGAGCTGCGACAGGTCGAGCAGATCCGCAACCTGGCCTTCGTCATCATGCTGATCCTGTTCCTGGTGGCCGGCGTCGCGATGGCGGTGCTGCTGCGGCGGGCGATCGGGCGTCCGCTCGACGAGCTGCGCGAGGCCGCCCGCGACATCGCCGCCGGCGACTTCGACCGGGCGATCCCGGTCACCGGGCCGGCCGACATCCGCGAGGTCGCACAGGACGTGGAGTCGATGCGGACGAAGATCGTCTTCGCCCTCGAAGAGTTCCGCAAGCAGCACGTCGTGCTGCGCGAGCAGGCGGCCGGCCTCGACGCCCAGGCCGAGGAGCTGCGGCGGTCGAACGCCGAGCTGGAGCAGTTCGCCTACGTCGCCTCCCACGACCTCCAGGAGCCGCTGCGCAAGATCGCCACGTTCTGCCAGCTCCTCCAGAAGCGCTACGGCGACGTGCTCGACGAGCGCGGCCTCCAGTACATCCACTTCGCCGTGGACGGCGCCACCCGCATGCAGGTCCTGATCAACGACCTGCTCACCTTCTCCCGCGTCGGCCGCCTGTACGACGACCGCAAGCCGGTCGACCTGACGGAGTCGCTCGACAAGGCGCTGGTGGACCTGTCGGCGGTGATCGAGGAGACCGGCGCCGAGATCGAGCGGCCCGACCCGCTGCCCAACGTGATCGGCGACCCCACCATGCTCGGCATGCTCTGGCAGAACCTCGTCGGCAACGCGCTGAAGTTCCGCGCCCCCGACCGCGCCCCTCGCATCCGGATCACCTGCGAGCAGCGGGAGAACGAGTGGCTGTTCTCGGTCACCGACAACGGCATCGGCGTGGAGGCCGAGTTCGCCGATAAGATCTTCATCATCTTCCAGCGCCTGCACAGCCGGGAGGCCTACAGCGGCACCGGCATCGGCCTGGCGATGTGCAAGAAGATCGTGGAGAACCACGGCGGTACGATCTGGCTCGACACCGGCCACACCGAGGGAGCCCGGATCAGCTTCACCCTGCCCGCCGTCACCGACGAAGGAGCAACCGCATGACCGTCCAGCCCATCGAAGTGCTCCTGGTCGAGGACGATCCCGGTGACGAGCTCATCACCCGCGAGGCGTTCGAGGACAACAAGATCCGCAACAACCTCCACGTCGTGCGCGACGGCCTGGAGGCGCTCGACTTCATCTACCAGCGCGGGGCGCACGTGGGCGCGCCGCGGCCCGACCTCGTCCTGCTCGACCTCAACCTGCCCAAGTACGACGGGCGGCAGGTGCTGGAGAAGATCAAGGGCGATCCGGAGCTGCGGGCGATCCCGGTCGTCGTCCTGACCACCTCCTCGGCCGAGGAGGACATCCTGCGCAGCTACAAGCTGTTCGCCAACGCGTACGTGACCAAGCCCGTCGACCTTGAGCAGTTCATGGCCGTCATCCGGCAGATCGACGAGTTCTTCGTCACCGTGGTGCGGCTGCCGGGCCGTACCCGGCTGCCCGACGGCCAGGGGCTGGCCTAGCCGCCCTGGTCGTCCGGCCCGGTCTCGGCGGCGGGCGGGGCCGGCCGGCGCAGCGCGCGCCACGCCGACCGGGCCGCGGCGCGCAGCAGCCGCCCGGCGCTCGCCAGGAGCAGCGGCACCAGCAGCAGCCCGACGAAGATCGGCGCGGCCATGTACCGGAAGTCCTGGGCCGAGATGTTGGCCAGCACGGCCAGCTGCTGCCCGGCCACGACCGCCGCCACCCCGGCCACGTAGCGGTTGCGCAGGGCCAGCGCCCCCAGCGCCACCGCCGCGTACGACAGGTAGGCCCACGAGGCCCCCCGCCACAGCACCCAGTCCCACTGCGGGAGCAGCGCCCCCGTCAGCCACGGCTCGGCCACCTGGTTCAGCTCGGCCGACAACGGCCGGAGCGAGAACACCCCCCGGCCGGCGAAGTCCGGCACCTTGCCGGGCCCCACGTAGGTGTCGGCGGTGGGCCGCCGCGAGAACCGGTACGTCATCCCGCCGACCACGTACGGGTCCTGCATCGGGCTCCACGCGATCGCCCCCCGGCACAGGCGGGTGCCGACGATCATCCCGGGGTCGCTGGTCAGCAACCGCTCCCACAGGCCGAGCAGCTCGCCCGCGTGCGCGTCGGCGGCCGGCCAGCTGAAGTCGCGACGCCAGATCAGCAGGTTGACCGTGGCGCAGGTGCCGCCCTCCCACCATCTGCTGAGCGGCGCGACCGAGGTCATCAGCGCCTTGTCCTGCTCGGTGAACAGCTCCGGCCGCTCCCTGAACGCCACCGCCACGTCGGCGTAGGCCGTGTGGTAGACGTACGTGCTGGACGGCGGCGTGATGCCGAACCGGGGGAACAGCAGGTTCGTGAGCAGCAGCGGCACGGCGGCCGCCACCGTGCCGACGAGCGCGAGCCGGACCCGCCGCGTGGCGACGACCACCAGCAGGACGACGACGGCGATGCCCACCACCAGGAAGCCGTTCGCGCGGAACAGCCCGAGCAGCGTCATGAGCACGCCGAGCCCGGCCAGGGAGACCCGCCGGCGCGCGGCCATGCGCGCGCAGACCCCCGCGATCATGATCGCGCAGATCGTGAACGGCACGTCCTTCCACAACGTGACCGTGAACGCCCCCACCGTCGGCGTCACCGGCGCCAGCACCGCCACCAGCGTCGTGGCCCACCGCGGCGCCCCCAGCGCGCAGAGCGACCGCGCCAGGTACGTCAGCGCCCCCGCCATCGCCGTGGTCTGCGCGAACGTGACCGCCCCGAGGTCACCCGTCCTGGTGAAGCTCAGCCACAACAACGCGTCGTAGGCCACCGAGTGATCGCTCACCCACGGGCCGACGATGGTATGGCTGAGATAGAGCACCGAGTCGCGGCTGAACAGCCCGGGGTAGAAGGCCGCCCACCAGCAGGCGAGCACCGCCTGAATGATCAGGAAGGTGACGAGGGCGACCCACGGCCTGGGACGTGCGGCGGCGGGGCTGACGCTCTCCATGGTTCCAGCACTCAGGAGGGAGACGTGCTCAGAAGTAGCTCAGTCCGGAGTCGGGCCCCTTGCCGCGCAGCAGCGTCGGGACGGTGACGAGGGTGTAGCCCTGCTTCTTGAGCTCCTTGAGGATCTCGGGCATCGCCTTGACGGTCTGCGGGACCGTGTCGTGCATGAGGATGACGCCGTCGCGCTTGGCCAGCTTGAGCACGGTCGCCTTGATCTTCTTGGCGTCGCGCAGCTTCCAGTCGAGGGTGGTGCCCGTCCACAGGATCTCGGCGAGGTCCTGCTGGTCGGCCATGCGCAGCACGCGTTCGTCGGTGTGCCCGTAGGGCGGGCGGTACATCGTCGGCCGCCGGCCCGTGGCGTCCTGGATGAGGGCCTGGGTGGTGCGCAGCTCCTCGATGATGTCGTCGTCGCGCAGCGTCGGCAGCGAGGGGTGGGAGTAGGTGTGGTCGCCGATCGCGTGCCCCTCCGCGGCCTGCTGCCTGGCCAGCGCCGGACGCCGCTCGACCTGCTTGCCGACGAGGAAGAAGGTGGCCTTGGCCCCCTCCTTCTTGAGCGCCTTGAGCAGCGTCGCCGTGTGCTCGCCGGGGCCGTCGTCGAAGGTCAGCGCCAGGCACTTGAGCCGGGCGCAGTCGATCTTCGGGGTGGCGGCCGCGGGCGTGGCGGTCAGGGCCAGGGTGGCCGCGAGGAGGGCGTGAATCACCACACGCGACAGCCTAGAACCATCCGGGCCCGTCCGCGTCACCGGACATCGACTTGAGACCTGACCCCGGCCTGTGGTGCGGAACCCGTCACCTGCCCAGCCTGGCCCGCAGGAACAGCGTCACGCCCTTCAGCGACCTGACCGGCAGGTAGCGCTCGGCGCGCACCACCATCGACAGGCCCGCGTTGACCACCGCGGGCGTCCGCTGCAGGTCGCTGCCCCTCGACCGCCGCCGGTGCCGGGCCACCAGCGGACGCAGCAGCACGTTCCAGCTCCACAGCCGGTCCACCCTCAGCCCGGCCTTCTCCACCACGACGGTCAGCGTGTCGCGGCCGTAGCGGCGTACGTGGCCCACGGCGTCGTCGTGCGCCGACCACAGCGCCATGTCGCACGGGACGGCGATCAGCGCGTGCCCGCCGGGCGCCAGCACCCGGGCGATCTCCTCGGTGACGAGATGGTCCTCGTGGATGTGTTCGAGCACGTCGAACGCGGTCACCAGGTCCATGCTCGACGACTCGAACGGCAGTGCCCGCGCGTCGGCGTGCACGGCCTTGAGCCCGCGTTCCCTGGCGACCTCGACCGCCGTCTCGCAGTAGTCCGTCGCGGTGGCGTCCCAGCCCGCCTCGACCAGCACCCGGGTGTTCCCGCCGCCCGCCGCGCCGACGTCGAGCGCCCGGCCGGGACGGCCCAGCTCGCGCAGCTCCCTGCGCAGGATCGCCCGGCGCTCGCGGTACCACCAGTGGGTGTCCTCAAGGTCGAGCAGCCGGCGGATCTCAGTGGTTTCCATGTGGTTGGTTCCTTGTGCGGGAGAAGACCCAGCGGTCCAGGGCGGTGAAGCGGATCAGGGTGAGCAGTCCGTACGTGGCGACCACCGCGCTCATCTCCATCAGCCGCCCGGCCCCCGGCGACACGCTGCGCAGGCCGAGCACGGCGGAGGTGGTCAGGAGGTAGTTCGCCAGGAAGAGCAGCGCCGCCCGGAAGTGCATCGCGGTACGCCGTCCGCCCAGCCGGTTGAACGTCCAGCGCCGGTTCGCCTCGGTGTTGACGAATCCGCTGAGCACCAGCGCGCCCAGGTTGGCCGGCGCGGGCGCCCAGACGCCGCGCAACGGCAGGTAGATGAGCGCGTACAGCAGGACGGAGAACACGCCGATCGCGGCGAACGAGGCGAACTTCGCCAGCGTCACCGCCCTCGGCCGGGCGACCACCGCGTCGGGATGCGTGGGCCTGAGCTCCGAACGCGCCACCTCGACGTCGGCCCGGCCCATGGACATCGACCAGGCGACCCTGGCCAGGCCCTTCAGGTCGTCGATCGCCGTCCGGACCACGCGGACGCGCGAGTCGGTGTCCTCGATCCAGTCGACCGGCACCTCGTGCACGCGCAGGCCGTTGTGCTCGGCCAGCAGCAGCAGCTCGGTGTCGAAGAACCAGGCGTCGTCCTCGATCTTGTCCATGAGCGGCCGGACCACGTCGGTCCTGGCCGCCTTGAACCCGCACTGGGCGTCGCTGAACCTGACCCCGAACCCGTACCTGAGCAGCGCGTTGTAGCTGCGCGAGACCACCTCGCGGCGGATCGAGCGCAGGGTGCGGGCGCTGTGCGCCAGCCGGGTGCCGATGGCGATCTCGGAATGCCCGCTCGCCACCGCCGCGACCAGCGGGAACAGCGCGCCGAGGTCGGTGGACAGATCGACGTCCATGTACGCGACGATGTCGGCCGGGCTCTCCCGCCAGGCCGCCTTGAGCGCGGCGCCGCGGCCCCGGATGTCGAGCCGGCGGGCGTGCACCCGGTCGTGCTCGGCGGCCAGCCGGGTGGCGATGGGCCAGGTGTCGTCGGTGCTGCCGTTGTCCACGACCGTGATGCGCCACGGCAGCGGGAACCTGTCCTCCAGGAACGCGGCCAGCGTGCGCACGCAGCCCGGCAGCGCCCGTTCCTCGTTGAGCACCGGGATGACGATGTCGACGGTCGCCAGGCCGGCCGAGGTGTCCAGGACGTTGGGGCTCGGGTCCATGGCGGCACGCGTGTCCATAGAATTCCCTGATCGCTTGCGGCGGTAGGTTCACGGAAATGGTGCTGGGGGCGTCCAGCGGGGCGCGTGCCGTTTCTGCTCACCATTCCATGAACGGGGACAAGCTTTACCTGGTCGTGAGCTCGTACACGGAGACGTCGGCGTTGCGGAAGCGCAGTTCGGCGTATTTCTCCAACGCCGGATCATTGCTGGTGAACAGCCATTTGACGCCGTATTTCCACCGGAGCCTGCGGACGTTCGCGGCCGACGGCTCGCCGAAGGCCGCGTCGTTGTCCGCCAGCCTGGCCTGGTCGGCGAACGGCACCTGGAGGTAGGGGGTCACGAACATCTCGGCGCGCGACAGCGTGCTCTCGGCGTACGCCCAGCCCTCGACCAGCACCCGCCGCTCGGTGAACCCCGACACCCAGAAGTGCCTGCTGTCGCACGTACGGCGGGGCGCCGGGTTGCGGCAGTGGAGGTCGGTGGCCACCACGTCACCGGGCGCGGAATGGTCGCGCAGCCACCGTCCGGCCTCCAGCGCCCCGGCCGGGATCAGCCGCTCGCGCTCCCACGGCTCCGGCGCGACGTGCACGACCACCTCCCGCAGCGAGGTCGGCACCGCGTACCCCGCCAGCAGCGCCACCACCGCCAGCGAGAACCCCCTGCGCCGGAACGCCAGCACCACCACGGCCACCCCTGCGAGCACCAGGTACGGAACCAGCACCCGCACCAGCACCGTACCCGGCGGCACCAGCCGCGCGGCCGCGACGGCCACCGCCGCCCCCGCCCCGGCCAGGAGGGCGACCACCGCCCACGGCACCCGCCGCCGCTCCACGGCCGCCACCACGCCGCACACCGCGGCCACCGACAGGTACGGCCGCACCCCCTCCAGGAAGTAGAGCTGCGCGTCGGACGGATGGCCGAGCACCATGATCGCGCCGATGCCCGCCAGCCCGACGCCCACCGGCAGCAGCACCCCAGGATCCAGCAGCCGGGCCTTCAGCGCCACCACGCCGCCCCACACGCAGAGCAGGCAGAACAGGTGCACACCGGCGAACACCAGCACCGGCCCCCACGGCTCGGCGGCCAGCGCGGGCGGCTGCACGTCCGCCACCACCCCCCACAACGTGCGCATCGTGGCGAACGGCGCCACCACCGTGCCCTGCGCCCCCCGCCCGAACACCACGAACTGCGCGATCAGCAGGCAGCCGGACGTGATCGCCGCCGGCACCAGCCACTCCCGCCGCAGCCGCCGGTCCACCGGAAACCGCACGACCAGCACGAACACCAGCCCGGCCAGCAGCAACGGCAGGAACGTCGCCTTCGCCCCGGTCAGCGCCAGCAGCAGCACGGCCACCGCCGCCCACCCCCGCGGCCGCATGGCGGTGAGCACCAGCATCACGGGCGCGAACAACAACGCGCCGAACGTCTGCGTCGGGCTGGCCCACGCGGTGAACATCGACCGCGAGGTGAACACCACGCCCTCCTGCAGCACCGGCGCGAACAGGAAGTACGTGACGCCGACCGCCGCGAGCCCCGCCCCCCACCGCCCGCCGAGCCGCCGCCCGAGCACCGCCACGAGCACGACCATCGCGAACGTCATCGGCAACGTGGACAGCCGGTAGACCAGCGTCACCGGCTCGATCCCGGTGACCCAGCTCGTGGCCGCCATCTCGGCGTAGACGAACCAGTGGTAGGACAGCCGCTCGCCCAGCACCGACGGCAGCGTGGGCGGCACGTGGTTCCTGACCTCGCCGAGCAGGGCCAGGTGGTAGGGCATGTCGACGTACGCGTCGGTGATCGGCACGCGGTAGAGCGACCGGGCGCAGAAGGCCAGCAGGTAACCGGCGACCCCCGCCAGCGACCAGGCGCACCACCAGGGCATACATTCGCGTTCGGCCCGGCCCCGCCAGTGGCGCCGCAACCGCGGCACCGCGAGGAACGCCGCGACGGCGGTGACCGGCCAGCCCAGGACGAGCAGCGGCAGGCCGGCCGCGCGGGCGGGGATGTAGACCAGGACCTCGACCGCGTACCCGAGGGCCAGCCCGGCGGCCACGTCCTCGGCGAACGACCGGCCGCCGCCGGTGAGTGCCCGCCACAGCAACGTCCCCGGCAGCGCCACCCCGAGCAGGACGTACGCGCCGAAGGCCGCCAGATCGCCTGCCGGAACGCCGCACCAGAGCAACACCCAGGCCGCCCCGCCCAGCACCGTCCCGGCCGGCAGCCACCCCGCGAGCAGCCGCCGCGCCCATCCCGGCGCCCGCCGTTCCCTGACCGCGGCCTCCGCCACCACAGCCGTCATCCCCAAGCCACCCCCTCATGCCCCCGAGCCCCGGCCAGGGATCGCGGGTCGTGTCCAGCCCGCATCGGCGCGACGACCACGAAGGAGAGCGCCAGGCGCCGGGGGCCGCCCGTCCCGGATGACGGGCCGGCCGCCACGGGGGGATCACCGCCCGGCGGCGCGATGGCCTGCGGAGGAACGGTCGTCATCGGTGCTCCGGCCCCGAGCGCGGCCGGTTCGTCCGATGAGGGCTCATCTGACCACGGTCACCAGTCGCGTGAACTCGCCCGGCAGGTCGACGCCGTCCCACACCCGGTGGAAGCTCAACGCGCTGCCCACCGGCACCATGCGATCGACCCCGCGCCCGGCGAGCTCCCGGGCCAGCTCCTCCAGCTCGCCCAGCGAGAAGCCGAAGTGGGTCAACGTCTGGTCCTTGCGCTCGACCATCGGGATCAGCTCCGCCAGGGTCCGCACCCGCGCGTGCGCGAACGTGCCCGCGCCCAGCCACCGCCGCGGCATGGCGGCCGCCGCCGCCAGCGTCACGTTGGCCAGCGCGTTGCCCCGGAACTCGATCAGATCGACCAGCCCGTCGGCGGCCAGCCCGTAGACCGAGACCCGCTTCTCCACCGCCATCGCGGCGTCGACGTCCCAGCCGCGCCCGGCCAGCACCCGCGACACCTGCTCGGTGAAGTCGGCCCGCGTCGCCTCGCAGTCGTCGTCGGCCCCCACCCAGAACACGGTGCGGGGGGAGGAGCAGGCGGCCTGGTCGAACCAGTAGCTGTCGTTGACGAACCCCTCGGCCGCCGCCACCCTGGCCGCGCGCGGCGCGCACAGCCAGGCCGCCGCGTTCACCACCGCGAAGGACGAGCGGTCGGGGAAGGTCAGGTCGCGGGCGTGCGGCGCGAGCGGGTGGCGGCGCACCTCGCGTACGGTGTCGTCGCCGCCCCAGATCACCCGCAGGTCGCAGGCCGCCGACAGGGCGGCGGTGACCGCCTCGGCACGCCGGTCGTAGGAGACGATGCGCTGCGTGGCCGTCACCACCGGATCGGCGTCGGCCAGCGCCTCCCGGAGCGTGTCGAGGACGACCGCGGCGACCGCCCCGGCCCGCGGTGACAGGCGGACCACGTTGCGGTTGCCCATCAGGGCCGACAGGGCCCAGGAGTAGACGAAGACCGTGTCGACGTTGGCCGGCGGGAGGTGGAAGACCAGGCCGCGCGGCACGCGTACGTGCGGGGTGCGCAGCTCTTCGAGGGTGCGGGCCAGCTCGCTGGGCCGCAGGAAGAACCCCAGCGAGCCCAGCTCGGGATGGCGGCGGGCCAGCGCTGGCCGCAGCAGCCGCTTGCCGAACGCCGCCAGGAACGCGCGCATCCGCTCGTCGCCCACCTCAAGGGGCTCGCCCTGCCGCACCTGCGCGACCAGCTCCTCGACCGGGACGGGCGAGCCGCCGGGCGGAAAACGCACCTCGACCCCGCCCGCGTCGCCCACTCGCGGGATCCGGGTGGTGATCGATCGATCGGTCATCAGCCGCCCTGCCCGAACGTGTCGCTGCAGCCGCGCGCCTCGGCCCGCGGCAACCTGCCCAGCACGGTGAACCGCTTGCCCGGCCAGTGGCCGTCGTCGACGCCGTGCACCATGCCGAGGTCTTCGGTCAGCAGCGCGTGGCCGGGATAGGAGGTGGGCAGGGTGCTGACCACCTCGATCAGCCCCGGTTCGCCGGGCGGGACCTCCCGCCAGGTGCCGGGGTCGCGGATGACGACGTCGGCGAAGTCGGGGCAGTAGAGCCCGTCGCCGTCGGGGCCCTCCAGGAAGACCGTGCCGATCTGCTCGACCATGCCGTAGAAGTTGTGGACCCTGGTCAGCCCGCACTCGGACGCCAGCCGCCGGCGGAAGGCGTCGTTGTCGACCGCCTGCTCGGCCAGCCGCTTCCAGCCGCCCGAATGGATCAGCACGCCCTGGGACAGATCGGCCCCCAGGCCGAGCAGGTAGAGCCAGACCATGAACGTGAACCCGAAGACCAGGAACGGCTCGCCGCCGTGGCGGGCCAGGAACGCCTCGACGGCCGCCGCGTCGACCTCGCCCTGCTCGTCGAGGACGAAGGTGTGGTCTCTGCCGAAGTTCATCATCCCGAGCACCCCGGCCCCCCGGGCGCTCAGGGCCGGGCCGCGGACGACCGAGCGGCCGTCGACGATCAGCATCGGCAGCCGCCGCTCGCCCAGCACCGCCCGCAGGGTCGCGGCCAGCATGCGCGGCTGCGCGGCGGCCGCCTCCCGGTCGAGGTAGACCCGGCTCGGCCGCTGCCCGGTGGTGCCGCTGGAGGTCAGGACCCGGAACACCGCCTCGGACGGGACGCTGCGCAGCTCGTGGGTCTTGAACAGCCGTACCGGCAGCCACGGCAGGTCGGCCACCCGCTCGTAGGGCGGACGGGCGCCGATCGCGTCGAGGATCCGCCGGTAGGGCGGGCACGCCCGCCGGTGCCGCTCGGTCAGCGCCGCCAGCTCCCCGGCCAGCACCTCCTCCCGCGCGGCCGCGTCGAGCGTGAACACGCTCACCGCCCGGCCTCCGCGGCCGACTCCAGCGCCCGATAGTCGATCTTGCCGGTGGGCAGCAGCGGCAGCCGTTCGACGGCGCGCACGTCGAAGCCGCTCCAGTGGAGCCGCAGCTCGGCGCCCAGCCGGCGGGCCAGGTTGCGGCACCCGGCCGCGTCGAGCCCTTCGGCCCACACCGTGACCCGGTCGTCGCCGCTGGTCGCCGCGACCGGCACGGTGTCGCGCAGCAGCTGCTCGACGTCGTCGAGGTTGACCCGGACGCCGAAGATCTTGGCGATGCGCCTGAGCCGGCCGGTGACGTAGAGGAAGCCCTCGTCGTCGAGCCGGCCGAGGTCGCCGGTGCGCAGCACCCCGCCCAGGTCGTCGGGCCTGGCCAGGTCGGCGGCGGTCTCGGCGTAGCCCATCATCACGTTGGGCCCCTGGTAGACGACCTCGCCGCCGTCGATCGTCAGCCGCCCGCCGGGGACGGCCTGCCCGGCCGAGCCCGGCTTGTCGGCGAGCCGGTCGGGCGGCAGGACGGCGATGCGGGCCGTGGCCTCCGTCTGCCCGTACATGACGAAGAAGCGGTCGGCCTGGGCGGCGAACAGGGACACCAGCTCGGGGCTGAGCCGGCCGCCGGCCTGGGTGAGCGTGCGGATCGTGGGATGCTCGGCGCGGTCGAAGCGGAGCCTGCGCAGCATCTCGTACTGGTAGGGGACGGCCGCGAGCGAGGTGCACTTGTGCTCGTCGAGGTGTGTCCAGAAGGACCGTTCGAGCAGCCCCGCCTCGGTCAGGACGACCGTCGCCCCCGCGTGCAGATGGCTGTTGAGCACCGACAGGCCGTAGCTGTAGTGCAGCGGCAGGCTGGTGGGCGCGATCTCGCCGGGCATGATAGACAACGCCGAGGCGATGGCGGCGGCGTTGGCCGCGACCGCCTCCCGGGACAGCCGCACCAGCTTGGGGTTGCCCGTCGAGCCCGAGGTGGCCAGCAGCACGGCCAGGTCGGGATGCGGGTCGGGGGCCTGGCCGCGGGCGCCCGGCGGCCCGTCGGGCGCGTGGGTGAACCCCACCAGCGCCGCGGGCCGGAACCGGCCCACCAGGTCGGCCAGGGCCGCGGCCGACAGGTCGGGGTCGAGCAGCGCGATCGGCCTGCCGGTCTGCCAGGCGGCGAGATAGCGCAGCACGGACGCCAGGTTGTTGCGCATGCCGCAGAACAGCGGCCCCGGCCGCAGCCGGGACAGGGCCTCGGCCACGCGGGCGACGCGCCGGGCCAGCTCGTCGCCGGCCAGCCCCTCCTGCTCGCCGGCGACGACGAGCCCGGCCTGCCGGGATGGGAACATCACGGCACCAGCCCGCCGTCGACCCCGAGCACCTGGCCGGTGATGTACGACGCGGCGGGCGAGAGCAGGAACGCCACCGCCTGGGCGACGTCGTCGGGCCGGCCGATGCGCCGCAGCGGGGTCGCCGAGATCGCCGTCTCGCGGTCGTCGGGCCGCAGCGTCTTCAGCATGTCGGTCTCGACGTAGCCGGGGGCCACGGCGTTGACCCTGATGCCCGCCGGGCCCATCTCCCTGGCCGCGGCCAGGGTGAGGCCGATGACGGACGCCTTGGTCGCGGAGTAGGCCGCCTGGTTGGCGCCGCCCGCCCGGCCCATGAGCGAGGAGATCAGCACGACGGCGGGCCCCTGCCCGCGCAGCAGCAGCCGGAACGCCAGTTGCAGCGTGTGGGCCGGGGCCAGGGCGTTGGTGCGGTAGAGCTCGTCGAGGGTCTCGGCGCGGGTCATGGCCAGCGGGCCGGAGGCGTAGACGCCGGCGTTGACCACCAGGGCGTCGAGCCGCTCGTGGCGCCGGCCGATCTCGCGCATGTGGCCGGCGACCACGGCCCGGTCGGCGACGTCGCCGTGGACGGACCACGTGCGGCCGCCGGTCGCCGCGGCCACCTCGGCGGCGGCCTTCTCGGCGCGCTCGGCGTCGCGGCCGTGCAGCACGACGGTGTGGCCGGTGGCGGCCAGGGTGGTGGCGATGGCGCGGCCGATGCCCCTCGTCGACCCCGTGACCAGGGCGACGCGGGCCTCAGACCGCGGCTGCGCCGATTCCATGCTTCTCCAGCAGCTCGCCCGCCTTGGCGAACGAGCTCATGTCGATCATGTCGTCGGTGTCGATCATGATGGAGAACTCGTCCTCCATCGCCGCGATCAACGCCATGTGGGCCAGGGAGTCCCACTGGGGGATGCCGCGGTATTCGAGACCGTCGACGTGTGCGTCGGCCGGCAGGTTGAGCGCCGTGCGGAAGACGGCCCGCAGGCGGTCGAGATGACTCATGATGTCTCACTCTCTGTCCTCAAGCCACGACGCAGTGTAGCGGGGATTGCGGTGGCAGGAGAAACCAAACCCCCGACGTGAGTAATGGAAGCGTATAACGGCGCGTGGCCGTCGTTCGGGGCTGGGAATGTCCCAAGGGGCGCGCCAACCGCTACAGGGGGAATGATGGACGAATCCAATCACTGGTACGGGCACTCGCGCATTCTGGGCAGGTACTGCGAGCTGCCGGACGAGACGCCGAAGCGAATTCAGGGCTTCCTTCAACACGGATGGAACTATCTCCACGGATTTCCCCCGAACGACCATTGGTGCAGCCCCGGATATCCCCGTTTCATCTGGTCTGACGTGCTTCGTCGCCGGGGCTGGTCGATGGGCAGACGCGGCCACTACCTCATCGGCGCGCCCTGGATCTACCTGCTTCACCTGGAGCCTGAGCTCGGCGTGGTCTCCGAACGCAAGGGCACGATCTGGTATCCCTTTCATGGCTGGGAGAAGTCGTCCGTGACCGGGGATCATGCCCTCCTCGCCGACGAAATCCGAAATGTCGAGACCGAACCGGTAACTGTCTGTCTTTACTGGCTGGAATATGCAAATCCGGACATTCGGCGGGCGTACGAATCGAGGGGATTCAAGGTCATCTGTCACGGCGAGCGCGGTTCCCGGTGGGAGAGCAAGGGGCGCGACTTCCTACGCCGGCAGCTGATCCAGTTGCGGCGCCACCGCAGGGTGGCTTCCAACCGGCTCGGCAGCGCGCTGTTCTACGGCGCCTCCGTCGGCTGCGAGGTCGCCGTCTACGGAGACCCGATGCAGTACGAGGACGAGCGCCCCGAGTATGGCGGCACGGCGCGCCGCATGCGGCTCTGGCCCGAGCTGCACGGCACGCACGTCGATCCCGAGCTGGCCGCCGAGGTGGCGCGGCAGGAGCTGGGATTCGAACATCAGGCGACACCGGAGGAGCTACGGCGAATGTTCGGATGGAAGCGGGTGCCCGGGGGAGCGCCGGCAGGAGGAGGCGCGGCGGGAGCCGGGCGTCCGGGGCCCTGGGTGAGGGCGACCGCCTCCGGGCGGCCGGGTGCGCTCCACGGGGTGACGTCATGAGCGAGCGCGTGAGCGAGGCGCCCGCGAACGTGCGCCTGATCGGCGGCGAGATGCTGCTGTGGTCGGACCTGTCCAACGTGGCCGGCGTCACCGACTGGCGCGGCGCGGCCCTGGAGCTGGTCAGCCGCGTGATCCCGGCGACCGGCCGGGTGCTGCTGGTCGGGCCGCACCCGCAGGTGCTGGTCGACGACGTGGTGGACCGGGCCGGCGAGACGGCCGTGCTGCTGCGCTCCTACCCCGACGCCTGCGCACTCGGCGAACGCCACCCGCGGCTCGCCGTCCACTGCGGGCGGCTCGACCTGTTCGACGCGGACGAGCCGTACGAGCTGGTGCTGGCGCTCGACGGGCTGCTGCGCACGCACTCGGCCGAGGCGCCGGCGGCGGCGTGGATCGAGTCGCTGCACGCGCTGTCGGCCCTCGTCGCGCCCGGCGGGCGGCTGGTGCTGGGCGTGCGCAACGACCTGGGCGTCGACCGGTTCATCGAGGCCAGGCCCGCCGACCGGGAGGGCGGCGACGACCAGTGGGCCCCGCACGGGTTCGACCCGAGCCACCCGAGCGGGCCCGGCGCGCTCGACGGCGCCCTTGAGGGGGCGGGGCTGAGCGTCGAGCGCTGCTACGCGGCCTATCCGGGGCGGCAGGCCCCCCGGGCGTTGCTGGCGCGCGAGGCGCTCGCCTTCGACCTGCCGGAGGCGATCACGTTCCCGCTGAGCGCCAAGGGCGGCGACCGCCTGCTGGTGGCCGACCCGCTGCGGCTGACCCGGCTGGTGTTCCGCCACCGGCTGGGGGAGGAGCTGGCCCCGCTGTGGCTCGCCGTGGCCACCCGGCCGCCGTCGCCCCCGCACACGCCAGGCGCGGAGGAGGCGGAGGGCGCGGTCGAGCTGCCGCTCGGCCTGATCGAGGAGGGGGCCGTCGTCCACGAGCTGACCAGGGGCGGCATGCGGCGGTTGCCCGACGGCGCCGAGCGTCCGGTCCCGGCCGGCCGGGTGGTCGAGGAGATCCTGGTCGAGGCGTGCGCCCGCGAGGACACCAGGGCCGTGCGCGAGCTGCTGTCGGCGCTGGCCGACTGGCTGGAGACCGACGGCGGCCCGTGCGTGACCGCCGACGGCCTGGTCCACGACGGCGAGCGGTTCGCCGCCATCGTCCAGACCGCCGCGCCGGCCGTGCCGCCCGAGCCGCGCGTGGTGCTGTGCAGGGTCCTGTGGCGGTTCGCCGTACGGCTGCTCGCGGCGGGCCACCACCACCCGTGGCCGTGGCCGCTGGAGGCCGACCAGCTCACGCTGACCCTGTGCGGCATGGCCGGACGTCCCTGCGACCAGGGCGACCTCGACCTGGCCCGCAAGTTCGACGCCGAGCTGGGCCATCCGGCCGAGCACGCCGACCCGCCCACCTACCGTGACCTGCTCGGCGCCCGCGACCGCCTGGCCGACCAGCTCACCGCCGCCCTGGCCAGGATCTCCCGGCTGGAGACCAAGCTCTCCTACCGCGAGCGCGAGCTGGTGCGGGCCAGGTCCAAGCTGAGAAGGACCCAGCGCAAGACCGCCGCCTACCGGCGCACGCTCGGGTACCGCCTCTCCCGCCGTCTGGCCCGCCCGCGCAAGGTCGCCCGCCGGGTCTTCCGACTGCTGTCCGGCTGACGAGCCGACGACAACGCTGAGGAGTGCATGTGCCGGTTCTTTCGGTGATCGTCCCGTTCCACAACGTCGAGAAGTACATCGGCCCCTGCCTGGACTCCATCTCCGGCCAGACGATGTCCGACCTGGAGGTCATCTGCGTCGACGACGGCAGCCGCGACGACGGGTGCGCCGAGGTCGAGTCCAGGCAGGCGGCCGATCCCCGGATCCGTCTCATCAGGCAGCCCAACCAGGGCGTCGGAAAGGCCCGCAACGTCGGCCTGACCCAGGCCACCGGCCGCTACCTGGCCTTCGTCGACGGCGACGACACCGTGCCGCGGGAGGCGTTCAAGCGGCTGGTGACCTCGCTGGAGTCCACGGGCTCCGACCTGGCCTGCGGGAACGTCATGCGGCTCTACCGCAACCTGCTCATCCCCTCCTGGGCCCATCGGGAGGCGTTCGCCACGCCGATGCGGCGTACCCACATCACCCGCCACCCGCTGCTGATCCGCGACCGCATGTTGTGGAACAAGGTCTACCGCCGGTCCTTCTGGGACCGGCTGGGCCTGAGCTTCCCCGAGCGCATGTACGAGGACCAGCCCGTCGCCATGGCCGCTCACGTGGGCGCCCGGTCGGTGGACGTGCTGTCCAAGGTCGTCTACCACTGGCGGCAGCGCGACGAGCCCGGCTCCTCGATCACCCAGCGCCGCCTGGAGCCGGGCA
>NZ_JBSGCE010000110.1:0-18092 GCF_053601695.1 Nonomuraea sp. NPDC004702
ACGCCCCAGGAACTCCGCACGACTTCGGCAGGGCGACCTTCGACGCCTACTTGGACCACCTGGTCGCCACCGCGCCCGAAGTGGTCGAGTACCTCTTGTTCGAAGACGATCACGACACCGAGTGGCGCATCGTGGTGTGGGACGTTCCCGCGACCAGCTACGACCAGAGGAGCACTGTCCCGGCGGCTGGTGACCGCGCCCGCCGCCAGTACCCGCTTGCCATGGCCGCTGATGGAGTCGTGCCGCAGGCCACGAGCACCTGGCCCGGCACCGTGGTTCGCGAGCGTCTGCAAGCCAAAACGGCAAGCCTGCGCAGTAGCGACCGGATGAAGGCCGCCGGCATCGTCCAGGCCGGTGATCCTGTCCTGGCCGCCGTCGCCACGCCGTTCGATCTGCCGACCGAGGCCGACCAAGCCCGCGAGGTGGTCGACGCGCTATTCGCCGCGCTGCAGCGGGTCCGCGAACTCCACGTCTTCGCCAAGGGCGTGGGGCTGGCCGCGCCACAGATCGGCATCGGCCAGGCCGCCGCCATCGTCGTCCCACCCGACCCCGACGCCGAGGCGATCGTGCTGCTCAACCCCCGCATCACCAACGCCTCCACCGAGACCGACGAGCAGTACGAAGGCTGCCTGTCCTTCTTCGACGTGCGCGGCCTGGTCCCCCGGCCGCTCACCCTGGAAGTCGAGCACACGACCCTCGACGGCCGGCAAAAGATCACCACGTTCCCGTACGGCGTGGCCCGGCTCGTGGCTCACGAGATCGACCACCTGGCCGGGCGCCTGTATACCAGTCGCATGCTCGAGGGCGTCACCCCGATCCCGGTGGAGGAGTACCGCGGCATCGGCCGGCCCTGGACCCCGCCCGGGAACGCGCCCCATCGCTGAGATCGGCCTGCGGCCTCCCTTCTGGGTGCCCGCCTTTCGGCGGTCGTCGTCATACGGGGAGCGCAACCAACTGACGGGCAGGCGAAAGAGCCGGACAGCGGTTTGCGTCGCCGCGTATGGTCGGAGCGTGGGCAGCCTCCCGGGCCGAAGGACGGCAGCAGATGACCCCTCCTGAGCGGCCGTGGATCCCTGACCTCGACGCCTTGCCCTGGCGGGTCTACCTCATCGACCCGCAGGGTGTTCGACACTTGGGCTTCAACGACGAGGAAGGCCGCTTCTACCGGCTGTGGCCGGATCGCGAGCCGACGCCGCTGCACACGGGCGAGGCGATCGCGCTGCGGCCGAGCGACATCGACCAGATCGTCAAGCTCTGCTTCCTATGGTTGCGGACGCATCCTGGCCACCCGCGCCGCGATGCCCTGGTCGACGAGGTCGCGGCCGGCGCCAAGGCCATCGTCTTGCACTTCGCTGAGCTGGCCGCCGAAGCGGGCCATCCGGTGCGGCGCGAGCCGCCCCGCGCCAGCGTCACCGTCGCCAACCCGCTGCGCGGCTTCCCCGGCCTGCGCGACGCGCAGTCATAGCGGCTCAGCACAGTAGACGGCGGGGTCATCGTGGCCCTGCCTCCGCTTCAGCTCGCGCCGCAAGCGACGTATCGATGGTGGGACGGCACGTCACCCCCGAGACGGGAAGTCACGCGTCACTTATGGTGTGGGCCATGGGCGACGACAAGCCGGAGTTCGGGTACGGCGCGGGCGGCCGACCGTTGTGGACCGTGCGGGATCGGGACGCTGAGGTTATCCGGATGGTGCTGCGCAAAGCAGGACGGCGGGAGTTCAGCGAACGCCGTGACGGGTTTGTCGTGGAGGGCGGGGAGGATGGTGCGCCGTTCCTGGTCGCTTGCACCGACGATGCCGAGGTTTCCATGCAGGAGCTGCCGCGGTATGAG
Source organism: Nonomuraea sp. NPDC004702 (assembly GCF_053601695.1). NCBI lineage: Bacteria > Bacillati > Actinomycetota > Actinomycetes > Streptosporangiales > Streptosporangiaceae > Nonomuraea > Nonomuraea sp. NPDC004702. The sequence continues at coordinate 1,831 of NZ_JBSGCE010000110.1, forward strand.
GCCGCGCTGCTCAAGGCTGGGTATCGGGTCGAGCCCGATCCTGGTGATGATCAGGTGCTGCGGGCGTGGCCGTAGTCGTGGCCGGTGCGACGCTCTCCGACGGGATCGATCGTCAGCGTGTCCGGACACCGTTGGCTGATCACCTGGCCATGATCTGATCGCGAGGGTCGGCACCCGCCTCCCGGGTCCCGCCAGAGCTGTGGGGCCTCGGGATCCGGATCAGTTCGTGCTGGTCTGCGGTCGAGTTGAGGGGTTGCTTCTGACAGGACGGTGTTTATCGTCAGAGTCATGGCCGCCCGACGCAATCCCAAGAAGGACAAGTCCGCCCGGCGGCGCCGTCCCGACCGTGGTGTGATGTCGTCGGGCAGGCGAGTGCGGATGAGCCTGGAGACGGTCACCACCTTGATGCTGAACGCTCCACCGGAGGCGTTGCCGTTGCTCGGCCTGGCCGGGGTGTGGCTGTGGAATGTCGCCGAAGACGGCAAAGGTGCCGCCTACTGCGTGGACGGCTGCCTGACCTTGCAGTATGCCCTGGCCGAGTACGGCATCGACTCCCGGGTGGAAGCAGTGATCCTCGATGTGGAGGGCAACGGCACGCACAGCCGGTACGGCGGCAACGGTCCCCACTACAACGCCAACGGCACCTTCAACGGGCACGCCGTGCTCGTGGTCCCCGAAGCCGACCGGCTCCTGGACCCGACGCTGCAGCAGTACTGCGAGGTTCCCGACACCGAGGCGGCGACGATCCCGCTGATGGTCAAGCTCGGCGGGACGAGCCTGGGCCCCGCGGTGATGGAGGTGTCCCGTAGCGATCATCGGGTGCGCTACCACCCCGTGCCGGAGCACCTGCGCGAGGCCTGGCGCAACGCCACGATCACGGCGAACGAGGGCCTCTACCGGCGGGCGGGTGCGAATCTGGCGGCCAACGTGTTCGACATGCTGCGCAGCGAGTTCTTCCGCGACAAGACGCTCGCCTCGCCCTACCCCCGTCTGCACCGCCTGGTGCAGGCACTCGGCGAGGCCAAAACAGTCGCCGACAGGCAGGGTGGCTACCGGTTCCGCCCGGCCGGGGCGGCGGCCGAAGTTCGTCTGGCCGACATCCCCTGACACGCACCCGCCCCGAACGGTGTTACAGGTCTTCGACGTAGCCGGCGGCGATCTCCTCGGGCGGGTTGGTGTACAGCTTCAGGTACCGCTCGTTGGCGTGGCCCAGGCGTCGTTCCAGCTCGGCCCGGTTGTGCCCGGATGCCTGGGAGAGCAGGTAGGCGAAGGTGTGGCGCAGGTCATGCGGACGTAGCGTGCCGAGCTGCCGGTCGGCGCCTTGGACCTGCAGGTCGTGGATGGCGCCGATCTCGCCAACGATGGTGTTGATGGAGCGTGGCGACAGCCGCCCATCGGATCGGCGGGCGGCGATGGAGGAAGCCGCCAGGAACAGCGCGACGGAGTCGGGCGTGAGGTCGCGGTCGCGTTCGTGTTCGAGGTAGTCGGCCAGCGCGGTGCGGGCGTCCAGGCCGAGAAAGACGCTGCGGCTGGTGCGGCCCTTGCCGCGCACCCCGGTCAGCTTGGCCTTCTTCACCCGGCGCAGCTGCTCGGGCTCGCGCGGCTCCAGCTGGCCAGGTCCAGGCCGGCGATCTCGGCGCGGCGCAGCCCGGTGCCGAGCATGGTGTGCACGATGGCGCGATCACGCAGCGGCCGGGCGTGGCGGTGCGTGGCGGCCGGGCCGGCGCCGCGGTGGCGGCGGCCAGTGAGCTGGTGGAAGGACTCCAGCCGGTCCAGCACGTTCTTGACGGTGCGCACCTGGGCCGCGTTCAGCGCGCGGACCTCAGGGGCGGGCAGCCGCAGCGGCTCCACGCGCTTGGTGGGGTCGCCGCCCGGCAGCAGAGCGGCCGGGGCGTGCGCGCTGATCCAGGAGAACAGCGCCGAGGCGTGGGCGAGGTGGTTGTTGACCGTGGTCGGCGCCATGGCGGCCGCACTGCCGTCTTTTCGCCGCCGCCCGGACGCGGCCAGATGATCACGCCAGGCGGCTACTTCGCGGGCGGTGATCGCCGAGACGCGTTCGTGCCCGAGCCCGGCGTCGATCCAGGCGCGCAGCCGCTCCAGATGACGACCGATCTTCGCGGCCACCTCTGCCGAGCGCACACCGTGGACCGCGAGGTGAAGGTAGCGCTCGATCCACACCCCAAGATCGTCGTCGGCCGGGTCGAGCTCCCCGGACAGGCCGACAACCTTTCGTGAAGTGATTTTGCGGCGATCCTGCCCCTCGGCCGAAACGGCCGAGCTGGGCGTCTGCTGAGGCATGCCGCAAGGTTACTTCACGGAAGGGCTCTTTCCTGAAGAGAAACGGGAGCGTCCGCATCCGGCTTATGTTTCCCGGCCCGTACGGCTAGGCTTTCGGTGACAGTACGAGCTTGTGAACAGCCCATCATCGCTGTCTGCGGGAGATCATGGATGATTAGCCCCTACGTACGTCGGCTGCGCCTTGCCGCCGAGCTGCGCAGCCTGCGCACCCGGGCAGGGCTGACGCACGAGCAACTGGCCAAGAAGATCGGCGCGTCGCGCGCGCAGATCTCCCGGCTGGAAAACAGCCATGTCCCGCCCGATCAGGACGACATCATCACGATCTTGGACGCGCTCGGCGTCGAAGGCGAGCAGTGGACGCAGTTACTGACCATCGCCCGGGAGGCCGCCGAGCGGGGCTGGTGGGAGTCCAACAAGGCGATGGGCACGCGGCAGCCGCTGTTCGCCAACCTGGAGGCCGGCGCGGTGGAGATCTGCGAGTACCAGCAGACCTTCTTCCCCGGTCTGCTGCAGACCCCGGAGTTCACCCGGGTCCGGGTGGCCGCCGACTGGTTCCAGCGGCCTGCGGGCACCGCCGCGGACGCCGCGATGGACACCGACGGCATCGTCAAGGGACGCGCCGGGCGCCAGCGCATGCTGGCCCGCCCCGGCGGGCCTACCTACGAGGTCATCGTGGACGAGGTCGTGCTGCGGCGGCGGCTGGCTCCGCCCGCGGTGTTGCGGGAACAGCTGCTGCACATGGCCGACAAGGCCCGCGAGGAGAAGATCACCGTCAGGGTGCTGCCGGTGGAGGCCGACATCGAGGGGTACGCCTTCGTGCCGTCCACCTTCTCCATCTACCGCTACGCCGACCCCGGTGACCCCGTGGTGGTCGGCGTGGAGGCGGTCACCTCCGATGTCGTCCTCACCGGCGAAGAGCAGGTCACGCCCTACTTGCAGATTTATGACCGGCTGCGCGCCGCGGCGCTGCCGGAACCCGACAGCCTCCACCTGCTGACCCAGGCCGCCAGCCGGCTGGCCGACACATAGATCAGGAAACATCATGAGCAGCGTCTCTCCGGCCAATCCCGACAAGTTCACCAACTGGCGCAAGTCGCGTCGCAGCGGTGGCGACGGCAACTGTGTCGAGGTCGCCTTCGCCGCCGACGGCAGCGTCGGCGTCCGTGACTCCAAGCACCGCTCCGGGCCATATCTGGAGTTCACCCGCGCCGAGTGGCAGGCGTTCATCGGTGGCGCGAAGGACGGCGAGTTCGACCAGCCATAACCAGACGGCCAGCGCGAACGCGGCGGAGGTCGCGGCCAGCCCTTTTCGGACTGGCCGCGACCTCCCTTTTTGTCCATTTGGGGTGACCGCAGCGTGACAGAACGTTGCGAAGCCCTTGTCAGCCCACCGGCCCGGACCCATACTGAGGACGTTTTCGGATTCTGTACTGTACAGAGCGGCGTGCCGAACAAAGAGCTGCTCTGTACCGGCAAATGCCTCGAAGGTGACGCCTATGACCATCGCGAGCGGCTCAACGGCTCAAACGGCGTCATCCTCACGCACGTCGGCCCGCACGTCGGCTTGGCCGCCCATGCCGCTGCGGTGGCGGCAGGCGTTCCCCGGTCATGAATTCCAGCTGCATCGCCTGCGCCGCTGGCTGGAATCCCTGCTTCCCGCCTGCCCTGGCCGTGACGACGTCTTCCTGGTCGCCGTGGAGTTAGCGGCCAACGCCATCGCTCACACGGCCAGCGGCCACGGCGGCTGGTTCCTCACCGAGATCACCTGGCACGGTCAGGCGGTACGGGTCGTGGTCGCCGATGGCGGCTCCGAAACCGAACCCCACCTGGTCGACGATCCGATGGCCGAGCACGGCCGGGGATTGCGCCTGGTGCGGGAGCTGTCCATGCGGATGGGCATGGCCGGTGACGCGCGGGGGCGCATGGTGTGGGCCGAGATCAGCTGGAGCCAGAGCGAGCAGCCGGTGAGCCCTCCCTCTGTCGGCGTGGCGATTGCGGGAGAACGCGCTGACCTCGACCGGCACCGCGCCGACTTCGTCACCTGGTTCGGCTACTCCACCTTGCAATGGTGGGCGCTCGCGCGCCGACCTGATGCGGGCGGCCTGCTGACCGCGCCGTCTGCTTCCGCGCTGGCCCAGTTGCTGGACCAGCAATGCCTGCACGCATGAAAGGCAAGGTCCACTCCGACGCTCAACGAAGGAGACGCACTCGTGATCGTTCCCCTGGCCGGTCCTGACATCCCCATCCACCGCAGTGGCGCCGCCGCTGTGTGTTCCACCACGGCGCAGGGGCAGGTGCGTGCGCTGTCGATGGCGCACGTCGAGGCGTGCGCGCTGGCTCACGACGTCCCGGTGGAGGACGTCCTGCTGATCGCGATCAACTTGCTGGGGATCTCCTCGACGCAGCCGCGTAACCGTGCCCGTCTCACGCTGCGGCTGGCCCGCTCTCCCCGGCGGGCGTGGATGGTGATCGTCCCGCTCAACCAGGCCGCGTCCCCGTTCCATCTGCACGATCGCGAGCTCGTGCTCGACGGCGTCACGGTGGCCGAGGTCGACCGGATCGATGCCGATGACGCGGTCGGCGGCTACTTCCGCCGCGGCGGCCGCGCGCTCACGCTCAACCCGAACGCGCGCAGCCGCTGCGTGGGGTGCGCGTTCTGCCCGAACACGCTGGAGGCCGCCGCCGATCCGCGGATGGGCCGTCAGCAGGCGCTCGAGGAATTGCTGGCCGCCCTGCGGGTCCAGCATCCCCGCGGTGACCTGTCCGAGGTCGAGGAGGTGACGGTCTCCACCGGCTGCTTTGAGCGGGAGGAGGCGGCGCTGGCGCACCTGGTGGCGTTGCGCGCGGCCCTGGCCGAAGCCGGCGTCGGCACTGAAGCAGGCGCCCGGATCGGGTTCTTGTCCTCCGTGCTGCGCAGCAGCGCCGCGTTCGAGCAGCTGGCCGAGCAGGTGTCGCCGTTCGTGCTGCGCCTGACCGCCGAATGCTTCACCCGCAGAGACGTCATGCTCAAGTCCACCAAGGCGGACCTGACCAGCGACCAGATGCCCGGCCTGCTGGCCCGAGCCCGCCGAGCCGGCCTGGACACCTCCTACACCTACATCGTCGGCCTGGACCCGCTCGCCGACATGAACGCGGGCGTGGCCGCGCTGGCCGGGCACGTCACCGCCTTCCCCAACTTCCAGGTCTTCCAGGCGCACAACCCGCTCATGGCCCAGCTGCGCGTCGATGGCGCCGACGCGCTCGACTTCTACCTGGATGCCCGCGCCCGGATCGAGCAGATCATGGCGCCGCTCGGGCTGCGCCCCGCGGGCTGGGAATGCTACCGGCCGCTGTGGTACTCCACCTTCGCCGGGCAGGAGCTGGGCGATGACGCCGCCTGAAGGCGCTGTCCTGGAGCCGGCGGCGTGCCCGCCAGCCGATGCCTCGCCGCCGATCGACCGGGTCGAGGTCATCGACCTGGCCGACGGCCCGCTGCCGGAGGGAGACGACCGGTACGCCGTGGCCGTGCACGCCGCCGGACAGGCCGGCTTTTTCGGACCCATCGGCGACCTGATCGCCGCCCTGATCCGGGCCGGGCTCGGCGCCTGCGCACTCGGGCACCAGGTCGACGACCATCGCGGCCTGCACCACAAGCTCACCGGCCGCCTCGGCGGGCACGGCGGCGGACTCGGCACCTGGGCCGTGGGCGCGCTCGACTGCGCCGTCTGGGACCTGCACGGACGCCTGACCGGCCGCACCGTGGCCGACCTGCTGGGCGGCCACCCGGCCGAGAAGGCGGCCCGAGTACCGGTGTACGCCTCCCAGCCGAGCGCCGACCTGACCCAGCCGGGCCTGCGCGCTGAGGTCACCCAGGCAGCGAGCAAGGGATACCGGTTCACCAAGTGGGGGCTACGCCGCGACCCCCACCTGGCGCCGGGCCGCGCCGCCGCCGTGATGGCCGCCGCAGTGGAGCGGGCCAGCACCTGGGCCGGCGCGCCGGTAGCCGTCGACGCGCTCGGCACCTGGGATCCGACGACGACCGCGCTGCTCGCCGATCGGATCAACCCCGCGGCGCTGTACTGGCTGGAAGACCCGCTGCCCGACACCTGTCCCGAGGCCTACGCGCAGCTGGCCCGGCGATGCGTGCTGCCGCTGGCGGTCGGCGAGCGTGTGGCCGACCCGCGCCAGGCCGCGCGGCTGCTGACCCACACGTCCCCGATGGCCTTCATCACCGATGTGGTCTGGTGCGGCGGCCTGACCGCCGCCATCGACCTGGCGCACCTGGCTCGCGCGTGCCAGATCACGCTCTACCCGCACGGCCGCGCCCTGGCTCCGGCCCTGCATCTGGCCTGCGCCTATCCCGACGTGGTCGGCGCGGTGGAATATCAGCTCCAGTGGGAGCCGCGCCGTCAGGCCCTGTTCACCACGCCCTTGCCGGTCGCCGAGGGGCGCATCCGCCTCCCGGACGAGCCCGGGCTGGGCCGCACCCCGCGCAAGGCGGCACCATGAGAGCCGGCAAGAGCGCGACGACGATCACCATCAGCGGGCACGTCCGCCACACCGGCAGCCCGGCCGCAGCCGACACGGAGCCAGCCGAGGCGGCCAATGACCTGCACCTGGTGTGCGCGACACGGCTGGACGGCTACGACACCTTCCTGTCCGGCGACCTCACCCTCAACAACGGCCAGCAGATCAACGTCCGCATCCTCACCTTCGACGATCTGACCGTGCTTCTGCCCCGCCAGCACCTGGACGGATGGGCCGACGGGCAGGCCTGGAACGGCACCCTGCGCCTTCGGCCAGCCGCCAGGAAGGCCGAAGTCCCCGACGACATCGCCGAGGCGATGCACGCGGCGGGCCTAGAGGAAAGCTCCTACGACCCGGGCGAGCTGACCCACCTGCTGACCTGGCTGGACGAGGCCGCCGATGCGGACCTGCGCCACCAGCGCCTGGCCGTGATCGTCCAGTCGCTGGCCGCGCATCCTACGCGCCCAACTGGCGCGCCTCCTCATGCCGCCGGAGCCGCATGATGACCGAGACCGCCGCCCCGCAGCTGATCACCCCGCAGCTGATCACTCTGGACGTCGGCTACACGCTGGGTGCCCCGAGCGGCGCCTCCCTCACCGCCGTGCTCGCCGAGGCCTCCCCCCTGCCCGGAGCCGAAGCCCGCCGCGTCGTCCAGCGACACCTGCACACCCGGGCCGCGCTGGACGAGGATGCCATCGCCCGGGTGTGCCGGGACCTGCGCATCCCTCGCGACGCCTTCCCCCGCAACCACCGGCCACCCCGCTTCGACTTCTGGCCGGGCGCCATCGAGGCGGTGGCCGAACTCGCCGACCTGCTGCCGGTGGCCACGCTGTCCAACGTCACCCGCGCCGATGACGAGGCATCGGCGGTGGCTACGACGCTTGCGCCGTACCTCGCCGGCCACCACCCCTCCTACCGGCTCGGCTACGCCAAACCCGACCCGCGCGCCCTCCACGCGGTAGCAACCGCCCACGGCGTGTCACTTACGGCGATCATCCACCTGGGTGACAGCGTCGAGTACGACGTACGCGCCGCCCTGCGGGTCGGCGCCCGCGCCGTGTGGATCACCGAGCAGCCGCCGCAGGCGATCCCGGCCGATCTGGTCACCGCCGCCGGGCGCCTGCACCTCGCGCCGACCCTGAACACAGCCGTCGCCTACGTGCGCGACCTGCTGAAACCCGCACAGCCGCCATCACCGACACTAGAAATAAGGAGCCTTCCATGAGCAAGTTCGCCGGCACCGCCCGCTACTACCGGCTGTATCGGCCGGGCATCCCGGCCGAGGCCGTCCAGCTGCTGACCGCCGAAACAGACCGGCGGGCGCCGGCGCGCCGGCTGCTGGACCTGGGGACGGGGACCGGGCAGGTGCCCGCCGCCCTGCACCAGCTCTTCACCGAGATCGACGCCGTCGAACCGGACGCCGACATGGTCGTCCAGGCCGACACGGCCCTGCGGTCGCTGATGATCCAGGATCTGCCGGTGCGCCTGCACCACCAAAAGGCCGAGGACTTCACCCCGCCCTATCCCGGCTGGCGCGCCGACCTGGTGACGATCTGCCGCGCCTTCCACTGGATGGACCAGGACGCGGTGCTCAAGAAGCTCGACACGTACGTGGCCGAGCCCGGCGTGGTCGCCGTGATGGGCGACGGCAGCCTGTGGACCGCCCGCAACCCCTGGACCGACGCACTGCGCACCCTCATCCAGCACTTCCTCGGGACCGAGCGCCGCGCCGGCGGCCAAACTTACGCCCACCATGACCGGCCGTACGCCCAGGTGCTGGCCGATTCGGCGTTCTCCCACGTGGCCGAGCACCGGATCGAGCTCAAGCGCGTCTGGACGCCGGAGCAGGTGATCGGCTACCTGTATTCGACCTCGTTCGCGGCCCGGTCGCTGTTCGGCGAGGCGATCGAGGAGTTCGAGGAGCAAGCCACCACACTGCTGGAGGAGTTCGCCGCCGAGGGCCCGCTGCTGGAGGAGGTCGAATTCCAGGTGGTGCTGGCTCGCCGCCCCACCCAGCCCTGACGCCCCTGGTCCCGGGCGGGACCCGGCCCCGGCCCTGCTGCGGCTCTACCCGTCCGGCACCTGCTTTCTGCCGACCGGCCGCACCCCGGCCGGAGGCCGCACTCCCGCCCGGCGTGCCTTCTCGCACGCATCCTGCGGCGGGCACCTGCTGCTCACATCTCCGGGAAAGGGGATCTTCGATGCCCGTTTACTCCCCGCTCAGCACCGCCGACCAGCACACCTTCATCCGCGACGGGCTGCTGATCCGCCGCGGCCTGATCCCCGGCCACCTGCTGGCAGCGGCCCAGGCCCGCATCGACGACTGGTATCAGCACGACCTCAACACCGCCCGCATCGCCACCTACACCCAAAGGACCTTCGCCCCCGAGCTCGGCAACCACCCCGACCTGCTGGGCCTCTACACGGGCTCCGACGCCTGCCACCTGGCCGAAGCGCTCCTCGCCCCCGCCCGCCTGGCTCCCGTCACCAGCGTGCAGGTGCAGATCCGCATCCCGGCGGCCGCTCTCACCACGACGCAGCCGGTCAAGACCATGCACGTCGACGGCGTGGCCTGCCCTCACCTGGATCCTCGCGAACTGCGCACCTTCACCCTGCTGGTCGGCGCGCTGCTGTCTCCGATCGAGACCGCCGATGACGGCGCGCTGCACTACCTGCCCGGCGGCCACCACCGCATGGCCCGCTGGTTCGCCGGCGAACGTGCCGACGACACCGTCGAGCAGGTCCCGGCCGACGTCGAGGCCGAGCCGGGCGTCGCTCTGCTCGGCGAAGTGGGCGACGTCATCTTCATGCACCATCTGGTGCCGCACCGCGTCGGCGACAACACCAGCGACCGGCCCCGCGTCATGGCCTACTTCCGGCTTTCCCACATCGACCACGACCAGCTCGTGCTGTCGGCGCTGACCGACCCGTGGGCCGAATACCCGCACCTGGCCACTCTGACGAACCGCCCATGAACGGGGCATCCATGAGCAGGGCATCCATGAACACGGTGCCCATGCGGCTGTCCAGCGGCGACCTGGAGCAGGCCGCCGCCGCGGTGACGGCCGGGCAGTTGGTCGCGGTGCCCACGCCCCGCTGGTACATGCTGTGCGCCGCGGCCGGTGATGCGGCCGCCTGCTCCGCGATCTTCACCGCCAAACAACGCCCCTCCGCAAAACCGCTGCTGCTCGTGATCGCCGACCCGGCCGACGCGGCGCGCCTGTTCACCCTCAGCGGCGCCGCCCGCGCCCTCATCGGCCAGCTGTGGCCCGGGGAACTCGCCTTACATCTGCCCTGGCGCGCCGCCGGCGTCCGCGCCGCCTACCCGGCGATCGGCGACCCCGCCCTCCTGCAATGCCCGGCAGGAGTCCTCGGCCGGCTGGCCGAACTGGCCGGGCCGCTCGCCGCCGCCAGCCTGTCGGTCTCCACGCCCGCCACCGCAGCCGATGAATGGCCCGCCCTCACCGCCGGCGAGGCCGAAGCGTTCATCGCCGCGACCGGCGCCCCGGTCGCGGCGATCATCGACGACGGCATCTGCCCGTACGGGACGCACCTGACCGTCGTGGACTGCCCGGCCGACATCCCCGGAGGCGGCCTCGACGTGCAGATCACCCGCCACGGCAGCGTGCACCCGCGCGCCATCACCGCCGCCCTGACCCCATCCGCCCAACCCCGAACCGGACAGGAGCAGCCGCATGTGGGGTGAGCTCGCCGCCCGCGCCCACCACCGGGCCGACGACAAGGCCGTCACCGACGTCTTCGCCGCGCTGAACTACCTGTGCGCCGCCCAGCTGTACCTGGCCGACAACGTCGGCCTGCGCCGCCCGCTGACCCCGGCCGACGTCAAAGACCGCCCGCGCGGACACTGGGGCATCTGCCCGCCGGTCAACGCCATGCTCGCCGCCCTCGGCCCACTCCGGCGAGCCCTGGCCGACGAGCCGGACGCTCAGGGCCTCGAGGTGCACATCGTGCATGGCGGCGGCCACGCCGCCCCTTCCGCTCTGGCGTACGCCTACCTCACCGGCGAGCTCGGTCGCGCCGATCCGGCCTTCGCCCGCTCGCCGGCCGGACTGCACCACCTGGTCACCGGCTTCCCCCACCCCGCCTTCGGCGGCGAGATCACCCCGCTGATCCCCGGCCACCCGCACACCGGCGGCCAACTCGGGCCCGCCCTGGCCATCGCCCAAGGCGCGGTCCTGGACGCCCCGCACCGTCTGGCCATCGCGCTGATCGGCGACGGCGAATGCGAGACCGGCGCCACCGCGGCGGCCTGGCTGGGCGCCCGCGCCCTGCGCGGCACCGGCGGCCACGGCACGGTGCTGCCCGTCGTGCTGCTCAACGGCCAGCGCATGGGCGGCCCCTCCCTGCTGGCCGGACTCTCGCCCGACGAACTGCGCGGCTACTTCACGGGCCTGGGCTATGAGCCCATCGTGTGCGACGGCCACGACCTCGGCCAGCTGCGCCAGCACCTGGCCGCCGCGCTGGAGGTCGTGCCCGCTCTCGGCGCCGACACCGGCGGCGTGGTCCTCGTGCTGACCATGCCCAAGGGCCACACCGGGCCCGACCGGATCGGCGACAGACGCCTGAACATGCACAAGACCCCGCTGAGCCGCCCGCGCACCGACCCGGCCGAATTCACCGCGTTGAAGGACTGGCTGACCGGCTACCAGCCGCACCGGCTGCTGACCGGCGACGGCCAGCCCGCACCCGGTCTCGCCCCGGCGTTGCCCGGTCCCACCCAAGCGCCCGCCGACGCCGGGGCGCTCACCGCGCCGCGCGGCTGCATCGCCGCCAGCTGCAGCGTCGCCGAGACCACCGAGCACGCTCCCTTCGCCGTGGCGTTACCCCACCTGCTGCGCCAGCGCGCCGCCGCCGGCTCCTTCCGCCTGTTCAGCCCGGACGAGCTGGCCTCCAACCGACTGCCGCTGGCCGACGCCCGCAGGGGCCTGCCGTCCTGGGCGGTCGAGGTGCTGAACGAGGAACTGTGCCACGCCTGGGCCCAGGGCTACACCGAGACCGGACGGCACGCGCTGATCGTCGGCTACGAGGCGTTCGCCCCGATCACCGCCAGCCTCATCGTCCAGCAGCTCAAACACCGGGCCGCCCGCCGCCACGCCGGCCTGCCCGAGTTGCCCAGCCTGGTCTACCTGCTCACCAGTCTGGGCTGGCACAACACCTTCACCCACCAAAACCCGGGCCTGATCTCCGCGATGATCGCCGCCGCAGACCCGACGCTGCGCCTGTACACCCCTGCCGACACTGCCCGCACCGCCGCGACCCTCACCTTCGCCCTGCGCAAGCTCGGCCGGGCCAGCATCATCACCGCCAGCAAACACCCGCTGACACCCCACCCGCTGACCACCCTGGATGACGAACTGCGCCACGGCGCGGCGATCTGGCCCCACCTGAGCGACGCCGGACGCCCGGACCTGGTGCTGGCCTCCGCCGGCGACGTGCCCGCCCACCAGCTGAGCGCCCTGGCCGCCCGGCTGCGCCGGCGTAGCGGGCTACGGCTGCGCTACGTCCACATCCACGACCTGACCGCACTCGGCGATCCGGGCCTGTGGCCGCACGCCCTGAGCGACGACGCCCTGAACGAACTGTTCACCACGCACGCGCCCATCCTGCTGGCCACCACTGGCCACGCCGCCGACATCCACGCGCTGCTCGGCCCCCGCCACCCGGGAGCGCGCCTGCGCGTGCTGGGCTACCACGACCCCGGACGGCCGGTCAGCACCGAACAGCTCCTGGCCTCCTGCGGCCTGGACCTGGATGGTTTGACCCGGCACGCCCTGGAGGCCGCCCGCGCCCATCGGCCGACCCCCGCCCGCCTGCCCCAACCCGGCCGCCCCACCAGCGAACCGACCAGCGAGAGGACCGCCCATGCCTGAGACGACCTCCGTACTCGCCGACGCGAGCACGCCCGCACCGGGCCTGATCGAGGCGTTCGACCGCGACGGCTACGCGATCATCCGCGACGCGTACGAGCCCGGCCTGCGCGCCGAACTCCTGGCCGCCGCCCGCCGGCTGCTCGCCTCCACCATCACCCAGGGCCGCGACCGCGGCGGCGACGGCAAAGACGGCTTCCGCGGCTGCATCGCCCTCGACGACACCTTCCTGGCGCTCCTGGCCAACCCGCGCACCCTCCCGCCCCTGACCGCGCTGCTCAGCCCCAACCTCCACCTGCTGTCGGCCCACCTGATCGCCCTGCCCTCCGGCACCCCGCGCACCATCCGCACCCCCCAGCGGCCCGGCTGGCACCGCGACATGTACGGCGTCACCGACGACCTCAGCCCCGCCCACACCCCCCGCATGGCCATCAAGGTCGCCCACTACCTCACCGACCTCACCCCCGACTGCGGGCTGACCATGTTCCTGCCCGGCAGCCACCACGCCACCCAGCCACCCACCATCGACCCCGGCGCGATCGACCCGCCCGGCGCCATCACCCCCGACCTCGGCCCCTGCGACGTCGTCCTGTTCGAAAACCGCACCTTCCACGCCAGCGGCGTCAACACCTCCGGCCAACCCCGCATCGCCTTCATGCTCCAGTACGGCTACCGCTGGCTGCAGCCCGTCGACGACCCCGCCCCCCACCTGCTGCACCGCGCCGACCTTGACCCCATCACCCGCCAACTGTTGGGCGCCCCCGACCGCAACCCCGACGGCTCCCTGGCCAAGGGACACGGCGCCACCCCACTGCGCACCTGGTGGACCACCCTCACCTCGTGACCTGCTCCTGCGAGGGCTGCCCCCACCGCAGCTTGCCCGTTATGCCCCGCCCGGCCCCCGGCAGACACTACGGTGAGCGCCATGACCGCAGCCGCGCCCCGTCCCGACCAGCCCGCCTCCGTACAGCAGCTGGCCGCCGCCCTGGCCGCCCTGGGCATGTACAACGGCGACGGCAGCCAGGCCGAGCATGAGGCCGAGCAAGCCCGGCTCGGCCAGCGGCGCTATCAGCTGCGGCTGGCCAACGCCCTGCTCGGGGCGGCCCAGATCGAGGCGATGCTCGCCGAGACCCTCGCCGACGGTGAGGTGGACCTGGCCGAAGCGCACGATCAGCAACTCGTCACCGCGGGCGTCAACGACGACCCGATCAAGCTGACCGGCTTCCTGCAATGGCAGACGCTGCGCGTGGCGGGGCCGCTGCGGCTGATCGCCCAGGACCCGAGCACCGGCCCCATCCCGCTGGCCGCCGCGCACGCCGCCGATGGCCTGCAGCAACTGCTCGGTGTCGTGGCCGCCGGTCAGGTGCCCAGCGTGGAGCAGGTCAAGGAGCATGTCGCCGCGATCGAGAACGCCCGTGAGTGCCTCGTCCAAGCCATCGGCAACATCGACATCCTGCTCGACTCGGCGGCCTGCACACCATCCTGGGCGAAGACTGACCCGCGCAGGACAGGGGCCAGCGCGCCGAGCCGGGAAACCGGCGGTCACGCGACGGGGAAGCTCTTGGAGACCTTCACACTGGAGACCGGCATCCGGCCGCCGCTCGAGTGCAGCCGGATGTAGGCCACCGGCTCCTGGGAGGCGTGCACGAGATCGGCGATGGCCCGCGTCATGGCATCGATGATCTCAGCCGCCGTGATGCCGACGAAGCCGTCAATACGCACCGGCTCAGCGCGACCGGCCGCATGAGCCCACAGCACGCCGCGGGTGTTCGACTCGCCTGCGCGGTTGTCGGGTGCGCCATCGGAGACGAACAGACCGGTGAGGTGATCGGCACGTATCACCTCGGACATCGAGCCGCAGATCCAGATCTGGGAAAGGTCCGTCATGACCTCGATTGTGGCGGCGAACCCCAGTGATCGTTGTGGGCTGTACCTTTTTGGTCTTGCTGGGAAGGGCACGTGCCAGGCGTCCATTGCGCCACCGCTCTGCCGAATCTCACCCGTAAGCGGATCTTTCCGAAACACAGAGACGTAATGCGATGGAGCTCGCAGCGCTCTCTGGGATTGTCGTGTCCATGAGTGTGGATGACCCGGCCGGCTGGTCAAACGACCCGAAGAACTCGCCGGCGCTGGCGGCCGCGGCGCGTGCCGCGACTGACCGCTATCGCGGGTGGATGGACCAGCTCGACGCCCAGATCAACGAGCAGGCGCAGTCGCCGACCGCATCGGTCTCGATCGCCGCGTGCGTCGCGGTTGCCGCCCAGCTCGCGCTGGGCCACGCGGTCGAGTTGATGTCGGTGTTGCATGGCCAGGACCTGGAAGCCGAAGCGGGCAAGCTGGTCGAGGCTGAGTGGGACGGCGTGCGCCTCGACGTCGCCCGGCAGAGCTGCGCACGCAGCGTGCGCAGCGGGTTCGGGGTTGCCGAACCTGCGGACCTCACCGACATGCTGCAGGAAAGCGACCTGGACGAGCGGGTTCCACAGAGCGCGTCGCTGGCGTTGGCGGCGATGCTGGCGGCGGGCCTGGCCCATGCGCAGATCGAACCCGAACGCTGGCCTCTCCCCGAGATGGCCAGGCAGGTAGCGCGCCAGGCCCTGCAGGCCGCCACGGCCGACCAAGGAGACGACACGATCGCCCAGTGGTTCGCCTCACTTGGTCCGGCGACCTCCCGCTGAGGCGACCACAGGACAGCTCCCCCGCCCAGCAGCACCCGGGGGGACGATCTGGCGGGTGGCGCCCCGCGCCCCGGGGAGCAGCTGCGCCGATCCCCGATCGATCCCGCCGACGGCCAACAAGGCGACGGTACAACCCAGAGACCCGGGCGTCATGTGGACGAACTGGAAGGACGGGCAGGGCGACCCCGACGCCTTCGTTTTCGCGTCCCCGCAGCTCAACCGCTTATAGCCGTACGCGTCTGCGTCACACGGCCAGCTTCGGTGACGCCTTCGCGTAGCGCCTGCGCGGGCGAGGAACCGCCTCGGCGGGCCCGCCAGGCCGCCGTACGGCACCGCGGCCTGTCGTAGACGGCGTCACGGCAACGGCCGACGCCGGGGACGAACCAGGTGCCGCATACCGGGCAAAGCCGCCCGATCTTCTCCGGCAGCCCTGCGGCAGCGGCGAGATCGACAGCGACAGCCTTCTTCCAGTACAGACGGCGCCGACGATCGGCAGCACGACAAGCGGGGCTGCAAAAACGCGCGTCGGCTCTGGCCCTGGCCCGCAACGGTCTATAGCAGTGCCGGCACCGGCGAGAGTTCGCCATATCTCCAGCGTACGCGCCGCGCAAAGTCGAGCGGGGAGCGAGTCGGCACACCCGAGGCGGAGGAGTCGAGACCGGTCCCGTCGCGACCGCGAACGTCGAACTCCCCCTCTCGGCGGTAGCCGTCCGGGCATCAACGAGAAGCGGGTTTGCCAACCTTTGTGGCCGTTGGGGCGTCTGTGGATAAGTGGGCGTTTAGCCCTGAAAGATGATATAAAGGCCGCTTTGTCTCGCACACTGATCGCCATATCAACACGAGCTTCGACCAACTTTGGTGGTGGATAGGCGATTCGAGGGAGTGCGACGCGCCC
>NZ_JBSGCE010000111.1:0-17926 GCF_053601695.1 Nonomuraea sp. NPDC004702
CAGGCGTGCTCCACGTCCCCGCACCCCGTTCACCGGCCGGGAGAGTCACGCAGGCCCAGCTCAGGGCTTGATCAACTTACGCTCAGTGGCATTGGCCCCTGTGGCCCGCGACGAGGCCCGGACCTCCGGCGGCTGAGCCGGACGGGTAGATGCGCCATCAGCCCTGGTCAGGAGATCCGGGCAAGGAGGATGAAAAAGACTCACGGATCAGACATCGTGGCGATGCCCCATAGCTTGACTGACATCACGCGACGCCAGGATCACAGTCCGCCAAAGAAGATCCATGTAAACGATCTAATCAGCGGGCCGCAGGCGTCGCATTCGGGAAAGGCCCGTGACGCTTGCGTACCAACCGTCACGGCGGTTGGATCGAGGCGGCAGGATTATGAACGTACGGGCAACCAGCATGGGAGCGCCTCCGCGTGGAAACCGATTCGCTCTGGTCAGCGCTTGAGCAGCAGCTTCTTCCCGCCTTCACTCACTATCGCCAGCGGCTCGCCGAGCTCCCCATCCAGAGGAAAGCTGATCAGTCACTAGTCACCGAAGCGGACATTAACATCCAAAGGATGATAATCCAAAATATTCGCGATATGGACTCTGGTGCCGTCGTCATCGCAGAAGAAGAGGAGCCCAGGATCAGCGAGTCAAGGCGACGAGAGGACATTCTTCGGGCGGATGGGAGGGTCTGGATTATTGATCCCATCGATGGAACCGCCGAATTTGTTCGCGATGACCGCATAGAGTTCTGCTCGGTGGTCTGTCTTTATGAGGACTGGGAGCCAAAAGCTTCATTCATTCTCGCCCCAGAGCTAGGAAAGGGGCGTACATCTTTGCTCATCACAGCGGACCGCCGCACGTCGACTGTCAGATTGAACGGAGCACCGGCACCTCTGGCAGATCGCGCAAGAAACGAAATATCCGCTACGCGTGGCACGGCTAGCGGAGAACGCGAGTTCGACGCGGTAGCCGAGCGGATGAATTATCAAGTGAAGACGCGCACCACCTCTCAAACCCTCGATATGCTACGTACCGCTATAAATCTAGCGGATTACACAGAGCCCGCCCTTCTGACCTATGACTTGTTCTGGCGCAGGCAACAGAAAATATGGGATGGCGCCGCTGGCCTTTGCTTGGCTGACGTGCTCCGGCTTCGCAGATGCGATGAGCATGGCTTCCCCCTGCCGTCCGGACCAGATTTTCTGAGCTCTCCCACTCCACTTTTCGATTCAACAGTCATGGGACTACCTGAAACAGTCGACTGGTTTCTGGGGGTGGAGCATTGATCACGAAAGGCGGTGACGTGACCTCAGGGAATTGTCGGTAGGCACACAGCCTCGGGACGGATCGCTGTCGTTGAGGAACGACCGAAACAGCTGGCCCGGACAGCGGGCGGGGGGACACCCGCGGTGCGAGAACGGCGGCAGCGTGTACGGCTGCGAGTGGCCGACTGGCTCGAGGCCGGAGAGCTGATCAGGGCGGTCACCGCGCTTACGGGTGCGCGAGCAGTCGGTGCCGCCCTGCTACGTGAGGCTGGACGTACGGGCACGGTCTGCCAGCCGGTCATCCCCGACGACACGCACTCGAACGCGATTCCAGGGGACATTGGCACCCACACATGCCGATCCGAAAGCACGCGAACATCGACTCGCAACGCCAAATTCGTGGATATGGCCGATCTCAACACCATCAAGATGCATCGCGCAAGCACACCCTGAGCTTGCTTCCACCCCATGAGGGCCCATCAAGACCCCCCTCGGCCGCCCGCTACTCGCTGCGAGCGGGCACTGGCACCTGCCAAATACGAAGAGAATCTCACCGAGGGGCTTTCGACTCTTGTACGGTCACCTCATGAGCTCGCAGTACCAGCGTGACACGGTGTCCGCGGTTAACGCGCTGACCGCCCGGTGGGTGAAGACCTGTTCGGGGGGGTCGGTCGTGGTAGCCGGCGCAGGCGCCTGGCCGCTGCTGGCCCACCTCGCATCAGCCGCCGAGGGACAAGGGCGCAGAGAGCTACAGGAGGCCGTCGGAATCGACGCCGCCACGGCGTCTGAGGCGGCTCGAACCATATTGTCGATCATGGGCAAGTCCATAGCGATCCGATCGGCACTGGGTGTGTGGTCTCGACCGAAGCTGCCACTGGATACTTCCTGGCTCACCACGCTCGGCGCGGGCATGTACGGCGAATTGACCTCAAATCCAGCTGCGAACCAACTCCGACTTGATGCCTGGGCCAAAGAGCAGACCGGCGGCGCTATTCCCGCCATGCCCCTTCAACTGACGGACCACGTGATCCTTGTCTTGGCGATGGCGTCAACCGTCCGCACCACCTGGCTACGGCCCTTCATGGAAGGCCTCGACCTGTTCGCGTCCGGCCCATGGGCAGGACGCGAGATCCATGTTCTACGCCGCGGCACATACATGCTCGACCAAGCCATGGCCGCTGAGACTCCCGCTGGCTGCCTGACCTTGCTGCGAGTCATGGGCACAGGTGGAATCGACGTCCATCTTGTCCTGGGTGACGACTCGATGAAGCCCGGCCACGTTCTCAGCGCTGGCATCGATGTACTGACCAAGCGCCACCTCGCGACCCCGGCCAGCCGCCTACCTGCGGGTAGTCCGAGCCCAGGGATGACGGTCCGCCACGCCCGCGGCCACGCTCTTGAGGACATACTGAATGTCAGAATTCCGCGTTTCACCGTCACCGCCACACATGACCTCCTTGATCTGCCCGAGATCTTCGGCCTGTCAACAGTGACGGACTCAACCCGCGGACACTTTCCGGGCATCAGTACCTGGCCTCTCGCCGTCACCCAAGCCCAGCAGAACACCGTCGCCACCTTTCAAGCCGCCGGCTTCGAATCCGCCGCGATGACCACCTTCGGTGCCGCCCCAGGTGGGCCGACCCCAATGCCCCATCGCGTCAAGAACGTTGACATCGACTTCAGCCATCCCTTCGGGTTCCTCACAGTCAACAGGAGCAGCCAGCTCATCGTGACCGCCGGCTGGGTCGCGGAACCCGAGGCGTGGTCCGAGCAAATCATCAACTGAGCGTCGCGCCACGCACAAGCCACGACACGCTCTCCCGGCGCTCAGGCAGGGTGCCAAGAATGGTGTCGCTGGACCCCGAAGCGAACCAGCAGTGCCCTGTTCAGGGCCTCGTCGATGTTCGTCGGCTGGGCTACCGACTGGTTGGGCGGCTTGGCGTTGTTCTGGAGTGTGACGAAGTCTCGTGCCCAGTTGGCGCGGCACCGTCAATGAAGATGATCACCGGGTGTCCGTTGCTGACCATCCTGCGAAACACGGCGTCGTTGACTTCCCGATGCGCGTCCACGACGTCACTCGGCGCCCTGGTACGTCGCCCCCTGTCGGTCAAGAATGATCTGGAGCCTGGGCGTGTAGTAGAGCACGCCCGCGAAGATCGGCGAGTCGGGTCGTCGGGGACAAAGCCGGCGTCGTCCCGGTTAGTGTAGTCGATGATGTTCACGACGTAGGTGGCGATCCCTTTCGGTGGGCCTTGTCTTCTCTGTAGTCATGCCTGTTCCGTGGAGGGGGCCTACGCCGCTCCAGTGCGGCGCCTGCGCGGCGACTTCTCAGGGCGCACCGCGTGGTCTGCGACGATCCGCCGGACACCCCATCGGCCGTAGCCGACGGCGCATCCTCAAGGCACGGTCCATCATGGCCACGACTCAAGGTGGCTGGGCGGTCTGCCTTCTACTGCTCGCCTAGTACTGTGCGAGCGCAGCCGGCTCGAAAGACGTCGGCCGCGTCGAGCCAGTTGGAGCGCTGGCAGCCTGACCGGAAGGATGATCGTGACGACACGTGTTCGGGGCATCCTCGTCACGCCGGACAACCGCCTACTGACCATCAAGCGGATACGGCATGGAATCGCACCGTATTGGGTGCTGCCCGGCGGCGGCGTAGAGGCCACCGACGCGAGCCTAGAGGAAGCGCTACTGCGAGAGATTCATGAGGAACTCGGCGGCGAGGCGCGCATCCACTCTCTGATCCATGTGATCGACGACGCCGGGGACCGTCAGCTCTTCTATCTGGCCAGAATCGAGACGTGGGATCTGACCGAGCGCACTGGCCCCGAGTTCACCGATCCGTCCAGGGGCGAATATCACGTGCAAGCGGTACCGCTCACGGCTGCCGGGATCGCGTCGATCGATCTCAAGCCCGAGCGGCTGGCCGAGCTGCTGGCGAGACAGGGGGCCGGCGTGTTCGAGCTCGCCGACCTGCGGCCAAACAGGTACCCACCGCACGCTGATCGAGCGGCTGAGCCCTGGACGCTTCCCGCGTCCAGGTTGGCCTAATCCGGCTTGACGGACATCCGAGATCAGAGGTCCGTACTCCCCATGGGTCAGACCCTTGGCCGACAGGGACAAGACCATCTCGTCCACGCCGGACAGCCGGCGCTGCCGCTTACGGACGAGCTGGGGCTCGAAGGTGCCCGCCACATCGCGCGGCACCCGCACCTGGACCGGGCCGACGTCGCTCACCACGGTCTTGGCGCGGCTGCCGTCGCGGCTGTCGCCGCTGTTCTTCCCGGCCCGGTCGTACCTGTCATAGCCCAGGCGATCGGTGATCTCGCCTTCCAGCGCCGACCCAGCACCCGCTTGGTCAGCTGCCGCGGCTGGCCACCCTCACCAGTCAGCCGCGGCCCCTGGCTACGGGCCCGGGTCACGAGCGTCGAGATCAGCTGCTCGTCCGTCATCGAGCGGCCCGGCTCGACAGGCAGTTCGCTCATGGACAGCGACTCCACGGCGGTCTCGGACATCAAGCGTCTCTTCCTTGATCATCAGATCCGCCGTTCGTTTTACAGGACCCTGGGGCCTGCCATCGCCGCACCAGGCTGACGATGGTTGGTATCACCGAAAAGGAAGGCCCGGATGAACGGTTCTGGACGTAAACCACAATCAGCACACTACGGACAGTCATATCGAGACAGATCCGTCGCCTCAGGCGAGCTGGTCTGCGGCACGTCGACACGTCATTCCCGTGGTCAAAGCTGCACTGCCTCAGCCTGCCGGTATAGCGCCTCGCACAGATGACCGCCCTTCACGAGGATGGACACCTCGACAGGCCTCTCATTGTCGCTGTAGACCACCCGGAACTGGCGGATCACGGGCACCTCAAGGGGAAGGTCGAGGGCCTCAACCTCTTGCGTTCTCGGTTGCCGCGCCGAAATGCGATCCTCGAACTCCCGCTCGGGGAAGCCGAGCTCAGTCAGCGCCTTGGGCGCTCCGCCCTTGATCTTGCCGTGGCCCGCCAAGGGCGTCCCGGCCGCGATGTCGAAGGGATAGTACGACCACGACATCTCGATCGGAATGTCCGCGTGTAGGAGAATACGGTGGCGCTCTATCGCCCGCCCGCCATCGGCGAGACGCAGCGCCTTCATGACATCGGCCGGCGGCGTCACCTCGCGGACGTGGAGCAGTTCGTACCTGTAGCCGCCTGGCGTAGGCGTCTTGTAGGCGGTTGCCGTGACAACGAATGGCCGCCTCTGAGTGACGAACACTCCTTTGCCGGGCGATCTTCGCAGCAGCCCCTCGTCCGTCAGGAGTTTGATGGCTTTCTGGACGGAGGCCGTGGCGCACGCGTACTGGTCAGCTAGCTGCGGCATGGAGGGCAGCTGTGCTCCCGCCGTGAGGATGCCCGACATGATCTGTGAGCGCAGCTCTGCGGCTACTCGCTGTTGCTGCGGTCGGCTGTCGACGCGCCTTGCCATTGGGGTCACCTTCCTCTTGCAGTTCGTAACTCAGTTCACGATCGCGGGCCACCAACGTCATCTCCAAGATGCCGAGCGGGCGACCGTGGTGATCTTTAGTGGTCCGGGGAGGGAGGAGAACCGGGCTGTCGGCTTGACACTACGCTGGCGGCGGTTCCAGAACTTCGGAACGCTTCCGCAGTAGTGTTGTTGCCTTCTTCGCCTTAATCAATGTCCAACACGTTTCGCGGGCAGAAGTCCAGCTCGTCGAGAAAGAGTCTGTAAGGATCAACCATCTGGAGGATTTCCAAGATCGTTCTCTATCGGCCGGATTGTTGGGCCAGGTGGGAACGATCGTCGCGGTCCGCGAACGATCAGGACCCCTTATCGCCTTCGGTCAGCTCCGCCCACAGGCTGATAGCCGTCCCTCGGTGGGCAGAACCGGCACACTTCCTCCACGGAATCATCGCGAGCGGGTTCGTGTCGATCGAGCGCGGGCTGATCGACCGGCGCACCTCCTGAACCATGCCAGCAGCCAAACAGGCCGTATTCGGCCACACCGGGGGCTTCGACAACCGACGTCGCCCTCGCTCCGCCAACGGCCAACCCAGCCCTGCCGAGCGCAGGAACCCACAGGAGCCCACAGACACCTCAGAAGGCGACTATTCTGCCGCGTAGCCGCACGACGCGTCCATCGAATCAGGCGGATCCCCTCTCTGTCCACCAAGCGAGAATGAAAGCCCCACCTGTCTAGGCGGGGGACGCTGACATCTCCGAGTCCAGCTGTATTTCCGCAGCCGATTAGTTCGCACTCAGCGGAGATTGACTCTTCGTACTATCCGCAGGCCAGCTATAAGCAAATGGTCGATATCGCTGTCCAGGACCATCAGCAGCGGCGAGATGAGAATATAGAAGAAGCCCCACAACCAACGGTGAATCGCCTGTCCGATCCGAGGCTTCCTCAAGTCGTCCACACGAACGACGCGAAGCCCGCCGATGAGCTTACCAATACTTCCACCTGTGAGGACTGTCAAAATCACGTGGTTGCAGAACGAAGCGAGTAGCAGTGCGACGGTGCCGGCTACCCAAAAGTTGGCGCTCCAGCCGAAAGCTTCGGCGACTACCGCTGCTTCGCCTGCTACCGATCCGACGCCAAGGGCGAACAGACCATCAGTCCAGATGGGCAGGATGCGCCGGTTGCTACTCGCCAGGGGAGGAACTTCCTTGGGCGCCATGATCCCTCCGTATCTCCAATAGTCAGAATACCGGAATCCGAGCTTCTCGACGAAGTGCTTCGCGCCCTCTCAGGCATCACCGCCCCCGCCTCCATGTAGTCTCCGCGGGATTCCGCGCTCAACTCCCAGTAGATACACATCAGTAACGCCGAGCGAGGACCATCCAACCGCGGGCTCCGCAGCGGCGACGGCGGCTGACACTCTGGGCCCCTTCAACCGCTGAGCCCGGCTCACTTGAGCGGGACTGATATCACGCCTCTAGCCCGACTCAGCTGCCGGTTGCTCCGGGTTCGCCGCAGGCCATCGGGCTCATCCTCGCCGGCCACCGCTCCTGACCGGCGAGAATAAGGTGAAAGGACTTACTCTTCGCGGTGGAGATTCCGCGTCCGGGAACGTTTCCACCTCGCGCCGGTGAATCGGCGCGGGCGGGGCCGCTGTCCCGCTTTAAGCAGCCTCAAGGTGACACTGACCATCTCACGGTGCCGGCTGGCGATGTGGCTTAAGGTGGAGCGCGACACATCGACGCCAGCCTGATAAAATAGCATCCGAAGCCGTCGCCCCTGCTCGTGGCAGACGAGTTCGTGGTTCAAAGGATTCGCCACCGTGGACACGGAGCTATTGGCAGATCATGATCACCCGTCCGGTGGAATGGACGGCATCATCCTGAAGTGACCCATCATGCGGGAGGGCCATGCATATAACTTCTGAAGACTTCGGAGAGCTGTTCAGCTCATACCAGCGCGAAGCCTTCCGTCTCGAAACGCTCGACACTTACACTATCCCCGAAGAGCGGCTGTCCTTTCGTGACTTTCTAGCCGGCAAAGCACAGCCAGAAGCGCACAAGAACGATCCATGGGTCGATGTCGTCAAAGGCAACATTGATTCAGGAAAGCGCATGTACCGCGTCCACATTGCCAAGCGTCCTCTCTCTGACTACCTACGCTATGAGATGGCATGGGGATATCATCGCAATCAGCAGGCGGGCGAGGAATGCTATGTCCTCGATATCACGAACAGACACAACCCGCTCGACGGCGTGCCGGACTTCTGGATGTTCGACAGCGCTATCGTCGTAATCATGCAATATGATATTGTGGGGGCTTTTCTTGGCGCGGAGTTGGCATCTCCCGGAGATTTAAACAAGTACGTCTCCTACAGAGACGCGGCGATCTCGAATGCGCAGTCATTCAAAGAGTTTTGGGAGCGCTACAAGCAGAGGTAAACGACTCTAACCTAGGTGCCGTACCGCGGGAATACCGGAAGCGTCGTTGCCCCCTGATCTTCCTGCGGCGGCGTGCTGGTAAAGGTGCGATTCCGAGGTCGGCGTTTACCAGATGGCCTGGCGATATCCCTACCAGGCGGGTTAGCCACCACAATTACGTCCGCCACGATCAGGGCGACGGCTTCGGATGCTGTTTACCGCGCTGGCGTCGATGTGTCGCTCAACCTCAAGCCACATCGCCAGCCTCATCAGGTGGCACCGCGAGATGATCGGCCTTCGCTTGGTGGCTGTTCAAACGGGACAGCGGACCCCGCCGTGCCGATTCACCCGCACGAGGCGGAAACGTTCTCGGACGCGGAATCTCCACCACGACGAGTGGCGGCATGCGGAACAGGTGTGACGCAGCCTCCAGGGCGCTTGGGTCGCAGCCCTCCGATGGAGCACACTCTGTTCGCCTGCGGAGCCTGCGAGGCGATAGGGAATTCCGGCTGCTCCAGATCAGTGTCTGCCCATCGCGTACCGAGCGCTTCCCCCAGGCGCGGACCGAGCACGACAACCGTGACTTGACCAGACCGAGCGCGGCAACCCAGCAGTCGCTCGCGTCGAACGACGTGATCGTTAGGGTTCCGCGCGAATGCGTGCCTACGATGGCGGCGAGGTGAGCGTACACGCACCGGGTTGGGGCCATGTCTTCTCTTCCCTCGCTGGTTCACCCCATCGTGGCGCGGCGACATCATGGTCAGGATGTGCGTCAAGACACTGATGGTGTCGCCGAGTCGCCCTGTTTTGGCGTCCTTGAATGCTCTTGTCACGCTCCAATACTGGCGTTTGGATCTAGGGGTGGCCTTCTATGGCGCATCACAAGCAGGGAATATCGGATCTGTCGCTGGTATCGCTGCCTGTGTGCCCATAGGCCGGCACCGTCTAGTGCGCGGACCATCAGCCCCCGCCGTACTCCATGAGAAGGAGTCGCGACCTTGACCATGCTGACCTATACCCTCATCACCGACCCGGCACCCCTGGAGGCGTCAACCGCCGGGCGGCCGTCCACGGGGACGGTGTACCTGGTCATCACCAACACCGGGCAGCAGGCGGCGTACTGGTCCACGATCAAGGTGGAGGTGCCCATCGGCAGCGACGCCAGTGGCCTCACCTCTGACTTCAATGAGATCAAGATCAATGGCGAATGCAACACACGTTCGGGCACCCGGTCGTCGGTGAACGTCCGGCGGGGTCCACAGGGCTCCAACTCCTTCCAAGCCACCGCCCCTGGCGGCGCAACACCTCTCGCCCCCGGTGACTACATGGTGCTGACGCTGGAGAGCGTCATCGTGGCCCCCACCGCTGGGCTGGCCGCGCTGAAGGTGACCGAGAAGGCCAGCAGCGCCACGACCACAACCGGAGGCCCACCCTCCAGCTACACGGCGGTAGCGCTGGTGAAGACCGCTCCGAAGGAGCTGACGGCGCCGCGAAGCTCCCATGCGGACAACGAAGTCCGTCGCGACATCGCGCTCAGCTACCAGGTATGCGACGAGGAACTGAAACGGACGTTCCGGCTTCTCGGTATGTTGAAGACCGCCGATTTCCCCGCCTGGGCACTGGCCGCGCTGGCGGACGTGTCCATGCCCACCGCGCATGAGGTGCTGGAACGCCTCGTCGACGCCGAACTGATCGAGGCCGCGACTGATGACCAGACCGGGATCCGGCGCTATCAGTTCCGCGATCGGCTGCGGACATTCGCCCGTGAGCGGCTGGCCGAGGAGGAGACTAAGCCCACCTACGAGGCGGCGTTGACCCGGCTGCTGGAGTGCTACATCGCTGTGGCGACCAACGTCTGTGTTCTGCTCGAACCCGGCGGGCACTGCGAGGCGGTGCCCGTCGACGCCGGATTGGCGCAAGCCATGCGCCGTGATCCTGCTGAGTGGTTCCGCGCTCACGAGATCACATTTTTGCGAGGTGTCGAGTTGGCCGGCGAGGCCGAACTGTGGCCACTCGCCGCGCGACTAGCCAGGGCGTTGCCCGCGATGTCGCGTTGGCCCTGCGATCTGTCGAGCTGGATGGGTGTTCACCGGATCGGCCTGGAGGCGGCCAGGAGATGCGGTGATCGTCAGGGCGAGGCTGAGATCCGTCGCAAGATTGGGGCGATTCACCGCGCAAGGGGTGACTTCGTCTCCGCGGAGGAGCAGCTACGCGTTTCGGCCGACGTCGCCACAGCCGCCGGCGACGAACTCGGCGCGACCCTAGCGTTGGGCGTGCTGGGGGACACCTTTCGTTATACGGGACGTCTCGATGAGGGCGTGGATTGTTTCCAATCCGCGTTGGAGGAGTTCCGCCGTCGAGACGTCCCACGTTATGTCGCCTGGACGCTGGGCGGTCTGGGTGATCTCCAACGCGGCCGGAGCGAGTGGCGGGAGTCCATCGATGCTTTCACCGAGTGTGTGCGGATCTTCGACGACCTCGGTGATCGATGGGGGGCCGCTCGCTCTCGTGTTCGGTTCGGCATCGTCTTTCGGGATCAGTGCCTGTACGGTGAGGCCGAACGCCTATATCTGAATGGTCTGGGCGTAATCCGCGAGTTTGGTGACCGCCGGTGGGAGGCGCGTACGCTTCGCCACCTCGGAGTGCTGTGGCGCAACATGGGTCGTACGTCTCAGGCGATCGGCGCGTTGGACGAGGCGCGGGACATCTTCGAGGAACTCGCCGACAGGCGCGGGGTGGCTGTCGTCCTGCGTAACAAGGGGGACGCGTATCGGCGGGCGGGTGCCTATGACAGCGCGCTCGATTGCCTGCGGGACGCGCTCGCGCGCTTCCGCGATCTGGGCGATCGCCGGTGGGAGGCGCGTTCGCGGATGAGTATCGCCGACACCATCGGCCATGAGCGCGGCTGGGAGGAGGCGGGTGCCCATCTGAAGATGGCCACCGACATCCTGAGGCAGATCGGCGACCTTCCCGGTCAGGCCCGGGTCTTGCGCTCCTATGGACTCTTCCACCGAGGCCAGCGGCGGTGGCCACAGGCGGTTGAGGCCTTGCGGGAGTCACGGGCGATGTACGAATCCCTCGGCGATCGCGCCTGGGCCGCTCGCGCTATGGCCGAAGAGGCGGCCGTCCACCAGGCGCGAGGCGAAGATGAGCAGTCGCGGGACCTGCGCCGGCGGGCCGAGACGCTCTGCCGTGAGTGCGGTGCCGGCTCCGATGACGAGGTCGCCACGTGGCTCACAGAGTGGTGATCCGCGCACGGCGGGTGAATGGCCATGCGGACAGGAGGACAGCGGTGCAAGTGGCTCGTTGGGAGTAGGGCCCGGCCGGTCACAGCAGGCTCCCCCCGCGACATGCCTCCGGCAACCACGCGCACCGCGCCGTAGCGGTGTCCTAGGTTTGATCGGGTTGACGGATATCTAAGCTGTCCGTGGCCGTGCAAAGTAGCCGCAGGTGGCCGGTTGAGGTCACCGCTGGTGGCCAGATTTAAGTCCCCACGTCTGTTCGCGCGCGTTCGCGTGTCGTGGGGCGGGGTGTGCCCCTGAACGGTGATCGTGACGGTGTCGGGCCAGTCATGTGATCACCGCTCAGGGAGTCTGCCGGGCCATGAAATCTTCGGGGGAAGTCATGGACATCATCGCCGCCTACCGTGAGGTGGGCACCTATCGTGGGGCCGCTGAGATGTGCGGCACCACGCACAAGACCGTCAAACGCATCATCGAGCGGGCGCTGGCCGGGGACAAGGCGCCGCCCCGTAAGCAACGCAACCACAACTACGATCCGGTCGCCCAGCTGGTGACCGACAAGGTCCGCGCGACGCACGCAAAGATCTCGGCCAAACGGCTGCTGCCCTTGGCGCGGACGGCCGGGTACGGCGGATCGGCGCGCAACTTCCGACGCCTGGTCGCCGAGGCGAAAAGGGACTGGCGGCGACAGCACCCGCGGGGCCGGCGACCGGCGGTCTGGACACCGGGCGAGATGCTGGTCATCGACTGGGGCGACGCGGGCGGGGGGCTGCACGTGTTCTGCGCGGTGCTGGCCTGGTCGCGGTTCCGGTTCGTGCGTTTTGCCGACAACGAGGGCGCCGAGACCACGCTGTCCTTGCTCGCCGAGTGTTTCGAGACGCTCGGCGCGGTCCCGAAGGTGGTGCTGACCGACCGGATGGGCTGCCTGAAAGGCGGCGTGGTCGCCAATAAGGTCATCCCCACCGCCGACTACGTCCGCGTCGCTACCCACTACGGCTTTCGCCCCGACTGGTGCGAGGCGGCCGATCCGGAGTCGAAGGGCATTGTGGAGAACCTGGTCGGCTACGCCAAGTCCGACCTGGTGGTGCCGCGGGCGCCGTTCGACGACCTGACGGTGGCCAACATCGCCGCCCGCACCTGGTGCGCCGAGGTCAACACGGTGCCGCACTCGGAGATCTGCGCCGTCCCGGCCGAACGCCTGGCCGGTGAGCGGGAAGTGATGAGCACGCTGCCGTCCCTGCGGCCCGCGATCGGCAAGCCGCCGCTCACCCGCAAGGTGGACAAGTTGTCGTGCGTGCGGTTCGGCTCGGCCCGCTACTCGGTGCCCAACCGGCTCATCGGCGCCCGCGTGGCCATCGTCGAGGCCGGCGGCCGGCTGCTGGTCACCGACCTGGCAACCGGCGAGATCGTCGCCGACCACGCCCCGGTCGCTCCTGGCGAGGCCGCCATCTGCGATGAGCACTACGGCGGGCCACGTCCGGCACCTCGGCGGGCCGCCCGGGCGCGCACCGACAGCGAGAAGGCTTTCCTGGCGCTCGGCCCGGCCGCCGAGAGCTGGCTGACCGGCTCGGCCGCCTCCGGCAACACGCGTCTGGCCGCCGACCTGGTCGAGCTGGCCGCCCTGCGGGCCGCGCACGGGGACGCCACGCTGATCGCCGCGCTGGAACGGGCAACCCGGTTCCGCCGATGGCGGGCCGGGGACGTGCGCTCCATCCTGGCGGCCGGGGCCGGCACACCACAGCCGACCGCCGCCGGCGACGCACTGATCATGGCGCTGCCCGCCGTGGCGACACGGTCGCTGGACGACTACGCCCTCGACCGGATCGGAGAGACCGGATGACCGCGCCTGCCGCCCCCCGCGCTGCCTGGCGACCTGGACGCGGGGTTGCGCCGGCTGAAGCTGGCCACCATGCGCCGCCTGGCACCCGAGCTGCTCATCACCGCCAGGACGCAACGCTGGAACCCCGAAGAGTTCCTGCGCACCCTGCTGGAGGCTGAGCTGGCCGCGCGCGATGCCTCCAATGTCCGCACCCGGATGAAGGCCGCCGCCTTCCCGGTGATCAAGACGATCGAGGAGTTCGACGTCGGATCGTCCTCGATCCCGCGAGCGTCCTTCGACTATCTCGCCTCGCTGGAGTGGATCCGCGCCGCCGAGAACTACTGCGCACTCGGCCCGGCGGGCACGGGCAAGAGTCACAGCCTCATCGCTCTGGGCGTCGCGGCCGTCCACGCCGGGCACAAGGTGCGCTATTTCACGGCCGCTGAGCTGGTCGAGACGCTATATCGCGGCCTGGCCGACAACTCCGTCGGCCGCGTCATCGACAACCTGCTCCGCAACGACCTGGTGATCATCGACGAAGTAGGGTTCGCCCCGCTTGACGACACCGGCGCGCAACTGCTGTTCCGGTTCGTGGCCGCCGCCTACGAACGCCGCACGCTCGGCATCGGCTCGCACTGGCCCTTCGACCAATGGGGACGCTTCCTGCCCGAGCACACCACCGCCGTCAGCCTGCTCGACCGGCTCCTGCACCACAGCGTCGTCGTGACCACCGAGGGCGAATCCTTCCGCATGAAACAGGCACGAACCCGGACAGGCCGACGCCTCACCAAGAAGTAGTCAACTACGAAGACTTGGGGACCTCTACCTGGCCACCAGCGGCGACACGCACTCGGCCGTTGACAAAAGCTCAGGGGTTCGTCCCTGCGGGGGATCTCATGACCATGTCAAGCCGTTGGCGCGAGTGGCGGGGCAGTGGTGTGAAGCCGCTTGTCGCCCAGCATGGCCCTGGCACTCGTCCACTCGGCGGCGGGAGAGGAGTGCTGAGATGGAACTGTCCTTCGCCGCGCTTCTTGAGGCAGTAGTCGCGTGACGGGCCTGGGCGCATCATGGCGGTCTGTACGGCCATGTGGAAGATTCGGCGTCGGAGTCGGTTGTGCCATTCGGGCCAGTGGAGGTTGCCGGTTCCGCGTCCGGAGTCGCGCGGCACCTGGGAAAGGCCGGCGTGGGCGGCCAGTGCCCGGGATCGCGGTAGCCCTAGAGGTTACCGACGCTCGAGAGGAGTTCGGCGCCCAGGATCGGGCCCATACCCGGAAGCGACTCGACGCTCTCAGCGAGTTCGTTAGCACGGGATGTTTTGTAGATGTCGCGGTCGTCGCCCTCGACGCGCTCATCGAGGGCCAGCAGCTGCTGAGGCAGGTCGCGCGCCAGGCCAGCAGCTGGATTGGGGCCCGGCGGCGCGGTGTGCCAGGATTGGGCGGCCCGCATGGCGAGCGTCGCGGCCTTCTCGGGGTTACGGATCTCCGTCGTTCCGGCCAGACGGTGAGACTGATGAAGCCGACCCGGCGTAGAGGAGCAGCAGACTGCCATTCCGTCGGTGAGACGATCCGGCCCTTGGCCGAGGAAGGTCCAAAGGCTCGCTCGAGCGCGGAACAGATGCCGACAAACGTCGCTGAGAGCTCCTAACGCAATGAGGTCAGGCGTCGCCAGTAGATAAGTGCGCAGGCCAGTTGAGGAAGGCCTCATGGACGGCGGCGCGGATCTCTCAGCGGATCCGCAGACGGCGGAAGGCGTGCGGCAGGGCGAAGGTCTGCTCGACGACCCAGCGTTGTTTGCTCAGGCCGGAGCCGTGTCCGGTGCCGCGGGGGGCGATCAGCGGACGGATCTGCAACTCGCGCACCAGGCGGCGACACTTGTCGTGGTCGTAGCCGCGGTTGGCGAGCACGACGTCAGGACGCTGGCGGGGTCGGCCGCGCTAGCCGCGGACCTGCGGGATGGCGTCCAGCAGCGGGCGAAGCTGGGTGACATCGTTGCGGTTGGCGCCGGTCAAGATCACGGCCAGCGGAATGCCGGTGGCCTCTGTGATCAGGTGGTGCTTGCTGCCCGCTCGTCCTCGGTCGACCGGGTACGGGCCAGTCTGTGCCCCGTTTTAACGCTCTGATCTGCGAGGAGTCCACCGCGGCCTGGAAGTCGAGCGCGTCAACGGCCCGCAACTGATCGAGCGGGACTTCGTGCGGCCGCTGCCAGACGCCGGCCTTGTTCCACTCGGCCAGCCGCCGCCAGCAGGTCATGCCCGAGCCGTAGCCCAGTTCCTGCGGCAGGTGCTCCCAGGCGATCCCGGTGTGCAGTACGAACAAGACGCCGTGCAACGCCAGCCGGTCATCCAGCCGCTTGCGTCCCAGATGCCGGAACCGCCGCTGACGCTGCGGCAGCAAGGGCTGAATCACCGTCCACAGCTCGTCGCTGACCTCCCCACGGCTTCAGCTTGGCCATCTGCGCTCCTCTCGCTGGCTGCAGCGAGAGATCAAAGCACAACGTAGATCCTTCTGTTAGGCGCTCTAGCCGGTTGCCCAACCGCGCACGATCAGCGGCCAGGTCAGCCCGATGGGTGGTGAGTGAAGCGCCCGGACTTCGATGGAGACGAGGTGTGCCCTGGGTTCGATGAGGTCGCCGTTCAGAAAGGCATCCCTCGCAATCCTCCGGCCCGGTCGACGGGGGATGGACCGAGCGGCTGGACCGCCGCCCTGTATTCGAGCTTGACGGGGCCGACCTGACTGCGCTGTCCACCTTCCTCTTGAGCCACGAACCACAGGCCACCAGCGGATGGACCAGAGCCAACCAGTCTGTTCATGTACAACACAGTCGCCCATCCCGGAGTGAAGTGGCGGATACCCGACGGGCTGTACACCACGGAGACCGTCCGCATGGCTGCCCACGCCATCGTGTCCGGGGATCGGCATGCGGCGTCGCGGCGGATAGAGGCCGTGCTGCATGGCCCCAATGCCTTGGTGCTGGCAGGAGGGCTGGACGTGTTCCGCTCCACGGTCTGCGCCTACGCTCAGCCCCTTCTCTGACACATGCGGGGGGACAACGTCCGGGCGACGGTGTTTCCCAACTTCTAGATCACTTCGGCCGAGGAAGAGGCCAGAGGCGTGGGGAGCCTATTCCTACGACTTCGCCTCGCTCAACCGTGCCGCCCTGCCGCTGACGCGCGGGTTGACCAATGGGGAACTTGCCTCTCTCCTAAGAACGCGTGGGCAGAAGTGAGGCGGGACTCCCGCGTGCAGAACTACGAAGCTCCTGACGCACGCGATGGCGCAGTTCCCGAACCTCCGCCTCCGCGTTCCACGGCCGCAACGCCTCAAGTAGCTGCCCCACGTACGTAAGGGAGCGGATAGATGAGACACGGGACAGGATGTCCACCGAGCGGTGCCCATACAACAGCCCTTCTTCGAGACGATTAGCCTGAAGATGGGCAGAGCCGACGATGGCGTAGCGCATCCCGCAGGAGCGGGTGTAATTGTCGGCGGGCATGGTGGCCATGCCCTCGAACCGCATCACCATATGGGGCATGCGCAGGTCACGATGGATCTCAGTGGCGTCTGCGGCGAAACGCGGGTAGGTGAAGAAGTCGATCCACGGGGGGTCGGGATTCCCAGGATGCGCCCGGCTGAGCAGGCTCTCGCACTGCGCCAAGGTCAGGCCTGCGGCCCGCCTCGCGTGGGAGTACCCATGTAGTCGCGCGGCGCGAGCGTGGGCGCGCGCCTCGACGAGTTTGAAGAACGCCAGTGTACGTGGTGTGGCATAAGCTCTGGCCTGTTCGAAGGCGCCTTGGGCCATGCCGATGGCGTCCTGACAGTAGTCATTTAGCCCGGCCTGCAGAGACATGGAGGCCAGCACGTACCCACCGAGAGGGACGTCACCGGCGGCGAAGGCCAGACGCCCGGCCTGGACGTAATACCGCTGAGCACGGGCCTGCTGGCCGACATCCCAGGCTGAGTAACCGGCCAGGCGGCCCAGCTGGGCGGTGACAGCGAACAGCCGGCGACCCACGGCGTCACCGTAGGTGCCCTTCAGCAACGGGAGAGCCCGCTCGCGCAGGCACGCAACGACCATGGATGCGCCGCAGGAGCCGCCGCCGTACTTGGAGTCGACGTGGCGGGCGTACTCGGCCGCTTCGTGGAGTTCGGTGAGATCGGCGGCGCCGACGCGCCGAGCACGCGGATGTTCGATGGTGGCGCTGGCGTCGGCCGGCCGGACCAACCACCGGTCCGTGGGCCCCCAGTACACCGCCGCGGCCAGACTCAACTTGCCAAACTCGCGGCGGTTCATCTGGTCTTCCAGGAGCTACCAGGACGCGGCGGCGTCGACAGCATTGGAAAGGTCATGAGACGAATCCAACCCGATCAGGCGGCTGTCGCTGGCCGCATCCAATTTCGGTCACGATGACATGACGGTGACTGCATGGGAGGTTGGGCGCGCGGCTGGCGGATAGCAGGCAGTTCAGGGGCGGTGTGTCAGTGGCAGTGCTTGTAGGTGGCCATGCCCGCAGGGCGGCTAGGCGTGCCACTTCGTAGGCATCTGGCTGGGAGTAAGCACATTCTCATAAGGATTCTCCATATGAGCCATGTCTGGAGAGGTATCAGAAGCCTAACCTGTGAACCCCGCCCTAGTACTACAGCCTGATTTCGTGATGTTGGAGCCAGCGTCTCCAGTAGTGACTGGCTCGGGCGCGGGTCTGACGCTGTCGCCGATGGCGGGACC
>NZ_JBSGCE010000112.1:0-17864 GCF_053601695.1 Nonomuraea sp. NPDC004702
CCGACCAGCTCCACTCCTTCGGCTCGCGCCTGGTCGACCAGCCTGGCCACCAGCTCTCGATCCGCTGAGTTGTCCGGCTTCTTACGCGCCACTGCGGCGTCCTCCAGGTCGATCTCCGTCGATGCCTGGATCACAGTACTCATCAGGTGCGCTCTCCTTGATCAGGAGTTACACCGAAAACCGTACAGTCCCGCTGGGGCGGGCGTGCGGTGTGGTTGCGCCATGCGGTCCGGAGGGCTTCGAGTTCGAGCCGAGGGAATGGCGCTCCCCATTTTCCGTGGTAACCGCTTTCGTCATAGCGTCGCGCGACATCGTCGAAGCAGCGGATGACAGCTCGGGCCAGAGTGTCGATCGTTTGCCAGCTGGACCAGATCTCGGTTCCGGCGTTGTCGTGACGGCGGCCGTCGGGCAATTGAAGCAGTCGCACCCAGACGTCGTTGCCGCCTCGATAGAAGATCCAGCGGAAGGCTGTCGGTTCAGCTTCGAACTGGGCCTGTGTCTGCTCTTCGCCGAGCACCAGCCGCGCTGTCGCGGTCAGGAGTTCCTCAGGAGCCGCGGTGACATAGGAGGCGGTGACCTCCGCCTCGGCTTGGTCGTCAGCAACGGTGCAGTCGGCCCATCCAGACCCCGCCAGCGTCCAGCGCAATGACATCCGTGTCATGGTCATCCCTGTTCTGGTTGCGCCGTCAGACGGCCTTCGTCGATGTGGTCCGCGAGATAGATCATGACGCCTTCGAGATTCATCCCGAAGGCCGCGGCGACGAGTTTGGCGTCCATGGTGTTAACCAGGCCGATCAGGCGAGTGGAGCGGAGCATCCGTGGTGAGATGCCGGACGGATCCAGGACATGGCTGACATAAGCGACCGAGGCCGGGCTCCGGCCCGCTTTGGTGCCCTTAGTGACCATCAGATGCGGGCTATTGGTGTGCTGAGTCTCGCGGTGCGCCACGCACCGCTGCACGGTGCTCCAGCTGGCCGGATCCAGGGGCACGAGGTGGGGGCGTTGCCCGAGACGGATGGCACGGTTGCCGGGATCGATGTCGTCCAGGCGCAGGTGGCGGACTTCGCTGCTGGAGGCGCCATGCAGCAGGGCGAGGATGCCCAGCAGAGCCTCGTGCGGGTGGACAGCCGGGTCGGTGATCCATCTCTGGAAGAGGCGTCGCTGCTGGTCGAGGGTGCGGGTCTTGCCGATGAAGCCCTTGGCCGCCTTCGCCGACAGTCCGCTGGTGGGGTCGATCAGGATCATCTTGTGGGCTTTGGCGAAGCGGACGAACT
Organism: Nonomuraea sp. NPDC004702; assembly: GCF_053601695.1. Classification (NCBI taxonomy): domain Bacteria; kingdom Bacillati; phylum Actinomycetota; class Actinomycetes; order Streptosporangiales; family Streptosporangiaceae; genus Nonomuraea; species Nonomuraea sp. NPDC004702. The sequence goes on from NZ_JBSGCE010000112.1 coordinate 1,275, forward strand.
GCCGGGCGATCTGCAGCCGCCGGGGCCGGTTCTTGGGCTCAGCGGCCAGGAACGCCTCGATGTCGTGCACGTCGACCAGGGCCCAGTCCTGCTTTCCACGCGCGCTGACGTGCTGGCCCAGATCGCGCAGGGTGGACAGCTTGATGTCGAGGGTGACGTCGGCCCGAGGCAGTGTCCCGGCCCGTCGGGCGCGCTCGCGGGAGCGCAGCAGGAAGGTGTTGAAGGCCTCCGCCGCAGGCCGCAGCGGCTCGGGAACGGCGTCGATCCGTCGGCGACGGCGTCCGGCGGCCAGCCGTTCGGCATGATCGGTGGCCAGCGCCAGACCGCGTTCGACGAAGAAGATCTCCAACCCTTGGGCCAAGGGCCCCATAGAGCGGCCGGGCAGCCGAGCCCGCTCCAACAGGGCTTGGGGATGATTGGGATGTTCGTCGTCCAGCAGCCGTCCCAGTTGGCCAATCAGGACGCAGGCTCGGGCCGGAGAGTGGCCGGCGGCCAGGTGGCCGATGAGCTCGCCCAGCCAGGGAGGCGGGTCGGCCAGCCGGACGATGAGGTTCTCGCCGGCGACGAAGGGCCGTTCGGGGCGGCGCTGCCAGCAGGCCGAGCACAGGCCGTGGCCGGCATGCGGGCGCAGCTGACCGCAGTCGTCGCAGACGCGCGGCGGGTCCTTGGTCTGGCGAGGACGTGAACAGGTCCCGCACCAGCCGGTGGATGGGCGCAGATAGCCCGGGCGGCCGCAGCGCGGGCACGGTTGTTGCGCCGCTCGCTGCCGAGCCTCGCGGGTGCAGTCCCGGCATAGCGTCGCCTCCGGCGAGCGGACGGGATGCCCGCACTCGGTGCAGACGCGTGAGCACGTGATGCACCGGCCGGTGTCGGCCTGCAGTACTCGTTGTTTGCCGCAGTCCGGGCAGGACGCCTTGGCGGCCGCTTCGTTGAGCCGTCTGAGGCAGCGGCAGCAGTGCAGGCGGCCAATGATGCCGACCGGGCCGCCGCAGTCCACGCAGTCACGTTGCCGTTGGCCCATCGCCGTCCTCCTGCTCAGGTCACAGTGGCGGCAGAGACCGGCCGCCGCTGGTGGCGGCCTTGGGCTCGGTCGCCGGCTGCGGCGGGCGGGCGGGCCGTTCGACGGGGGTGGTGTCCACCTCGAATAGGTCGTTGGGGCTGCACTCCAGCGCGGTGCACAACGCGGCCAGGGTGGACATCTTCACCTGGGTGGGCTCCTTGGTCAGCAGCGCCGACACCGACGCGGCCGACAGTTCCAGCCCGGCTTTGTCGGCCAGCAGCCGCCGCAGCTGGGCGCCGGTCCACACCTCGCGCTGCGCGGCGGCCATCCGCAGTTTCCACCGGATCTTCATGCGGTCGGGTCTCCCTGTCCGGTCAGCTCGCCCAGGGCGCTGGTCACCGCCCGGCGATAGGCATCTTCGATGAAGGTGGCCGACGGCCGGACATAGCGCATCGTCGAGCTCACCGTCCAGTGTCCGAGCAGCTGCTGGATGGCCACCAGGTCCACGCCGCGCTCGTAGTTGTGGGTGGCACACGCCCAGCGCAACGCATGCGGGCTGAACCACTCTTCCTTCGGCCGTCCCTCCAATTGCATGAGATAGCGCAGCCGGTTACGGATGGTGCCGCGATGCAGCGCCCCGCCAAACCATCGGCGAACAACACCGGTGAGTCGGGGAAGCGGCCGCGCACGTCATTGAGAAACCAGCGCAGCAGCAGATCCAGCCCATCCAGCATGGGCACCCACCGCGGCCGCGGCCCGGAGGTGCGGGCGCCCTTGCCGAAGCGGACATGCAGCTTGCCGAACGGGCCCCGGGTGAAGTGCACGTCCGGCCGGTCCAGCAGCGCGGCTTCCTCCGACCGCGGCCCCGCGTGATACAGGGTGCGAAACAGCGCGTAATCCCGCGCCGCCGGGCCGTACTTACGGGCAGTGGCGATTCGGTCCTTGAGGAAGTCGAAGAAGCCGCTTACCCGCTCCGGCGTCGGCGGCGGCAGCTCGGCCGGTGAGTCGTCGCCGACATGCCGGGAGGTGTTGAACTCATCCACCGGGCAGACCAGCCGCACCCCGAACGCGGCCTCGATCTCAGCGGCCTTACGGACCTGCAGAAACCGGTGAAAGCTTTTGAAGATCTGCACATGCTCGCGCCGCGTCGAGGCGGCGCGACCGGCCGCCGCCAGGTCGCCGACCACTCGGTCGATGTCCTCGGGGGTGACCTCCCAGGCCGGACGGCCCAGTGCGGTCAGGGTCCCTCCAGCAGCCCGGTGTCGTTCTCGACGGTCACCGGGCTGAACCCACGAGCGGCCCACGACGCCACGAACGCCTCGACGCATCGCCCCTGATACTCCATCGGATCGCTGCCCAAAGGCTCGGGCGGGAGCGCCCCGCCCTCCAGCACCCGTAGTCGAGACCGCGGCACCAGCACACCTTCCTCACACCAGAAGAATGAAGGCAGCGCCTAACATAGGCCTCTCACACCTCACGAATCAGGGAAACGAGAAAGAACCAGGAACCCCAGCTAGCAGCCGCAATCGTTCGACAGGATCATGTGCCACCCCCAGATGGCTGGACCAAGACCTTCACCGACCCCCGGCTATGCGCGGCTATCGTCGACCGGCTCACCTTCGGCGGGAACATCATCGAGACCGGCACCGAGTCCTACCGCCTGGCCCAGACCCGAGCTCGGGTCGAGCAGCGCACCGCAGGCTGACGATCAGGGGTCTGATACTGGTGTGATCGCCTAATCAACTGTCGCCACTTCCCCGGGGAGTCCAGCCAGCTGGTGACGGACTGTGGTCGCCAGCGGCTTGTCGCGCCACCGGGTGATGGCCTTGTCCTGGTAGCCGAACGAGTCCGATACGACGGCGGCAGGATTCGGCACGGGGCCGGAGAACAGCTGAGAATGGGGGGTGTTAACGTCCTTCCCGTGGCGAAGCACCAGGACGAGACCAGGACGGCCTACGACGGGGTCGTCGAGTTATATGCGTCGATGTTCGCTAACCGACTGGAGACGCAGCCGTTCGCACGGAACATGATCGGCACCTTCGCCGAGTTGGTGCGTGGGACGGGGAATACGCGGGTGGCGGATGTCGGCTGCGGGCCCGGACATCTGACGGCCATGCTGCACGACCTGGAACTGGATGCCTTCGGGCTCGACCTCTCTCCGGCCATGGTCGACCACGCTCGGCGGGCCCATCCGGCGCTGAAGTTCGATGAGGCCCGGATGGAGGAACTCCCCGTTGAGGACGGCGCGCTCGGCGGCGTGCTGGCCCACTACTCGATGATTCACACCCCTCCTGGGGAACTACCCGCGCTGCTCGCCGAGCAGGCGCGTGTCCTGGCGCCGGGGGGCCTTCTCCTGGTCTCGTTCTTCGGAACCGACGCGCCCGAGCCGGTCCGCTTCGACCACAAGGTGACACCCGCCTATAGCTGGCCGGCGGACCGCTTCGCCGAGTTGCTGGCCGGGGCTGGGTTCGCCACATTCGCGCGGCTGCTCCACGACCCGGCCTCCGAGCGGGGCTTCCTGGACGCCCACTTGCTGGCCCGTCTCCGCTAGAGAACGGGCGGAGGTGGGTGCTGCCATTTCTCACCAACATTTCTGCGCCTGTTGATCGCCAACCGCTGTCCAAACTCACCAACAAACGATGTCGCTACTGACCGACGAAATCACCCGGGTGCGCCATGAGGCGTTGCATGTCCGTACGGAGGTGGCGAACCTCCTCGTCCTACCGTCGTAGCGTTGGGGCGACGCTGGAGGCAGCCTGAGCCGGGGACCGCCGCGGAACACACCCTCCGGGAGCCGAACGCTGAGCTTGCCGGCGTCGTCAGCAGCGAGTGTCGTCGAGGTGGAACTCGTCACAGCCCAGCTGTTTGGCCAGGCGCTGGCCTGCCTGCAGGACCAGGTCGTGGTCGGGGGCTGTGCCGGGTTCGTGGTGCATGGCCAGGGTGCGCAAGACGGGGCCGTCACGCATCAGGTCGGCTCGTCCGATCAGGCGCGTTCCGGCCAGCAGCGGGGTGACGTAGTAGCCGAAGCGGCGTTTGGTCGGCGGTTTGTAGGCCTCGAAGGTGTAGTCGAAGCTGAACAGGCGCCGGGTGCGGTCGCGGTCCCAGATGAGGTTGTCGAACGGGGTGAGGAAGACCGGTTCGGCGGGCAGGGGCGCGCGCTCCAGCGTCGCGGGGTGGACCCAGGCCGGCTCGTCCCAGCCCTCGACGGTGGCGGGTAGCAAGCCGGTGTCGTGAATCGCCTGGGCCGCGGCGGCGCGGGGGAGGCGGAAGTACTCGGTCAGGTCGGCGGTGGTGGCCACCCCGTAGACGCGGGCGGCTTTGGTCAGCAGCGCGGTGAGGCTGTCGTGCTCGCTGGGGCGGGCGTGCAGGAGGTCGGCGGGCACGCGGCGTTCGGCCAGGTCGTACACGCGTTTGGCGCCGCGGCGCGCGGCAGTGACGAGGGCGCCGGTCCACACCAGGTACTCGGCCGCTCGTTTGGCGTCCGACCACGCCCATCCAGACGATTTACGCTCGCCGAGAGCTTCGATGTCGCTCAAGGTCACAGGGCCGTGCGCGGCCACCATCTGCGTCACCCGCTCGCACAGGGCAGGCTCGGGCGCCCAGGAGACGCGGGCGGTGCGCTCGCGCATGAAGGTCCACAACGGCCAGTCGGTCATCGGCAGCAGGCACACGGCGTGCGCCGCGCTCTCGAACACCGTCGCAGGGCCGGACGTGCTCCACAGCTGGGCGTCGACGGCGTGGCGGCCCTGCAGGTGCGGGGCTCGGGCCAGGCAGACCAGCCGGTGGGCCTTGTCCACCCGCTGGATCGCGTCGAGCTGGATGGCGCCCAGATGGGTCAGCACGTCGAGCGGCTGGGCGAAGGCGGCGTCGCCGCCCAGGCCCTGCGCGGCCACGGCCAGCTCTCGCGCCTGGGCCTGCGACAAGCGCACGCTGCGGCTAGGCATGAGCCCTCACCGCCTGCGAGCGCCCGGCCGGGCAGGCCGGGCGGGCATCGCAAGCCGCGCGCCGCCAGACGGAGGGCGTGCCTGCCGACCGGCCGACGGCGAGAGGAGACGGTGACGCGGCAAGCTGGGCGAGAGGCCGAGCGCGGCGCCGGACGCGGGGCCGGACGCGGGGCCCAGCGTGCGTGAGGGTGGTCATGCGGCGGGAACGTCTTCCTGTTCGGGGGTGGCGGCCGGGCCGGCCTTGGGCGAGCCGATGACAGAGCGGCTCAGGGCCCGCAACGCCACGGCGATGAGCAGGACTCCGGCCAAGCCGGCACCGGTCAGTGCCGAACTGTAGTCGTTGCTCGCGATCAGCAGGCCGCCCAAGGTGATGCCGATGATGTAGCCGAGGTCGTTGCCGACGGCCACCCACGCGTTGGCCTCGTGCTTGACGCCGGCGGGCAGTTCCTGGTCGATCAGCAGGTAGGAGTTGATGTACAGGGGTGTGACGGCCAGCCCGGCGGCGACCAGGACGGCTGCGACACTGTAGGGGGAGCGGGCCACCAGCAGCGCGATCACGGGTCCGCCGAACACGAGGCTGATGACGGCCTGGCGCCGCCACAGCGACCCGGTCAGAGTGAGACCCCCGTACACCAGTCCGCCGATCACGCCACCGAGGCTGATGGCGGCGGTGATGTATCCGGAGGCGGCGATGGCGCCGCTTCCGGCGGCCAGGGCCGGGAGTGCGATGCCGAGGAACCCGAAGCTGGTGCCCATGACGATGATCGGTGTGACGATCTCCCGCAGGTGTGGGCGTGCGATCGGCCCGAGCAGGTGGCCGAGCGCGCGGCCGAGCAGTTGGGCGGGTGATCGCCTGGCCTGTACCCGACCCTGCGCTTCCGCGGCCGTTGCTGTCGCCTCGAGGTCTGGCGAGGGCGGGTCAGCCGGAGGGGGGTCGGCCAGCAGGGTGCGGCGCACGACCGGGGTGAGCACGGTCAGCCAGGTGACGCCCCGCATGACCGCGGCGACGATGAGCAGCCCGGCGTGCAGGTTCACGGTCAGCATCACCGTGGCCGCCAGCGCTGGGCCGGCCAGGAACCCCACCTCTTCGATGATGGAGTCCAGCGCGTGCAGGGCCTTGACCTCGGCCTCGGTGTGGGCGGCGCGCCGCCAGGAGGTGCGCACTGCAGTGTCCAGCGCGGGCGAGGACAGCCCCATGATCAGGCACAGCCCGGCGATGACGGCACCGTGGACGTTCGGCAGGCCCGCGCAGATGGCCACCCCCGCGGTGGCCGCCGTGGACAGCGCGCATTGCGGCACCAGCGCGCGTCTGGTCCCGACCCGGTCAAGGACGCGGGCGCGGAAGGGGGCGCTGCCGGCCAGCACGGCGACCATGACGCCTTGCAGGAGCGCGGCCTCCGCGTAGCCGCAGCCATCGGCCAGCACGATGACGAAGGCGATCGGGAAGGCCGCCCCGGACAGGCGGCCGAGAATCAGGTAGCTGAGCAGGGTGGCCGCTGCCGGGCGGCGCAGCACGGCGTATCCGGCCATCATGCCGCCTCTTCCGCGGCCGCCCGCAGTGAGTCACGGTGCAGCAGCACGATACGGGCCAGCGGTGCGCCGCGCGTCAATACGGTGTCCCGGTGGGGGCGCACCGCCAGGCTCATACCCTGACGACCGGAGGTGGCGTTGACGTGCCGGGCGGCCAGCACGCCGGTGGGGATCTCCAGGCCGCTCGGCGCGTCCAGGCCGGTGACCAGGAGGAACATCTCCGGCGGGATCCGGGCCGACCAGCCCAGCCGCCATTCCACCGACCCTTCGCCGTTGGGGACGAACATGCCTTCCCAGCCACCTTCGTCATTGCGGAACTGGTGGAAGCGCAGCCAGTCGGTACGGGGCGTGGCCAGCCAGCCGACGTCGCGCCGCCACAGGTCGGGCCGCTCCAGCATGCGGCCGAGCATGGCCAGCTCGCCGTCACCGGCGGCAGCGGCCGGCCTGCCCCCAGGCCCGCCCCCGGCGGTGCCGTTGGAGGCCCGGTCGGACGCTCTGCCGGTGCGGCCGGGGGAGGAGGCGGGGGAGCAGCTGACCGTGTCGAGCTGCACGTCGTCGATCGGGGTGAGGGTGACGTCAATCGGGCAGCGAATGATCCAGCCCAGCTCCTGCCCCAGCACCCACGGAGGGCAGGAGCCGGCCCGGCGCACATGGCGCTGGTAGCGGAAGTTTCGCCGGTAGAGTTCGCCGGTCTCCCGCTCGGCGGACCGGGCCACCTTGACCTTCTCCGGCACGATGGCCCATTCGTAGAGGGCGTCGAAGCGGACGGTGACGCTCACCCTCACCTCTCCTTCACATGCGCACCGGCCGGGCGGTCGCGGCGCTGGCGGCCTTGGGGTGCCGGGGCTGGACAACGAGCTGGTGGGGCACACGACGCCTGCCGTGCACCCCACCACGTGATCACATTCAGGCCTGCTGGGTCGTCAGCCCGCGCACGCGACGCTCGGCCGGCAGACCGTCGAGGTCGAACATCGTGACGCTGCACAGGCCGAAGCCGACCTCGATCGCGTCATAGGCGAACTCCCCCTCATCGCGATCCAGCGGCGCCGAGGCCAGGTCGACCACGGTCAGGGTGTTGGGGCCGTAGTTCAGACCGTTGAGGCTGGCTCTGGTGGTGGAACGGGAGGAGTTCGTGATGTACAGGGTGTCGTCGTCGGGGTCGACGGTCAGGCCGCGCGGTCCGGGGCCGACCGGGATCTGTCGCATCACCTGCAGGTCTTCCAAGCGCACGACGTAGACGGCGTTGACCGTCTCCACGCTGATGAGGGCATACACGTGGTCGGGGCTGAAGGCGACGGCGCGGCCGCCGATGTGGCCGAGGTCGACGTGGGTGACCTGGCTGGTGGCCATGTCGATCACGCTGGCGTAGGTGGCCTGGGTGTTGGCCACGAACACCCGTCGGCCCCATGGGTCGATGGCGGCGCTGTAGGGGTGGGCGTCAGTGCCGACGTCGATCATCTCGAGGATCGCGACGTCCTGCGGACGGCCGTCGGCCAGGGCGGCGATGTCCAGCTTGGCCACCTTGCCCTCGCCCCACACGCAGACGTAGGCGTGCCGACCGTCGCCGGTGAGCGCCATGTGGCGGGGGTCGCGGCCGATGGGCACCTGGTGGACCTCGACATTGAGCTCGAGGTCGATGAGCGAGACGGTGTCGGAGCCGGAGTTGGAGACCAGCAGGTACTTGTCTCCAGGGACCACGCCGAGCCCGCGCGGGCCGTGCCCGACTTCGATGCGCCGGACTTCCTCCAGCGAGATCGGGTCGATTTCGGAGATGGTGTTCTGGCTGGTGTTGGAGACGAATCCGCGTCCGTCGTGGGTGAACTTGACGCCGCCGCGGGGGGCGTTGCCGATGCGGATCTGCCGGGCGAGCTGGTGCTCGTTCTTCCCGGTCTTGGTGACGACCGAGATGACGCCGTCGTCTGTGTCGGTGGAAAAGAGCTGGATGCGGGCCATCGGCACCTCCGTGTGGGGGCCTGGCTCTGACAGCAGCCCACTCACCGCAATCGGATGACTACACGTAGTCAATCTGGTTTTTCGTGCCCCGAACGTGGGACATTGGCAATGCTTCCCCGTCGACGTCCCTCTTTTTCTCCGACTTCGTTCTGCTGTTTCCCGTGAGGCTGCGGTATACGAACGCCGGAAATAGCCTGTTGTCCCTGAAGGTCGAGTAAGCACGTTTACCGGAATGCTTGTGGCGCCAGCCGCCAGGACGAAGGGTGATCGTCATGCCGATTACGCAGCCGTTCTCCGAGGATGCCGTCCGTGCCACCGGAGGCATCGCCCAAATCTTCGCCACCCCCGTCGGTCGCCTGACCCATCCATACGGCGACCGGCTCAGCCCCGACCTGGCCGCCCTCGTCATGAGCCGGCTGGACCCCACCGATGGCCGCTTCACCTACAAGAAGGAAACCGCCGGCAACCTCGCTCAATGGGGTGAACCGCTCGTCGAGGGCCTGTCACGGTGGGTGTTGAAGGCGGCTCACCGTTTCGTCGAGGACGTCACCGGCCAGAAGCTCGTAGACCCCAGCGCACCATCACCGGGAACCGCCGTGGCCGGCAACGAGTCAGCCGCGACCAACGCTACGGACGCGCCCCCAGCGCTGGGTGGTGGTTGCGGCCTGTCGGTGGCCATCGGCAACAGTTGGGCCAGCCTCTACCTGCGGGGCGACTACCATCCCGCGCACCTTCACCCCAACACCGCGGTGACCGCCATCTACTACGTCAAAGCCCCCGACTGGTGCGAGCTGCACCTGATGGATCCACGGCCGAATATCGACTACTTCGACGCGGGCATTTCCCTCGCCGGCGAGGACCGCAATATTCGGCTTCGCTGCCGCCCGGGCGATCTCGTGCTTATCCCGGGGTGGCTCAAGCATGCCGTTCCGGCTTTCGAGGAAACCTCGCCACGTATTTCCATCTCGTGGAATCTGGGATATACCGCCGCAGGCACGTGACCGCGACCGCCCCTTGTGGGCAGGCACCGGCGTTCGTGCGGCCGCTTCTGGACCCGCGACGCCCAGCCTCGGCGTTCCGCGCGACACCAACGTGCCCACCGTCCCACTGACGTGCGCCGCCACAGGGTTCATCGACATCCGCGTGACGGCCTCCGCACAGGCTCCGCCTGGGCACCTACCCTCCATTTCTTGTAACCCTAGGACCTAGCCTGGAGTAACGTCACCCGCCAGGCGTATTCAAACCACTCTGGCGGTGAAATCGGCCAGGTCCGGGAGAACGACACCGGTGAGGCCGAGTCCTCCCATACCAACCTCATCTACCCGGTCTGCTCCCATTCCGGGCCAAGGATGGAATGCACCACGGAGTCCCGCCACCCGGACGCCAGCTTCAGGTGCCCGCGGATGACGCCCTCCTCCACCATCCCCAGCTTGCCCATGACCCGCCCGGACGCCTCGTTGAACGGGCTTCGCGCACCCCAGATGCGGTAGATGCCGAGCTCCTCGAACCCGAGCCGCAGGAGCAGGCGGACGACCTCGGCGCCCAGGCCCTGACGCCACCGGTCCGAGCGCAGCGCGAATCCGATCTGGGCGCTGTTCTGAAGTGGGTGGCCGAGGTCGATCGAGAGGCGCGCGTACGCCACCAGCTCGCCATCACCTGGTAGCACTGCGGCGAGGGAGTAGTCCACGCGCGGCTCGTTCTGGGCCGACTCGACCACGCCGGCGATCCCGCCCTCGACTTGCTCACGGTTTCGGGGTTCGAAGCTCATGTGCTCGGTGACCAGCGGGTCACCGTAGATGGCCAGGAGCCCGTCAACGTCCGTCGGGGCGAACTCCCGGAGGATCAGCCGAGAGGTGGAGAGTCTCACCGGGTACATGGAACGTCCGTGCCCCTTCATGTGCCGAGTGCTTCGATCAGATGGTCGTCGAGGTCGGCGACGAAGGTCTCGCGCCGCCATGATCGCAGGTCGTGGCGCGCATGGCGCAAGCGGAGGGCGGCGACCCTGCCACCTGTCTCGCTGATGGCGTCGATGCAGGGGTGCAGCAGGTCAGCGGCTGACCTCGGATCGCCGAGACGAATGCGGGCGAGTGCCTGGTCGGCCGCTACGATCGCCCGTTGCACTCGCTCGCGCGGCGCGGCCAGCGCCTGAGCCGAGCGGGCGAAGTAGTCGTGGGCCTCGGAGGAGTCGCCCACGTACAGCTCGGTGATTCCCTCGAAGCCGCGTAGGTGGGCGGCGGAGAACGAGATGGGGGCTGCGTCGGTGGCGTGGTCTCGATCCAGGTCATGCCAGGCGAGCGCGAGCGCCGCTCGTGCCTGTTTGTCCAGGCCGGCGCGGGCGGCGATTTCCGCCTGAAGGGCGTGGGCTCGGGCTCGCACGATGATGCTCTGCCCGGCACGGGCATCACGCACGGCGGCGTCAACGAGGGCCTTGGCGGCGTCCAGGCCGGGCGTTGAGTAGAGGGTGACGAGGGCGTTGCTCATGTGCACGATGGCGCGCTGCCACGGCGTCGCGAGGCGCCCAGCCACCTTGGTCGCGGCCGAGTACAGCGCCCGGGAGGCGTCATCATCGCGGGTCTCGAAAGCGAATCGACCAGCGAGAGTGTACGCCCGCGTCGTGATGAGCCGCAGGTCGGGCAGGAACGGCTCAGGTACGGGCATGTCAAGGAGCCGTCCGCACGACTCAACGACCGGCGCGAGCAGCAGATGCAGCCTGACGAAGGGCACGCTGCCGACCTGACTGTTGATACGGGTGACGGACTCGCGCATGGCCGTCAGCAGTCCGTCGTCCAGGCGTGTCGGGTCGGCGAGGGCGGCCGACATGGCTGCCCGCGTGGAGGGGCCGAGCAGCGCGAGCAGTTCCACTCCCGTGTCGGTGGCCGTTCGCAGCACGAGCGCGCGGAGCTCGTTGAGACGCTGCTCGCTCACGCCGAAGTGCGTGAGCGCTTCGAGCAGTTCAGCGAAGTCACTGCCCTGGCCGAAGGAGGGTTTCCCGTGACGATCACGGGCGTACAGGTGGGCGAGCAGCAGCTGAAACCGATCGCTGGGCACCGTGGGAGCTCTATCGCTCTCCCATCGCGCGAGGGTCCGCTGGGTGCTGCCGGCACCGGTGTCGCATGGCTGCCCGAGCTGGGCCGCCATGGCCATGAGGGCTCGGCTGGCACCGGCCAGGGACCATCCACGAGAGCGCCGCAGCCGCTTCAGCATGGCAGCGCCCTTGGCTCGCTCATGCGCGCTCATAAGCTCATGATGCCCACAACGCGGGGCCAGACGGGCACCATCAGTAGAGGTTTCTCCGCGCGGCCGCGTAATTGATCGTCTGCCAGATGCCCGAGGTTTCCTCGGTGCCGTCGCGGGGGACCCGTCACCATCTGGGCGCGATCGACCATCCACCGGTTCCGCGCGTGGTAGGCCGATGCCACGAGTTCCGCGGCGCGCAACTCGACGATCTCGATGATCCTGTCGCGGCCTGGACGTTGGCCTGGCGGGAATGCGGGTGGGCTCATATGGGTTTGAGCCGTGCGGTCGTTGAGGCTGCTTGTGTGGATTGGGCCACTCCCCCAAGATCCAGCAGACTCGGTCGATAACGAACCTTATGTCAAGTTAGGCATCCTCATCGTCCCCTCTCCGCCGCTCCCATCCAGCGAGTGGTCCAAGTGAGCAGCGGCAGCAGCGCCCCGAAGGACCTGACACAACACTCGGTAGCGATCACATCGTGGGGATCCCTGCGGCCGGCGCGGCTCTCAGGACGTTGGGCCGGAATCGTCAAGGCCATCTTGCTTGGCTGTTTGACTGACCAAGTCGCCACATACTCCGATGTTTGACGGCGAGATCACTTGTGGCATCAGCGGTCATGAGGACTCGTGAGTTTGGACGCGTTGCCGCGAGGCGGGATCCGGAAGGACGGGCGTTCGACTCTGGACGACAGTTCATACCAGACAGAATGAGGGTTCTGTCCGGTAAACGCCTCGCGTGGCCCGGTTCTGTCATATCCCGGTGGCCCCTGTTTTGGGATCATCGACACCGACCGGCGATGATCTCGACGAGGGATGAGCCACCATGACCGACCCCCTACGCGATGGCGACCCGGCTCACATCGGCTCCTACCGGCCGCACGCGAGGCTCGGCGGGGGCGGGATGGGAGAGACATCCCCCGGAGCGGGCGCCTGGTCACCGTCAAAGTGGTGCGCCCGGAGCTGGCCGGCGACAGCGACTTCCGGCGCCGCATCACTTCCGAGGTGGACGCCGCCCGCAAGGTCGGCGGCTTTTACACCGCCCAGGTCATCAACGCCGAAACCGACGCCAGTCGGCCATAGCTGGACGCCCCCTACATCCTCCTCCCCTACACCAAGCCGTCGACGAGCACTGCGGCCTCTCGCCGTGGAGTCGGCCGCGGTGCTCGGCGCCGGGCTGGCCGAAGGGCTCGCCGCCGCGCACGCCTGCGTAGTTCGCCCGGGCGATCCGGCAGAGCCGACGCACCCCGACCGGTTCGAGGCCGGGGTGGGTGAAGAGTTCCGGTTCTGCGGCCGACCGCCTCTTTGAACAATAGTACGGTTAACGATATATATCGCATATGGCACTACGTGAACAAAGCTATCTCGTACTGCTGGCCCTCTCCGAAGGCCCACTGCACGGTTACGGCGTGATCAAGACCGTGCGTGAGCTGTCGGAGGACCGCGTCCGCCTCGGCGCGGGCACCCTCTATGGCGCGCTTGACCGCCTCACTGAAGCGGGGCTCGCCCGTGTGGTCGGCGAAGAGGTCGTAGACGGCCGGCACCGTCGTTACTTCGAGCTGACCGGTCAGGGCGCCGAGCTCCTGACCGAGGAGACCGCCCGCCTGGCCCGCCTCGCCGCCACCGCGCAACGCCGCCTCGGCGCACGACTCCAGCCCGGGACGTGATCATGGATAGCTACGAACGCCACTGCCGGCTCCTCGCGCGGGCCTACCCGCTCCGATATCGGCAGACGCGGGGCGAGGAGCTGATCGGCACGCTGCTGGACCTGGCGAGGCCGGAGCAGACCAGGCCGACCCTGCGCGACTCGCTCGACGTCGTACGTGGCGGTATCGCACTGCGCCTGCGGGAGCGCCCGCCGCTGGGGCGCTGGGCGCTGTATCGCCTCTTCCACAAGCGTCTTCCTACACCTACCGCTGGTGGGCACGCGACGACCTGCTCGGCTCGCGCTACCTGGCGCGGCAGTGCGCGACGTGGCTACTCGCGACATCACCCCTGTGGGCCTTCATCGGTCTCATACCCATCGAACTGGTCTACACGGTGATCCTCTCGACACTCATCCGCATGCTCGGCTTCCTCCCGCGGCGATCCCTGCGCCTCTGCCAGCTGAGGCGACACGAATTCAACCTGGACCTGCGGGGCAACTCGCCATAGACGGCCGGCGAGTCGGCGGCGCCGACGTTGACCGCACGGGTATGACGGCCATTTACTGAACAGGTTGGTCGACCACGGCCACCGCCGTTTACATCCATGTACATGCGCAACTCGGACCTGGTGGCGTCAGTGAGGGTTGCCAGGGGTTCTTCGGCCGGACGCACCTAGGCAGGGTCGACCGTCGCGAGAGAGGCGACGCCGAGGTGGCGTTTGAGCCGGTTGATGCCGCACTCGACGTCTGAGCGGGCGCGGTAGTCGGCCGCGTCGAAGGACGGCGGGCGGCCACCGCGGCTTCCGCGCCGTTGGCGGGCGGCGATGCGGTCGGCCGGTTCGGGGATGGTGCGCCGGATCTTGCGAGCGCGTAGGTGCTGCCGAATGGCGCGGGAGGCGTACGCCTTGTCGGCGCGGATGATCTCGGGTCGGGTGCGTGGGCGTCCGGGTCCGAGCCGGGGCACCTTGATGGCGGTCATGATCGTGGGGAACCGCGGCGCGTCGCCGCGTTGTCCAGCTGTCACCACCAGGGCGAGCAGACGCTGGTGCCTGCTAGCCGATCAAGCCGGCGGCATGGGCCAGGGTCTCGCGGATGGGTGAGGATCCTGCCAGGCGCCCCCGCTGCCAGCGGCGGAACAGGTTGTAGACCGCCTGCCAGGAGCCGCAGCAGTCGGGCACGTCCCGCCACGGCGCGCCCACTCGTACCCGCCAGCGGATGCCGTCGATCAATTGGCGCTTGTTCTATCGCGATGGTCGACCTGGCTTTGTGCCTGCGGGCAGCAGCGGTTCCAGCCGCGCCCGCTGCGCATCAGTGAGGTCGAACCGCCGTGTCACCGCTAAGGTGGCCATGAGGTCTCCGGGGCATGAGGTTCTTCTTGGTCGTTGAACCCTTTACCGGAGACCTCTCTGCGTGTCCGGCTTCGACACGCCATTGATTAACACTTCGAGACAGGCCCCAACCTAGACGCCTCCAGGTGCGAGGAGAAGCATGGTGAACTGGCAAGACGCGAAGTTCGACGACCACGTCACCGCGCTGTCGGCCTACCTGGCGGGCCGAGGCGTCATCCGGGAACGCGACTGGAACAGCCGCGTATGGCAGACGGGGCTGCGTCACGTGCCTCGGCACAGGTTCGTGCCTGACCGGGCGTACGCGCACGCCGTGCGGAGCGGCGAAAGGTCGAGGTCGATCGACCGCACGCGCGACACCGCCGACTGGTGGGGGGCCATCTACAGCGACTGCTCCATCATCACCCAGCGCGATACCGGCCTGACGCCGGTCTCCGACCCGCATGGGAGCCCGACCTGCTCGCTGTCGGCGCCCAGCGTGGCCATGGCCTTCCTGGACGAGCTCGACGTGCGGGACCACGACCGCGTCCTCGAAGTGGGCACCGGCACCGGATGGACGGCGGCCATGCTGTCGTGGCGACTACGAGAGCGGCAAGTGGTCACGGTAGAGGTGGACGAGACGCTCGCTGACACCGCGCAGGCCAATTTGCGCGAGGCGGGCTTCTCGCCCGAACTGGTCGTCGGCGACGGCGCGAACGGGGCGCCCGGCCGGGCCCCGTTCGACCGGGTCCACGTCACCTGCGGCGTGCGGGACATACCGTACGCGTGGATCGAGCAGACCAGGCCGGGCGGGATCATCGCCCTGCCGTACATGCCAGCGCCCACCGCGTTGCAGGGCGGGCAGCGGCTGCTGCTCACCGTGCTGGACGACGGGACCGCCCGCGGCCGGTTCACCGGCCCCTCCACCTACATGATGTTGCGCTCCCAGCGGCGTCCGATGGCGGTCAGCCAGCTCGAGGAAGCGGGGCGCCGGACCGCGACCGGCTTCGACCCGCGGAACCTGCACGACCTGACCGGCCCCCGCTATGAGGGGGTGCTGCTCATGTTGGCGTCGATGATGCCGACCGTCATGGTCGAGACGCGGCAGGAACGCCTGGACGATGACACGTGGGGGTATGTGGTCCGACTCTACGACTTGGAGGGCTCCTCGTGGGCGCTGTGCCAGAGCGGGTCCACCAGCACGCGGTCCGAGGTCGTGCAGTTCGGGGAACGGAGCCTGTGGGATGAGCTGGAGGCCGCGTACTTCTCGTGGGCGCGGCATGGTCACCCTGGCAGGCAACGGTTCGGGATGACCGTGACTCCGGACAGCCAGCACGTGTGGCTCGACACCCCGGCCGCAGCGGAATAGCCAGCCGGTCAGTCCGGTGAGAGTGACGATGGCCATGACGCTCGGCCCGGGAGAACGCCACTGGGGGAAGAGCGGCCCGGAGCCGGTATCGTCAGCGGGAGTAGCACGACACTTAGGCGCTCAGTACGGCCAGGGCGAGACTCATCAGGTGGACCATGCCGGCGGCCGCGCGCAGCCCGAGGGGCCGCCAGCGGTGGATCGGCGCTTCAGCCGCCCCTCCAGCGCGGCGAGCGTGGCCGGCTGTGAGGGTGAAGGCGATGCTCATCGGTCGGGCGGACGATGGTCGCCGTATCCACGGGTGATCGCTGGCCTCGTTCACGCGGCCCATCCTGTCGGCGGTAGGGCTGAGGACGCGATGAGCGAGTACCTCCGCAAGGCCGCGGGCGCACCGCCCGCCGTGGCGGCCTCGGCCGACCGCGCCACGAGCTCCTACTGGGCCTACTTGGCCAGCCTCGATGACGCCGAATCCCGCCGCGCGGTGAAGGGCCTCCTCGACCGGATCGCCCACCTCAAGCCGGCGAGGCCCGTCTGGCCGCGACCCGGCGGGACCGGACCCAGCCGCGCTGGCTACCACCGAGAGACGGTCCCACTGGC
>NZ_JBSGCE010000113.1:0-17764 GCF_053601695.1 Nonomuraea sp. NPDC004702
CCCAACGCGTCCGCATGCACCTTGCCGTGCTCGGCCGAGATCAACGCGGCCAGCTCGTCACGATGGGCGTACATCAGCTCACGGAACCGGAACAGCACCTGCGCCCGCTTGACGAGCGAGGCGTCGCGCCAGGCGGGGAAGGCCGCGACCGCCGCGGCGACCGCGGCGTCGACGTCGGCGGCCGAGGCCAGCCGCACGTGGCCGCTGACCTCCCCGGTCGCCGGGTTGAAGATCTCCGCCGTGCGGCTGTCGCCGTCGACCGGAGATCCGTTGATCCAGTGCTTGACCGACTTCACTGAGCTGCTGCCTCTGCGTTGATGACTTCGAGTGCGTTGACGATGATCCCCAGGCCCTCGGCGGCCTCCTCCACCGTGAGGGTGAGGGGCGGAGCCATGCGGATGGCGGTGCCGTACAGGCCGCCCTTGCCGGCGAGCAGGCCCGCCTTCTTGGTCTCCTCCATGAAGCGGACGGCCTGGGCGGGGCTCTCCAGCTCGACGGCGAACATCAGGCCCTTGCCGCGCACGTCCTTGACGATCGGCAGGCGCTCGGCCGCCTCCTTGAGGCCGCCGATGATGAGGTCGCCGGTCCGCGCCGCGTTGGCCTGGAGGTCGTGGTCGAGGACGTAGTCGAGGGTGGCGTTCGCGGCGGCCATGGAGATGGGGTTGCCGCCGAAGGTGGACAGGCCCACCGCGTGCGGGGCGTCCATCAGGTCGCCGCGGGCGACGATGCCGCCGACCGCGAAGCCGTTGCCCAGGCCCTTGGCGAACGTGATCATGTCGGGGGTCACGCCGTGGTTCTGGATGCCGAAGAACGCGCTGCCCGTACGGCCCCAGCCGGTCTGCACCTCATCGGAGATGAGCAGGATGCCCTGCTCGTCCAGGACCTCCTTGTAGGCGGCGAACAGCCCGTCGGGGGCCATGGTGAAGCCGCCCACGCCCTGGATCGGCTCGGCGATCAGCGCCGCCACGTCGTTGGAGACGGAGGTGGCCAGCACGTGGCGCAGGTCGTCCACGCACGCCTTGATGTAGTCGGCGTCGGACAGGCCCTTGAACTGGGTGAGGTGCCGGTCGGCGCCGTGCAGGAAGTGCACGTTGAGCGGGGAGAGCGAGTTGTTCTTCCACGCCCGGTTGGAGGTGACGCTGACCGCGCCGAAGCTGCGCCCGTGGTAGCTCTGCCGCATGGCGAGCACCTGGTCGGTCCTGCGGGCGTAGGTCGCGAGGAGGAGGGCGGTCTCGTTGGCCTCCGTCCCGGAGTTGGTGAAGAACACCTTGGCGTCGGGGATGCCGGAGAGCCGGGCGATCTTCTCGGCGAGTTCGACCTGGCCGCGCAGCAGGTAGACGGTACTGGTGTGCACCACGCCCGTGGCGAGCTGGCGCTCGACGGCGTCCCGCACCTCGGGCACGTCGTACCCGATCATGTTGGTCAGGATCCCGGCGAAGAAGTCCAGGTAGCTCTTGCCGTCGGCGTCGATGACACGATTGCCCTTGCCGCTGACGATCTCGATGGGCTCGTTGTAGTTGAGGGCCAGCCAGTTCGGCATCACTGCCCGGTGGCGCGCGAGAAGCTCCGACATGCTACCGAGTATCCCGTTCCCCCGGCCTTCCTGGCAGCGGCAGGCTGTCGGCGGGGGGTCAAATCCCCTTACAAACTGTAAGTCCTCCCCCTAGGGGATCCCCCGTGCGCCTACGGGCGTACGCGCCGGCCCCCCGGTACGCCGCCAGAGGCATCACGATTGACCACTCGCGGGCGACGACCCGGCGGGCCCCGCTCGGCCACCATCGGACCATCGACGAACCGAGGAGACCGAAGATGACCGTCACCATCGACCTGCGCCCCGGGCGCCCCGAGGCGCCCGCCGGGCCGCCCAAGCTCGACCGCGACCAGCTCCGCCGCGCCCAGCAGGACACCCTGGACACCCCGCGGATGCACTACAGCCTGCTGGCCCGGATGATGTTCAAGCCCGTCGACCTCATGTACGGCAGGAAGGGCTCCTACACGAAGTTCGCCATGCTGGAGATCATCGCGCGGGTGCCGTACCAGGCGTGGGAGCGGATGGGATACTGGGCCGTCCACCGGCACGCCGGGCGGTCGGCCCTGGCCAGGAGGGTCTTCGAGCGCATCGTCGAGGCCCGCGCCGACCAGGACAACGAGCAGTGGCACCTGCTGATCATGCAGGACCTGGTGCAGCGCGCCGGGCAGCGGCAGAACTGGCTGCTGCACAAGGCGGCGCCGTGGTTGATCGCGTTCTTCTACTACCACGTGTCCTGGGTGCTGTTCGTGGTCCGGCCGGACTGGAGCTACCGGCTCAACGCCGAGTTCGAGGACCACGCCGAGCACGAGTACATGACGTTCGTGGCCGAGAACCCCGACCTGGACTTCGTGCCCGACCCCGGCACGTACGCCGACGAGTACGGCCGCTACCGCTCGGTGGCCGACCTGCTCCGGCAGATCGGCCACGACGAGCGCACGCACAAGCTCGACAGCCTGGAGAGCATGCGTGAGCCCCGCGTCCGCTAGACCTTGGCCGGTTCGGGAGCCGCGACGGGCGCGGCCGGGCGCAGCACGGCCAGCGCGAGCAGCGCGGCGGCGACGCTGAACCCGGCCCCGACCCACGAGCCGAAGTGCACGGCCACGGTGAAGGCCCGGTCGGCGACCTCGCCGAGCCCGACCTGTTCGGCGACCCCGATCGACTCGCGGGCCGCCGCGGGCGCGTCGAGCGGCATCTCCGCGGTGTAGACGCCGGCCAGCACGCTGCCGAGCACGGCGATGCTCATGGCCAGGCCCACCTGCTGCACGGTGTCGTTGAGCGCGGAGCCGACGCCCGCGTGCTCCAGCGGGATGGCCCCCATCAGCGAGGCGTAGGCGGAGGGACCGGCCAGGCCGGCTCCCGCGCCCATCAGCACCAGCCCGCCCATCAGCGGCAGGTAGCCGGTGGTGAGCGCCATCACGACGAACCCGACGGCCATGATCAGCAGCCCGGCCGAGATCAGCACCCGGTTGGACACCTTCTTGCCCAGCGCCGCGCCGACGCCGTTGAACACGACGGCCGCCACCGCCTGGGGCAGCATGGCCAGGCCCGCCTGGAGCTCGCCGTATCCCAGCACGAACTGCAGGTACTGGGTCAGCATGAGCATCACGGCGCCCGCGCCGAACGACATCAGCAGGATCGAGAAGGACGCGCCGCTGAAGTTGCGGTTGCGGAACAGCTGCAGCGGCAGCATCGGGTGCTCGGCCCGCCGCTCCCAGACGACGAACGCGGCCAGCGCGACCACCGCCACCGCGATGAGGGCGACGTTCCACTCGCGTTCGATGATCACGTAGACGGCCGAGGTCAGGCCGACGATCGAGAGCACCACGCCCACCGGGTCGATCCGCCGCCCGGTGCTGCGGGTCTCGGGCATCAGCACGAACGCGGCCACGATGGCCAGCGCGGCGATCGGGATGTTGAGCAGGAAGACCGAGCCCCACCAGTAGTGCTCCAGCAGGAAGCCGCCCAGCGTCGGGCCGGCGATCACGCCGAGCATCGCCACGCTTCCCCAGATGGCCATGGCCTTGCGCCGCTCGTCCTCCTCGAAGACGGTCATGAGGATGGACAGCGTCGAGGGCATCAGGATCGAGCCGCCGACCCCCATCAGGGCCCGCGCGCCGATCACCTGCCAGGGCTCGGCGGCCAGCACGGCCAGCAGCGACGCGCCGCCGAAGAAGGCCAGGCCGATGACGAGGAAGCGGCGGCGGCCGTACCGGTCGGAGAGACTTCCCGCGGTCAGCAGCAGGCCGGCGAAGACCAGTACGTAGGCGTCGAGGATCCACTGGATGTCGGACGGCGTCGCGCCCAGCTCCTCGATCAGGGACGGGATCGCCAGGTTCAGCACGGCTCCGTCCACCGTGAGGACCAGCAGCGAGAGGCAGAGCACGACAAGGACCCACCAGCGTCGGGGGTCTCGTACAGCGTTCGAGTTCACTCGCACAGCGTACGACAACTCTCGCACACTGTGCGAGAGCATTTATCCTGGGAGCATGACCGGCAAGCAGTTCACCTCTGTCTGGTTCCGCGAGCCCCGCAAGGCCGCCACCCCGGGCCGCAGCCGCGAGGAGATCGTCCGGGCCGCGCTGGAGCTGCTCGACCAGGAGGGGATGGCCGGGCTGAGCATGCGCAAGCTCGGCGCGAAGCTGGGCGCCGGCGCCACCAGCCTCTACTGGTACGTCGCCAACAAGGACGAACTGCTCGAACTGGCCTACGACCAGGTCTGGGCCGAGATGACCGTCCTCGACGCCGAGGAGGTGGGCTGGCGCGACGCCGCCTCGGCCATGGCGTACGGCATGCGCGCGGTCATGCTGCGGCACCCGTGGTCGGCCGACCTCCTCGGCCGGGTGCCCGCGCTCGGCCCGCACGCCCTGTCGGCCTCCGACCGGATGCGCAGGATCTTCAGGGTGGCCGGCTTCCACGGCCTCGACGTCGACTACGCCGTGGCCGCCGTCACCGCCTTCGTCTACGGCATGACCCTGCCCGAGATCGCCTGGGACGCCACCGCGAAGGACTCCGACTACGACGCCGAGGAGATGCGCGGCATGGTCGCCAAGGCCGCGGCCGACTTCCCCGACATGCTGGAGAGCATGGCCATGGGGGCGTACCAGGATCCGCAGGTGCTCCGGGCCACGGCGTTCGACTTCGGGCTCGTGTCGGTGCTCGACGGCCTTGAGCGGCGGCTGGCGACGTAGCAGGATCCGGGCATGAGCGATTTCCGCGCCGCCCGCGATCTTCTCCTGAGCGCCGACTACCCCACGGCCCGACGCGACTTCCGCTGGCCGCGGGCCGAGCGGTTCAACTGGGCGCTCGACTGGTTCGACGGGGTGCTGGCCGCCGAGACCCCGCAGGCCGCGGCCCTGACCATCGTGAACCCCGGCAGCCGGGTCTCCCACACCTTCGCCGAGTTGTCGGCCCGCTCCAACCAGGTCGCCAACTGGCTGCACGAGCAGGGCGTGCGCCGGGGCGACCGCGTCCTGCTCATGCTGGGCAACCAGACCGAGCTGTGGGAGTCCCTGCTGGCGGCCATGAAGCTCGGGGCGGTGGTCATCCCGGCCACGACCCTGCTGACGGCCAAGGACATCGGCGAACGCCTCGACCGCGGCCAGGTCGCCCACGTGATCGCCAACGCCGCCGACGCGGGCAAGTTCGGCGCCGGCGAGTTCACCAGGATCGCGGTCGGCGACGCGTACGGGTGGCTGCCGTACCACGAGGCGTACGACGCCCACGAACGGTTCACCCCCGACGCCCCCACCCTGGCCGGCGACCCCCTGCTGCTCTACTTCACCTCCGGCACGACCTCCCGCCCCAAGCTGGTCGAGCACACCCACGCCTCCTACCCGGCCGGCCACCTGTCCACGATGTTCTGGATCGGCCTGCGCCCCGGCGACGTGCACCTCAACGTCTCCTCCCCCGGCTGGGCCAAGCACGCCTGGAGCAACGTGTTCGCCCCCTGGAACGCCGGGGCGACCGTGCTCATCCACAACTACGAGCGCTTCGCCGCCCGCGCGTTGCTGGAGGTGCTGTGCGACGAGCGGGTCACCACGTTCTGCGCGCCCCCGACCGTGTGGCGGATGCTCATCCAGGAGGACCTGGCGGCCTGGAAGCTGCCGTTGCGCACGGCCGTGGCCGCGGGCGAGCCGCTCAACCCCGAGATCATCGACCAGGTCGCCAAGGCGTGGGGCATCACCATCCGCGACGGCTACGGCCAGACCGAGACCACCGCCCAGATCGGCAACGTACCGGACGAGCCGGTCAAGCCCGGATCGATGGGACGCCCGCTGCCCGGCTACGACATCGTGCTCATCGACCCCGTCACCGGCGAGCCCGGCGACGACGGCGAGATCTGCCTGCCGCTCGACCCCCGCCCTCTGGGCCTGATGGCCGGGTACGTCGGCGGCTCCGCCGAGGCCATGCGCGACGGTTTCTACCACACCGGCGACGTCGCCACCCGTGACCAGGACGGCTACATCACCTACGTCGGCCGGACCGACGACGTCTTCAAGGCCTCCGACTACCGCATCTCGCCGTTCGAGCTGGAGAGCGTGCTGCTGGAGCATCCCGCGGTGGCCGAGGCCGCCGTCGTGCCCGCCCCCGACCCGGTGCGCCTGGCGGTGCCGAAGGCGTACGTGATGCTGGCCCCCGGGTTCGAGGCCGGCGCCGACACCGCGCGGTCGATCTTCGAGCACTGCCGCCGGGAGCTGGCGCCGTACAAGCGGGTACGCCGGCTGGAGTTCGCCGAGCTGCCCAAGACGATCTCGGGCAAGATCCGGCGGGTGGAGTTGCGGGTGCGCGAACCCCGAGGCGAGTACCGCGAGGAGGAGTTCAATCTGTGACAGTGTGTATATGGCTGTTTGACCGTTCTTACAGGTTGATCGGCTAGGCTCGCCCCGTGCTGCCCACCATTGCCGACGTCCTCGCCCTGGAGACCGTGCGCCGGGGCGGCCCGCGCGTGGTCGCGGGCGCCGACCGGCTCGACACCAAGGTGCGGTGGGTGCACGTCGGCGAGATCGCCGACATCGCCCATCTGCTGCGCGGCGGCGAGCTGGTGCTCACCACGGGCGTCGCGCTGCCCGACGACCCGGAGAAGCTCGCCGACTACGTGGGCGAGCTCGCCTCCGTGGGCGCCTCCGGGCTGATCGTGGAGCTCGGCCGCAGGTTCCTGCGCGAGCTGCCGCGGGCGGTGGTCAAGTCCGCCGAGGAGCACGGTCTGCCGGTCATCGTGCTGGCCCGCGAGACGCCGTTCGTGCAGATCACCGAGTCCGTGCACGCCCGGATCATCGACATCCAGCTTGAGGAGCTGCGCGCCTCCGAGCAGTTGCACGAGGTGTTCACCGAGCTGTCGGTCGAGGGCGCCTCGCCCGCCGAGGTGCTCACCCAGGTCGCCCGGCTGTCCGGCCGCCCGGTGCTGCTGGAGAACCTCGCCCACCAGGTGCTGGCCTGCGAGTCCGCGGGCCGCGACGCCGGCGCGCTGCTGGCCGGCTGGGAGACCAGGTCGCGCGGCGTGGCCCCGGCCGAGCGCACCGCCTACGACCCCGCCTCGGGCTGGCTGGTCACCACCGTCGGCGCGCGCGGCCAGGACTGGGGGCGGCTGATCCTCATCTGCGAGACGCCGCCGACCCCACGCGAGATGGTGCTGGCCGAACGCGCCGCCACCACCCTCGCCCTCGGCCGCCTGCTGGAACGCCACCAGGAGTCCCTGGAACGCCAGGCCCACGGCACGATCATCACCGGCATCCTGACCCACGCCTACGCCGACCCCGACGAGGCCGCCGCCCGCGCCCGCGCGGTCGGCGTGCCGCTGACCGGGCGCAAGCTGATCAGCGTCGTCATCAGGCCGACCGAGCCCGTCGACCAGGCGCTCGACGGCCAGGCACAGCTCGGCGAGCTGGCCGAGGCCACCGCCGCCGCCTGCCGCGACGCCCGCCTGCCCGCCCTGGTGGGCGCGCTCGACCAGGAGCGGGTCGGCGTCCTGCTGCCGCTTCCGCCGCGTACCGGCGCCGAGCCCGCGCTGACCGCGCTCGCCGAGCGGCTGCGCATGCTGTGGCGGCCCGGCTCGGCGTTCGTGCTGGCCGCGGGGTCGGTGGTGGAGTCCATCCGGGACGTACGGCGCAGCTTCCTCGAAGCCGAGCAGGTCGCCGACGTGGCCGTGCGCCAGCCGGACGGCCGCGCCTTCTACCGCCTGCCCGACCTGCGCCTGCGCGGCCTGCTCCACCTGCTGCGCGACGACGCGCGGCTGCAGACGTTCGCCGAGCGCGAGCTGGGCCCGCTGCTGGCGCACGACGCCCAGCGCGGCGGCGACCTCACCCGGATCCTGCGCACCTACCTCGACGCGGGCCGCAACAAGGCCGTGGCCGCCCAGAAGGCCCACCTGTCCAGGCCCGCCTTCTACGACCGCCTGCGCCGCCTCGAACGCATCCTCGACACCGACCTCGACGACGTCGAGTCATGCCTGTCACTGCACGTCGCGCTGCTGGCGCTGGAGTCGTTCCGCAGGGAGAACCGTTGAGAGCTCGTGATCACGGCATCGTCATCGGCACCGGCGTCCCCGGTCCGCTGAACGCGATCACCGACGTGCCCGGCGTGCTCGTCGGCCACACCACGCTGACCGAGGGCACCGCCCGTACGGGGGTCACCGTCGTCCGTCCCGGCCCCGGCCCGGCCTACGACTCCCCCGTCTACGCCGGCTACCACTGGCTCAACGGCAACGGCGAGATGACCGGCCTGCCCTACCTGGACGACTTCGGCCTGCTGCACTCGCCGATCGGGCTGACCAACACCTTCTCCGTCGGCGTGGTGCGCGACGCGCTGGTCTCCCTGGAGATCGGCGGCCGGGGCGGGAGCGCGTGGTCGCTGCCGGTGGTCGCCGAGACCTGGGACGGCCGGCTCAACGACATCGACGCCCGGCACGTCCGCCAGGAGCACGTCGAACGGGCCTACCACGGCGCCTCGGCGGGCCCGGTGCCCGAGGGCTCGGTCGGCGGCGGCACCGGCATGATCTGCCACGGCTTCAAGGGCGGCATCGGCACCGCGTCCCGCGTGACCGGCGACTACACGGTCGGCGTGCTCGTGCAGGCCAACCACGGCAGCCGCGACCGGCTCACCGTCAACGGCCGCCCGATCGTCATGGACGACGTGCCCCGCCCCGGCGGCCCCGAGGGCGCGGGATCGATCATCGCCGTGGTCGCCACGGACGCGCCGCTCCTCCCCCACCAGTGCCGCAAGCTCGCCCAGCGCGCCGGGCTCGGCGTGGCCAGGACGGGCGGCGCCGGCGAGAGCAGCAGCGGCGACGGCTTCGTCTGCTTCGCCACCGGCAACCGCGGCCTGCCCTCCAACGCCCTCGACGACAAGGGCTCCGGCGTGTTCGAGGTGCGCGTGCTGGCCGACGCCCGTCTCGACCCGCTCTTCCACGCCGCGATCGAGGCCACGGAGGAGGCCATCGTCAACGCGCTGGTCGCCGCCGGTACGATGACCGGCGCGAACGGCTTCACCGCCTACGCACTCGACGGCGCCCGCCTCGCCGACCTGGTGAAATGAGCAACATGTCTGACGTCCTGATGCCCGACCTCGAAGACCTCGGCCGCATGATCGCGACCGCCGGCGCGTTCGCCGTGCCCGTGCACGACGTGCGGCTGACCCCCGACGAGCTCGACCCCGAGCAGATCGTCGCCGGCGACCCGGCCACGTCGTCGCTGGAGCTCGGCGACGGCAGGGGCATCTGGGAGATCACCCCGGGTGTCGTCACCGACGTCGAGACCGACGAGATCTTCGTGGTGCTGTCCGGCCGCGCCACGATCGCCGTCGAGGGCGGCACCACCATCGAGGTCGGCCCCGGCGACGTGTGCCTGCTGGCCGAGGGCGCGCGCACGACGTGGATCGTGCACGAGACGCTGCGCAAGGTGTACCAGTCCCGACAGTCCAAGCAGTCCAAGCAGTCCGAGTAGTCCGAGTAGTCCCAAAAGTCCGAGTAGTCCGGAAAGTCCGAGTAGTCCGGAAAGTCCGAGTAGTCCGGAAAGTCCGAGTAGTCCGGGCGACCCCGCTAGAACCCCATCGCCGCGCGCACCTCCGCCAGCGTGCGGACCGCCCGCTCCCGGGCCCGCTCGTTGCCCTGCGCCAGCACCTGACGGACGTCGGCCTCGGTGTGCTCGCGCCGCCGCCGCCTGATCGGGCGCAGGAACTCGTTGACCGCCTCGGTGGTCAGCGCCTTGAGCGCGGCGGCCCCGCCGTCGCCGATCTCGTCGGCGATCTCCCGGGGCGGGCGGCCGAGGCAGAGCCCGGCCAGCGTGAGCAGGTTCGCCACGCCGGGCCGGTGCGCCTCGTCGAAGGTGATCAGGCGGTCGGAGTCGGTGCGGGCCCTGCGGATGAGGGCGGCGGTCTCGTCCTCGGTGGCCGCCAGGGCGATGGCGTTGCCGCGGCTCTTGCTCATCTTGCCGCCGTCCAGGCCCATGAGCAGCGGACGCTCGCCCAACATGGCCTCGGGCAGCGGGAACACCTCGCCGTACCGCTCGTTGAAGCGCCGCGCGACCAGCCGCGCCACCTCCACGTGCGGAAGCTGGTCGCGGCCCACGGGCACCAGCGTGCCCTTGCAGAACAGGATGTCGGCGGCCTGGTGCACCGGATAGGTGAACAGCAGGCCGCTCACCGCGCGCCGGGCGCTGTGCGCGATCTCGTCCTTCACCGTCGGGTTGCGGCTCAGCTCCGCCACCGACACCAGGCTCAGGAACGGCAGCAGGAGCTGGTTCAGCTCCGGGATCGCGCTGTGCTGGAAGATCGTGACCTTGCCCGGGTCGAGGCCGACGGCCAGGTAGTCGAGGAGCACCTCGGTGATGTTGCGCTGGATCTCGCCGGGCAGGTCGCGGTCGGTGATCACCTGGTAGTCGGCGATCAGCACGTACGTCCGGTAACGGTCCTGCAGCTCCACCCGGTTGGCGAGGGTGCCGAAATAGTGGCCCAGATGCAGGCGTCCGGTCGGACGGTCGCCGGTCAGGACGACGTCGTTCACGATGGGTCTCTCCTTCAGGTGTGCCGCCGCCTGAGGGGAGCCCGCACGCACGGAAAAGGGCCGCCACCAGGACGGCCCAGCATGGGGAATCAGCGGCCGTCTGCCGGCCGCCACCACATGCTGATACGGGTCATAGCTCAATGTTATCTGGGCTGGGTGTCAATCTCGTAACCTCTTGAGCAGTTTGGTGCGTTCGGCTGACTCCGGGACCTTGATCTCGTCAGGATGGTTCGGTCCCTTTTCCGCCCTCTGGAGAGTTCATGTCTCGACGCACCCTCGCCGGCGGCCTGGCCATAGCCGCCACGATCACCGTCACCACGCTGCCCGCCTCGGCGGCGCAGCTCGCGGTGAAGTTCCCGTCGGCCAGTTTCCCGCTGGGCGCCCGGCCTGCCGCCACCAAGACGCTGACCGCCGTGACGCAGGGCATCGACCTGTACGACGTGAAGGCGGGCAGCTCCACCGACGGCTACACGGTGACCGTGCTCATGCCGAGCGGCCGCGACTACGGCGCGCTGGAGACCGCCCAGGCCAAGGTCGCCGAGGTCGAGGCGGCCGGGGAGGCGCCGAGCCTGCAGAAGGTGATCCGGCCGAGCGTGGCCGACGCGCCCTCCCAGACCGTCTACATGGTCCGCGTGGGCCTGTGGTCCTTCAAGGACAAGGCGAAGGCCGACGAGACCGCCAAGGCGCTCAAGGAAGCCGGGCTGAAGGTCAAGGTCGACTACCTCGGCGACGACGGCCTCAAGACCACCGGCCCCTGGGACGCCAAGGTCGTCATGATCGACTCCCGGACGTTCCGCGGCTCGTACGCCGCCTCCCTCGGCGCCAGCGTCGCCGCGCGCGAGACGGTCTCCTCGATGGCCAAGGCGCGCAACGCGGTGGTCGGCGTCAACGGCGGCTTCTTCAACATCCACACCGCCAAGAACCTGCGCGGCGAGCCCGTCGGCGCCTCCGTGGTGGCCGGCCGACTGCTCAGCGAGGCCGTGCCGGGCCGCTCCGCCGTGGTGCTCCAGGGCCGCAGCGTGCGCATCACCGAGCTGAAGACCGCCGTCACCGCCGTCTCCCAGGACGGCGACAAGCTCGTCGTCAACGGCGTCAACCGCGCCGCCGCCACGGACGAGGCCGTGCTCTACACCGAGGAGTACGGCGCCAAGACCCCCACCGGCGGCACCGACGTCGTCCTCGACGCCAACGGCAAGGCGGTCACCGTACGCGCGAGCGGCGCCGCCGTGGCCAAGGGCACCCGGGTGCTGCACGGCCAGGGCGGCGCCGCCGAATGGCTCGACGAGCACGCCTGGGAGGGCTGGACGGTCAAGATCGACACGAAGGTCACCGACCTGCGCACCCGCAAGGCCCTCAAGCTGACCCCCGACCTGAACGTCATCGCCGGCGGCGTCGGCCTGGTGCGCAACGGCCACGTGAAGATCACCGCCAAGCGCGACGGCCACGACTCCGTCAACATGATCCTGCGCCGCCACCCGCGCACCCTCCTCGGCGTCACCAGGAACGGCAGCCTCATCCTGGCCACCATCGACGGCCGCCAGCCCGGCGTGACCATCGGCGCCAACTTCCACGAGGCCGCCCAGTTCATGCGCTGGCTCGGCGCGGTCCAGGCCATCAACCTGGACGGCGGCGGCTCGACCGCGATGGTGGTGTCGAACAAGCTGGTCAACCGGCCATCGGACGGCGTGGAGCGCGGCGTCGGCGACGCCCTCCTCGTCCTTCCCCAGTAGCCGCCGGGGCGCGAGGGGCAGGCTCGCCCCCTCCGCCCCGGCTCTCCCTTCTCAAACACCGCCCCACGGCAGCGGCCCGGCCCCGCCAGGCACCCCCAACCGCCTAAGCTCTCCCTCCGCCAGACACCCCCCACCGCCTCGGCTCTCCCTCCGCCAGACACCCCCACTGCCTCGGCTCTCCGTCGCCTTGCCCCCCACTGCCCCAGCTGTTCTCTCCGCCGGGCATCCCACTCCCCCCGTTGGCGCGGGCGCGGGCCACGTCTCCCGGCCCGGACTTCACGGGCGGGCGTGGGCGGTCCAGTGGGCGAGTTGTTCCCTGGTCGTCACCGTGGCCGGATGCCCGGCCCCCAGCACACGAGCCCTGACCGGCAGCAACGCCGCGCAGAGATCGCGAGCCCCCGCCGCGTCCCCCGCCATCCCCGTCCAGTACGCGAGGTTGGCCCTGGCGGTCAGCGTGTCCGGATGCTCGGCCCCCTGCACCCGCTCCCGCACCGGCACCAACGCCGCATACTGATCCCGCGCCGCGGCAGCCTCCCCCAACTCCCCCGTCCACCGCGCCAGCTCGTGCCGGATCGTCAACGTGTCCGGATGGTCGGGCCCGAGAATGCGCTCCCGGACGGGAAGCAGCGCCGCGTACAGGTCACGGGCGGCCGCCGCGTCCCCCGCCTTCCCCGTCCACTGGGCCAGGCTGGCCCTGGCGGTGAGCGTGTCCGGATGCTCGGGCCCCTGCACCCGCTCCCGTATCGGCACCAACGCCGCGAACTGATCCCGCGCCGCGGCCGCCTCCCCCAGCTCCCCCGTCCACCGCGCCAACTCGTGCCGGACGGTCAACGTGTCCGGATGATGCGGTCCCGACACCCGCTCCCGTACCAGGAGCAACGCCGCGTACTGGTCACGGGCGGCCAGCGCGTCCCCCAGCTCGCCGGTCCACCGGGCCAGCTCGTGCCGGTTGATCAGCGTCGAGGGATGCTCGGGCCCCTGCACCCGCTCCCGCACCGGCAGCAGCGCCGCGTACTGGTCACGGGCCGCGGCCGCGTCCCCGGCCTGCCCGGTCCACTGGGCCAGGTTGGCCTGCGTGGTCAGGGTGTCCGGATGCTCGGGGCCCGACACCCACTGCCGGACGGGCAGCAGCGCCGCGTACTGGTCACGGGCGGCCACCGGATCGCCGGCTCGTCCCGTCCACTGGGCCAGGTTGTGCCGGGTCGTCAGGGTGTGCGGGTGTTCGGGGCCGAGCACCCGTTCGTAGACGGGCAGCAGCTCCAGGTACTGGTCACGCGCCGCCGCCGGGTCGCCCGCCTCGCCCGTCCAGAGCGCCAGCTCGTGCCGGGCCGTCAGCGTGGCGACCTCCTCCGGGCCGAGCGCCGCCGCGAGCGCGTCGGCGATCTCCTGGAACAACGACTTCGCCGTACGGTAGTCGCCGCTGGCCCCCAGATACTGGGCCGTCTTGTCCATGCCGGGCGAGGTCGGCCCGAGCACCGTCCGGATGTGCGGCAGCAGCCTGGCGTACCGCGCCCATCGCGCCTTCTGCGCCGGATTGTCGGGCAGCACGGCCTCCACCAGCACCGCCGCCACCTCCCGCCAACGGCGCTGCGCGCGCAGCGGAAGCTGGTCGAGCGTGACGGCCTGCACCAGCCGGTGCACCGTGACCGTCCCGTCCACGGGCGGACCGATCAGGCTGTGCCCCCGCAACGCGCTCAGCGCCGCATTGATCCTCAACGTGTCCCGCGGCAGCGCCCGCATCATCAGCAACACGCTCGGATGCACGTCCCGCAGCACGCGCGTGCGCGGCCCGGGGATCCGCCCGTAGGCCCGCCGCCGCTGCACGTCCGCCCGGAACAGCTCCCGCGGCGCCCACCGCGCCAGCGGCGAGAGCAGCAGATGGTACGGGATCGCCTCGTGCGCGTAGCAGGACAGCAGCCGCAGCAACGCGATGGCCTGCGGACTCGTCCTGGCCAGCCGCCGGAACGCGAACTGCCATGTGGTGGCCACCCGCTCGCGGTAACCCCACGCCTGCCCCTGCGCCAGCAACTCGGCACGCTGGTGATGCAGCAGATCCAGGTACTCCGACAGCTCCAGCCCCGTCTCTGACATGTAGGCCGCGGCCTGCTCCAGCGCCAGCGGCAGCGCTCCGAGCTCCGCCACCACGGCCGCCGCCGCGACGGTGTCGTCCTGCCCCGTGCTCGCCAGCATCAGCAGCGCCGCCGACTCCAGGTCTAGCACCGGCAGCTCCAGCCCGCGATCCCGCGGCCAGCTCCCGGACCGGCTCGTGATCAGCACGTGCCCCGGCCCCGCCGGCGGCAGCACGGCCCGCACCGCCTCGGCCTCCGGCACGTTGTCGAAGATCAGCAACCACGGTTCGGTACGCGCCGCCAGCGCGGCGTGCACCTGGTCGACCGGGTCCGCCGCGTCCGCGCCCAGCTCCCGTAAGCCCATGAGAGCCGCCAACCGGGCGAACGCCGCCGACAACACCGCTGGATCGGCCGCCGGCAACTGCCAGACGAGCTCGTAGTCGTGCTGATGGCGATAGGCGTACTCCAGCGCGAGACTGGTCTTGCCCACGCCGCCGAGCCCGTGCACGGCCACCACCGCCGGCCGCACCTCGCTGGCCAGCAGCCGCTCGCGCAGCTCCACCACGACCTCGTCCCGCCCGACGAGCTGCGGCGGCCGCGGCGCCAGCTGCACGGGCCGCGTCGCCACCCGGGGCCGCGACGGCAGATGCACGTCCCCGATGACCTCGACATGCCCCCCGGTCACCGCCGTGGACCTGTCCCCGGTCATGGCCAGCCCGGACTCCTGCCGCCCGACCACGATCGACCGCTGCCCCTCAGCCCTCTCGACCGCCCCACCAGCAGCACCACCGACGGCCCCACCACGACCGCCACCATCGCCAACGCCACCCGGCCCACTACCGCGCCCGCCACCGGGCCCAGCCGCACCGGCACCCGTACCGACAGCACCCTGACCAGCCTCATCGGACCCCGAGCCATCAGAACCGGCACCAGCCCGCCCGGCCCCCTCGCTCTCCGGACCGCTCTCACCGCCGCCGGTGGGCGCCATGGCCGCCCGAAGCTGCACCCACAACCCGACCCCGGCGATGAACAACCCCGCGACACCCACGAACATGCTGACGACGCTGGCCCGCTTGTCCAGCATCTCCAGCTGTAACGGCTCGGCGAAGAACCCCACGACCCCCGCGGCCACCAACCCGACGGAGATCGACGCGAACGTCCACGCCAGCAGCCGACGGCTACGACGCGCTGACTGCCTGGAAGGGGGAGAAACGGTCACTCTAATAGAGTTACCCGATTACGTTCAGTATCCCAGCGAGATTATCAGGACCATGAACAACCCCTGACCTTGCCCAACCGCCATCCGGCGCACAACATCACCGATCACCGGCCCCAGACTCGTGCCGCCGCTCAACCCCGACGACCCGGCACCAGCTTCCTTGCCACCCCGCCACGCCGTCCGCTCCGGACCCGCCGACTTTCCAACCGCTTCACCCAGCCGGACGGCGACCGAGACGCCCGCGGGCCCCCGCGCGGCCGACCCTCCGGTGAATCTCAGCCTTGTGACCCCATCGGCGGCGGCTCGACGAGGTGATGAAGGATCCGCTGCCGCATCGACCGGCGTTCCAACGCCCGCCGAACCTCCTCCACCACGGCCGTCATCGCGTACGGGAGCTCGCCGTCCAGCTCGGCGACCGTCTGGTGGGTGGCACGCCACTCCGCCTCCAGGAACGGCACCAGCGCCCGGCCGCGCTCGGTCAGGTCGATCCGGCGGGTGCGCGCGTCGGGCCCCGGCTCCGAGGTGACGAGACCCTCCTTGCGCATGGCGGCGACGGTCTGACTGATCGCGGAGTGCGAACGGTTCAGGGACTTCGCGAGCTCGCGAATGGTCAGCGGCCCCGCGTGGGCGAGCCGGATGAGCGGATAGGCGAATCGAGTGCGCACCCCGTCGAGGCCACGCTCCAGGTAGACCTGTTCGATCTCAGCGTCCATGGCCGCCAGGAGCTCGTGCAGGGAGTGCCAGGGGTCGGGTATCGCGGTGGGGTCCGAAGATGTCACAGTGCTAATATAACAGCGCTGGCATAAACGCCGACCCGCATCCGGCTGCGCAGTGCGCGCCATGCCTCCACCCCTCCAACGGCAGGAGCCCCCTTGTATCCCTCGATCGAACCGTACGAGCACGGCTTGCTCGATGTCGGCGACGGCAACCTCATCTACTGGGAGGTCTGCGGCAACCCCGACGGCAAGCCCGCGGTCGTCGTGCACGGCGGGCCCGGGTCAGGATGTTCGACCGGCTCCCGCCGCAGATTCGACCCGGACCGTTTCCGCATCGTCCTGTTCGACCAGCGCAACTGCGGCCGCAGCCGCCCGCACGCCGCCGACCCGGCCACCGACCTGACCGCCAACACCACCCACAACCTGATCGCCGACATGGAACTGCTGCGCGAGCACCTCGGCATCGACCAGTGGCTGCTGTACGGCGGTTCGTGGGGTTCGACGCTGATCCTGGCCTACGCCGAGACCCATCCCGAGCGGGTGTCGGAGATCGTCATCCCGGCGGTCACCATGACCCGACGCTCCGAGATCGACTGGCTCTACCGGGGCGTCGGCAGGTTCTTCCCGGAGGCGCAAGAACGATTCGTGCAAGGCGTCCCCGACGCCGACAGCGACGGGGACGTGTTCAAGGTGCTGGCGGCGTACTCGCGACTGCTGGCCGACCCCGACCCGAAGGTACGCGAGAAGGCCGCCCACGACTGGGTCACCTGGGAGGACGCGGTGATCTCCCAGGAGACCAACGGCACACCCAACGCCTACAGCAACCGGCCGGACGACGCCATCATGGCCATGACCCGCATCTGCGCCCACTACTTCGCCAACGCCGCCTGGCTGGAAGAGGGCGTGCTCCTACGCAACGCACATCGGCTGGCCGGCATCCCCGGCGCTCTGATCCACGGCCGCCTGGACATGGGCAGCCCTCTCCAGACAGCCTGGGAGCTGACCAAGGTCTGGCCCGACGCCGACCTGCACGTAGTGACAGACTCCGGCCACACCGGCAGCGAATCCTTCAGCAAGATCCTGAACGAGGCCATCGAAACCTTCTCACCCCCCAAACAGAGCTGACCCCTCGGCCCGCCATCACCTCATGGCCGGGGCGCGCTCACAACAAGGGGTGTGAACGGTCGTTTCCAATAACAGACCGCAATTCTCTGCTCATAGCACTGCACGTAAGGGTCGACGACCGGCTCAGATGCCGGCCTGGCCCGAGACGCGCGTACGAAACCGTCCCGGATAACACCAAGCAGCCGGGCATGCTGAATTACTCCGGAAATGCAGAAAGGGCCCCGACCGAAGTCGGAGCCCTTCCCAAAGATTGTCCGGCGGTGACCTACTCTCCCACACCCTCCCGAGTGCAGTACCATCGGCGCAGAGCCGGGCCGGATGCGCGGCCGGGCTGCCCCGGCTGGCCCATCGCGCCTGTCTGGCCGGTCGGCGGCTGGCC
>NZ_JBSGCE010000114.1:0-17302 GCF_053601695.1 Nonomuraea sp. NPDC004702
TGTATGGACGAGCCAACCCCGACCTGCTGCGCAAACGCGTTCTACTCGCCGACTGAGCATGCCCCTTCACGGAATGTGAGCCAGATCCAGAATTCACGCGTCGTCGACAGTTCCCAATATCTTCCCACTAAAGGTCGCACGCTCTGACCCTATCTACAAAGATGCAGGTAGAGGGCGTGATGGGGTTTTGTCGTCCATCGGACTCCTAAAGCGGGTGCCGCAGGTTCGAATCCTGCCCGGGCACTCATCTCCACGAGGCATTTCGACCCCTGACCTGCCGCTTCTTGACCGCAGGTCTTTCGCTTTCCAGGCCCTAGATAGGTCACCGAGGGCAGCCACATGCAGACGTAGGACCTTGATCGGGAGACACGGAAGACGATCTTGAAGGCGTTTCCCAAGGTCAGCGATGGCGCTGCAAGATGCCGATCATAGATACGAGGAGTTCGACCTCGACAGGCTAGCCAGTGAATCTGCCCTCTTCGACCTCGATAGGACGCTCATTGATCTCGATGACGCGATCACGCGGTGGGCCCAGGGGTTCGCTGAGCAACATCACTTGAGGCCTGAAGACGTCGCCTGGCTCGTCACCCTGGAGCAGGGCCTCCGCCCCCATCGAGAGGTGTTCTTCAACGAGGTGCGTGAGCACTTCGCGCTGGCGGCATCGGTCGAGGGAGCTATGGACCGGCTACCGTCAGCGGATGCCGCAGCTCGTGCGGTGTTATCCGGCGTCCTGCCCGAGTCGGATGATCTGCGCACCGCCGGGTGGCGGGTTGGGATCGTCACCAACGGCATGGCGGACAACCAACTCGGCAAGCTCCGACGAACCGGCCTGCTTGATGTGGCTGACGGCTATGCGGTGTCGGGGGTTTGAGGGCGTCCGAAAGCCGGATGTTCGCCTCTTCCAGATCGCCGCGCAGCGATGTGGGGCCAGCCGGGAGGTCCAGCGCGGCGGCGTCAGCGCGCGCGCCCGGCAAGGCGAGGTCAACAGCTCCACCGTGTCCGACAACTGGTCCACGCACCCCGCCACTGCGCCAGGCCCGAGGCGAGCGCAGCATCGTCGAGGTCGCCGCAGCGGCGGAAGGGGAAGCCGAACCGCGCAAGTGGATTGCCCGTCCGGCGGCGTTGCGGTACGCGGCGGCGCAGGACACGCCGCCGGCCCGGCCGCACAGTCGTTGAGCCCAGCCTCGGCGAGGGCGGTTAGATGGTGGGTGACAACCTCGTCGCGGACATCGCAGGTGCTCAGGCTGCGGGTCTGCGCGGGATCTGGGTCGATCGAGGTACGTGGCCGGGGCACGAGCATCGGGCCGATCACGTGGTGGCGGGGGTAGTCGAGGCGATTGCCATCATGCGTGATACGCACCAGCCGGGACAAATGTTGAGCTGATGCCATATGAGCAGTTCAGCTGGACGGCGCGACGACCGCCCGTTATCGTCACATTGATCCCATAGATAGTCGTCCTCAAGGTCCAAAGGATCCAGGGTGATGGCGTCCCAGGAACAGATCGACGCCGTGCGGCGGACGATTGAGCAGTTACGCGACCAGCACTCTAACGACGTGCGCAAACTCGTCAGCCTGCTCGAAGGCGGCGCGAGGAAGGGCAAGGCCGCCGACAAGCTGCTCAAGGATTGCCAGGCGTGGGAGGCAGCCTAGAAAGGCGCCTTCAACCGGGCCCTGGCGCTGGTCGAGTCCACGCGCCCCGATCCATTGGACCGGTGGAGCTCACCGCTCAATGTCCCGTGGAAGGCCGGCTGATGAGCCCATCTGCGAACCGGATCGGCATCGACCCCGCGCTGATGACTCAGCTGATCGGCGAGATCAAACGCCTGAACCAGTCATGGCCGGATGCGGATGCGCGAATCGGTAGAGCTCTGAGTTCGATCGGCGCCAGCATGAGCGGGCCGGGCACGCTGACAGACGTCGCCTCCCAGATCGCCCGGGAGGTCTCCGACCTCCAGCGCCACCTGGACCTGATCGTCTCCACTCAGAAGATTGGGCTCGACAAGGGCGTTGTCTGGGCGGATGGGACGCTGTGGGCTTCGAACTCGTCGACAAGCGGCGCCGCAGCCGCCAAGTCCGTAGCCGACCAGCTTCGCAAGGCTGTGAAGGACGCTCTCAAAGCTCGCGGGAGGCTCTCCAAGGAGACCTTGAATCTGCTGGAGAAGCACCAGCACGACCCCTACTTCGCGGTCGCCTTCGTCAAGGAGGTGCCGCCCAAGGAGTTGAAGGCGCTCCTGACACAGCTCTACCTGACGCACCGCGGCTCTCCGGACAACCGTTGGGGGAAAGCGGCATCGTCGTCCCCCGTCATGGAGGGTGTGGCACGTGCTCTCAGCGTGATGTCGGGAACGGCCTCCCGCGGAGTCAGCGATATGAAGCTGCGCAAGAGCTATATCGACGAGCTGATCGCGACCGCGGACCTGCCGAGCGATGTCGTGGTTGACGAACTTCTGCGCTTCGGAACATTCGACGACGGGTTCCTGCGCGAGGTTGCCAACAAGGTCTTCGACAACGCGAAGAAACCACCAGAGCACCAGTAGCACATCACGCGGTTCGGTGCTGGCCTGGCAACTGCTCTGGCTAACAACCCGAGGGTCGCGCAGGACTTCTTCACCGATCCCGCACGCAAGCCCCTGTCTTTCCTGATGCGGGACAACCCCTGGGGCGACCTCGGCCGGGCCATTGAGGCGGCCACCACAAGGTTCCGCGACCACGACCAACCCCCCGGTAGCTCACGAGGGTACAAGTCACCCTTGATCGCGTCCTGGGCTGTCCACTTCTGGTCAGACTCACGAGCTCAGGCCAGCCTCCGCGACTCCAAGCAGAGCGCCGCCCGAGTTGTCTCTACCTATTCGAGTGACATTCATCGCATTTCTAATAGCAGCAACAAATATTCGACTGGGCGTAACTAGACTCAACGACTCCGATCCGTATATACCTGGAATTCAGCCTTATGGAGCCCAGTTGATGGGGGCGTAGTAAAGAACGTGATGACGTGGGCTTTCAAAGATCCTTAGGCACTCAAGGCGGTCGCCGAGGCGCACGGAGAGTACAGCGTGAAGGTCCTCGACAACCAAGGGTCCGATATCAAAGAGAAGATCAGCTCGGCATTTAGCGCGTGGCACAGTAGCCATCCAAACGCTACGGATGCCGAGCGACGCACAGAACGCCAAAAATTGCCATCTGATGGCATGGCGACCAAATGAGAAATCTCTTCAATGTGAGAGTTAACGACCTGAGCATGTCACCCTACTTCATAGTCGATGCCGGGAATCTTTCGAAAATCAAGGAAGCCGATCGCGGGGATGCATCCAATAGGGCACTCATGAATGCGTTTACCAGAACGCTCAAGCTAGTGCTTACTCCCGTTGGTGACTAGGTCGTCTCGGGGTACGAGTTCGCAGAAGCATATGCCAGCGACAGCGTCGAATTAACTGAAGGCAAGGAGGCTCGAGGCAAGGAGGCGAGCACGCTTGCTTAGAGTCAGAACCTATTCAAGGATCCCACCGTCGACTCGATGATGCGATATGGGCTGTTGGCGCCGAAAGAGCTTCAGGCATCGACCATCCTTACATCCTTAACTCTCGGAAGAATTCAATTGGAGGCTCCATCTCGAACGGCCAGATAATCCTACGCAGCGAGATGAGCTCCGACCAGGCTTCCGCCTACGATCAATGGCCGAAGCGGTCACCAGCATGGGGGCTGTTCCGCAAGATCGACAGTTCCGTGTGGGAGGGATTCCCACGGCCCACCGAAGACTATGAGGAGGCCGAGAAATGAGAGCTTGGCGTTCATCGGTTATTTTGTCTGCCACCCTTCTTGCCGCGACAGCATGTTCGTCACCTCCTCCGTCCCCTGTAGACCGGAGGCCACTGGGCAGTGTAACGAAACCACCCCTGGAATGCGATTTTCTTTCCA
This sequence comes from Nonomuraea sp. NPDC004702, assembly GCF_053601695.1. NCBI lineage: Bacteria > Bacillati > Actinomycetota > Actinomycetes > Streptosporangiales > Streptosporangiaceae > Nonomuraea > Nonomuraea sp. NPDC004702. The sequence continues at coordinate 3,917 of NZ_JBSGCE010000114.1, forward strand.
GCCAGGCTATATCTCGCGCTATTGGACTTGACGCTTTCTATGCAAGCGGGACGGCTTCGCCTAAGGATTCCACTCACTGCGTTGTTGCCAAATCTCCAAACATTCAAGATAGGACGCTTCTTTACATCGAATTGCAAAGCTCTTTTACTTCCACGCCGGAAAGCCTGCAAAACACCAAAATCGCCAACCAGGGAACCGACTTGCCGACCGACTCCATGCCTGGCTTTAGCGCTGCCATAAAAGACACGGATGGAAACACGGTTGGAGACAAGATCTTCGCATGGACACATAGCGGTTCCAAGATACTAGCGATCCAAATAATCCGCGGCGCGCCGGGCCGCGATCATCGTGCGGATGCCATCGAGTTCGCCCGACAACTTCGCCCCCTCCTCCTTACCCCCGACTCCTGACACTTTCACTATCCGTAGTGAAAGTGACACGCCCTATTGCGGATGAGGAACCCTGATCGGGAAGGCGGAAAGAGCTCGTCGCACTTCGCCGCGATCCGGGGAGCCGAGCGCGTACTGTCACGGTCCTCAGGAACCACGGGCTTGGGCTTTCTTGGACGACGAGGGGGCGTCGCAGTCGTCGTGTGCGGCATCCGGGGGACGGCTTCATGCTGCTGACGTGGCGCAGCCGAGTCCCGTGATTGGTGATGCTCCCCCGGTCGTCTCGTTTTGTTCTTCGACTGCTTACGGTCTGTCCGCGGCGCCGTCGAGGGCGGAGGCGTTTCGGGAGCGGGTGTGTGCGTCGCTGGCGGGATGAGCACGGTTGGGCGTTCGGCAGAGCTCAGGTAGGGCGTCGGCACCGGGGTGGCCGTCGTTCGAGGTGAGGCGTTGTCGGTGCCCCACGCGCTCGACCAGATGCTGAAGCTGACACAAGCCAGGAGTCCGGCGATGAGCACCGACCGGGGCAAGCGATCCTGATTTCGCAGAGTGGATCGGCCGGGTGGAGCTGGGGGCGAATACGTTCGCCAGTCGAGGGAGTCGGACACGTTGAGGGGCGGCGGTCGATCCTGAAGGGGCTGGTCGGACGGCGGTCGCCGCAGCGGGGGCCGCTCTCCGGGGAGCGGCGCGGGGTGGTCGGGATCGATGTGCGTGGTCCTCCTCTCGCTGCGCGCGCGTGACAGAGTGGCGCAGCGTGACGGGCTTCGGCGGGAACGACGCGGCATGGTGACCAGCGTGAAACGTAATGGCCCCAGCAGATCCGGGGCCGAAGCGAGACAAGGCTCAGTTATGTGCCGAGGGCGTTGTCGATTTTGCTGTTGATCTGCTCTTGCTGGCCGTCGATGCATTTGGCGTAGACCCGCGGGAGCACATCGACGCTGTGACCGGCGCGCTTGGCCACCTCGGGGCCGGCACGCCAGCGTTCAGCCAGAGGGGAGACCGCCGCATGACGGAGGTCGTACGGACGCGCGGCCAGTGATGAGGCGACCTGTTCCCGGGGTGAGAGCCAGCTTGCGGCTTCCTGCCAGACGTAGGAGTGCGGCCGAACTGGAATGGGAGCCGCCGGTACCCGTGCTGAAGATCCTGCCGTCCTTGGCAATGCCGTACCGGGCGACGTGTTCACGGAGCATGGCGACCAGGGCGGGCGGGAGGGGGATCTCTCGTGTCTCCTTGTTCGCGCGGTGCTTCAGGCTACGAGACTCGTGGGTCTGGCCGCACTTGGTCCAGCGCTTTATGCCCTGGGGCCGGGCCTTCTCCAGGACAATCAGGCCCCAGCCTGTCCCAGGCAGGGTGCAGTTCCTCAGCCGGAGAGCGGCGTAATAGATGCAGGCGAACAAGGCCTGGAGTCGAGCGCCCCGCTTGCGGCCCGCCTTGGGCAGGGCGTTGAGGAGTTGCCGCGCTTGGGCGGGATTGACCACCGTACGAGGGGCGATGACTGTGACGGCCCTCGCGGCCGTCCATTGATCTCGTCCAGCGGGTTGGTGTTAAACACCTTCTGCTCTACTGCGTGTTCCAGCGGGACGCAGGATGGCGCGCTTGCGCCGTACCATGTTTCGCCCCCGCTGGAGCGCCGACCGAGATGGCCTCGAGAGCCGTACGGAGGACATGCGCCTCGCCCAGGGCCGAGAGCGGGAGCGACGCCCCCTCCAACCAGGCCAATGCCGCTGCTTGGGCCGTCGTCAGAGCGGCACGTCTGCCCTCTGGGAGCAGCACGTGAATCCTGAGGACCTCCCGCGGTTCCTCAGCGGCGGGCCGGCGGGGTGCATCGGACACCAGAGCCGGAACCAGGGTCAGAAGCGCGTACGCGTCCGTCTCGCGGGTCCGGGCCGCTGAGGTGTTCCAGCGCCGGAGCACGTACGCCTGGGCGAACTCCAGGAACGATGTCCCGGAGGATCGGGCAGAGAGCATCGACACCGGCAAGCCCGTAGCGATGTCGAACTCCTCCCCGTCTTCGCTGCCTGGCGCAGGTCGGACTTGAAGGCGTTGGCGAGGCCCTTGGTTCGGAAGGTCTTGGACTTGCGGTTGCCTGCGACCCGCCAACGGGCGATGAACGTAGCAGTCTCGCGGTCCGTGCGGTGCTGGATTCCGCCGAGCTTCACGTCGTAGGTGGTGTTCATGCGACCTCCCGTCGCGAGTCGAGCCAGGCTGTGAGGTCGCTCCGCCAGACGCGGAGTTCGAGGTTGGACAGTTGGATGCAGACTGGCGCGCGGCCGAGCTCGCGCCAGCGGTAGAAGGTGCGCCGGGAGACACCGCCCAGTTCGGCGAGCATCTGCGGGACAGTCAGCAGTTCGTCGCGCCTACTCATCGGCGGTCACCACCTGCATTGGGAGTGGTGTGCCGGTGAGTGCAGCCGCGAGGAGTTGGTCCCCGAGGGAAAGGCCCTGTCCGGCGTACTCCAAGTGAGCAACGATGAGGACAGTGTCCTCGTCGAAGAGAGGCAGCCGCCCAAGGCTGATCTCTTCAGCAGACATGTGCTCTTCCCGGGCGGCACGGAGGGCGCCGAGAGTGGTGGAGAAGTGGCCACGGAAGCCCAGCATGTGAGCCCACTGAGTGAGCCGCTGGGCGGCCAGGTCGGCCTTCTCGCCGAGGCGCATGCAGTGGGCGATCAGCCTACGGGGCGTGTTCGCCAAACGGGTAGGGCGTCGAGGTTGTCGAGGGGTTGGATACGCCGGTCCAACGTGCCGACGCACTCGGCGGCCTTCGTGGCGTACTTGGCGATGTAGGCGGCGACGGCCTGTTCGGTGAGGTCGCCGTCCATGGTGATGCGGCGTACGTCCAGTTGTGTGCCCCATCGGAACGTCCGGCTCAGTGGCTTGACCTCCGCGGTCACGACGGTCGCCGCGTGCTGGACGGCTTTGGACAGGGCGTCGGCGGTGGCCCAGGCTGGTGGCGGCGAGTTGGGGCCGTCGGGTCCGTCGAAGCGGATGACGGCGTGGAAGTGGGCGACGCCGCGGCGCTGGTATTCGGCGACCTTGGCGAAGGCGATGGTTGCCTGTTCGCGTAGGGCTTTGACGGTCAGGCCGCTGAGCCGGGCGAAGCGGCGGCGCAGAGCCAAGGTGAAGCGGCGCCAGAGTTCAGGGCTGATGGCGTTAAACAGGACCGTGGACCGCGACGGCTTGGAGCGCGGAGATTGCGAAGGGTCTGAGCGGCCACCAGGAGACTGGTCTCCTACAGCCGACTATTTCTGGCCCACCGCAGGTACTGAAAGGCGTCGAGTTGTGGGAGTTTCGAGAAGTTCGTCACTTCGAATCCGCATTGACTCGCCCAACTTCTCGGAGCGGCCTGCGGAAGCAGAGCCGTGCCTGCTGGCTCCTCTTCGAGGTCATGGCTTAGCGGTACGCGTCAGCCCCCCGTCGATCAAGATGTTCTGCCCCGTAAGGTAGGTGTTCTGTTCGCTGACAAGCCACGACACCAGCGACGCGATCTCCTCGGGTTTCCCGAGCCGGCCCACGGGAATCTGCGCTCCTATCGACTCCAGATCCTGAGGCGAGTACGCCTCCCGTGCTGCTTCTGTTAGCACGAAGCCCGGAGCGACACAGTTGGCGAGCACACCCGATGATGCGACCTCCGCCGCGAGCGAAGCTGTTAGGCCGTCCAGCCCGAACTTGGAAGCGCAGTACGCTGCGTCGAGGCGATTGCCAGACAACGACCACAGCGAGGTGATGCTTACGATACGCCCCCATCCTCGCTCCATCATGGCCGGAAGAGCGGCTCGGATGAGAGCAAACGGGGCGCGCAGGTTGACGTCGAGCAGAGTGTCGTAGTCATCGTCTGGGAACGTCTCCGTCGCACCTTTGACGTTCAGGCCGACGTTGTTGACCAGGACGTCCGGACGACGATCCCGTATTTGCCCGGCGAAGAGCTCGACCTGATCTCGGCTGCGCAGATCCAACACCGCGTACTCTCCGTCCGACGGAGCATGCGAAGGCCTGTCCCGTGAGGTTCCCGTGAAGATGCATTGGTATCCGTCGGCTAGCAGCCGACGTGCGATCGCTCCTCCGATGCCTCTCGTACCACCGGTGACGACGGCGAGGCGAGAAGGGTCCGGGTCCGAGGAGGAAGGTCGCGGGTTCATGGTTGCCTGTATAGCAACACGCGTATGCGGAGGGTAGGTGACAAGCGAGTATGGGGTCCCTCCATCACGGACGTCGAAGCGTGCTTCTCCGAGTTGGTGATTCGCGAGAGTGAGCTCCAGTCCGGCCAGGGCGTCCAGTCCGGCCTCCAGGCCTTCGCCCACCGTGCCAGGGACTCCGGCCCGCCGCCAGCGCTGCTGTCGATGGGCGGCAGGGAGCGCTTCGACAACATCACGTGGAGGCTCTGGCCCCAGCCGCAGGCCGAGCTCCTCGACAGCCGGCGCTGGAACGTCCGGATTTAGCCCGCGCATGCCATCTTCGCGTACCTGGAGATTTCACACGATCGGCAACAACGGCACAGTCGCCTGGGCGCGCTCACCCCGATGCAGCCCAAGGACGCCTTCACCGTGGCATGACAAACCAGGAACACGACTCCACCGAAGCCGGGCACAGCAAGGTCGCCACCGAACCAGGGCAACTCAAGATGCGTGCTCGATCTATCGCCCAAGGTGAAGAACACAGACCACACTCCAGGTTGGGGGCCACAACCACCGCTTGGCGGGCTACCGTCGAGGTATCTTCTGCCCTGTGGAAGGAGCGTCGATGGCCCAGTGGTCCGCGCAGGACTTCGCCAGAATTCTCCGGGACGACGTACTGGCTCACGGCGATATCTCGATGGCCGTCGTCGCCGCTACGAGCTCACGACGCTTGCCGCCTAACGGCACGCCCACGGCTACTCCCACGCAAGCGTCGGCCTCGCCTACAACGAACGCTTCCCCGGTGCCGCCATCACCGCCAAGAACATCTCCCCCTGGGAAGACTGAGAGCACCCAAGTGCCGTCCGGTCCCTTTCGGGCACGCCACCGTCCCTGATGGACCTCAAGCGGCTGGCTGAGATGTGAAACTGCCTCGTCGACGACCTTCTACCCAGACCTCACGATCACCTGCGGCGCTCCCGAATCGCCGCGCCGCGACCCGCATAGACGGAGTCGCTTGCCGATCAATCTCAGCCATGTGTAGGAACGACCGCCAAGGACTCCGAACCGATCACGACCGTCCAAGCCAGTCTTGACGAAGGGAAGATTCACTTGAAACTATCCCGCCGCGAGTTCGCAACCCTCATCGCCATCGGCGGTTCGGCCTCCCTGTTCCCCGAGTCCATCGCCGCGGCGGCAGACGCGAACCCCGCCGAGATCTTCCGCATGAATCTCATCTCCCACCAGGCAGGACATCACCTTCTAACCCCCGCCCAGCACATCCGTTCCCTAGTCGCGATTCTCACCGAGATCAACAAAGCCAGGCAGAACGCACGGCCTCCGCTCGACAGCGATCTCATGCGCGTCAAAGCGGAGGTCGCCGAACATCTCAGCTGGCTCCATCGAGAACGAGGCGATCAGCACCACAGCATGCTATGGGCCGAACATGCGAGCATATGGGCGATCACCAGCGGTGATCCCGATATGGCCGCTTATATGGTCCTCCGCCGCGCGTCTGCGGCCCTGGACGGAGGAGACGGCGACCTGGCACGAATCCTGGCTGCTCAAGCGCGGACTGTGTGGAACCTCCCGACGGCGCTAAACGCTGTCGCATGTCTCTACCAGGCTCGCGCTTCCGCGATCACTGGGATCGTGGACACCGCTCTGCTCGACACGGCCGACCAGCTCCTGGCCCTTGATCCCGATGGGGGCCCGACCTACCTTCGCTTCTACGACCGCGAATGGGGAGACCTCCAACGCGCTACCTGCTATATCTCCGGCGGCCGCTCCGAGACCGCCATCACCATCCTTGACACTCGCCTCGCTGCACTTCCCACCACCCACCATCGAGACCGCGCAATCCATCACGCTCGCCTCGGCACCGCCCACGCCGCGATCGGTACCGCCGACGCAGCTGCGATCGCCGCGATCGCTGGCCTGGCCGAAGCCCGGCGTGCAGGGTCCCAGCACGCTCTCTCGGAGCTGAAGACCTTGAGTGGCCTGCTTATCCACCGCTGGCCGGACCAACCCAAGGTGCGTGAGCTCACCGAGGCTCTGGCCACGACGTAGAGAGACAGGCATATTCTCCGCTAAATCTACGCCATTCTAGCCATCCAAGCAGTAGATGAAACAGGCGGGTGATGAAGGATCGACGCTGAGATGTACGAGTTTGTCGCCAGGTTGCAGTGGCCAACTCGCTGGATTGGACGGTTGCCGGTGAGTGACGGATGCATCGAGATGCGCACCTTGGTTCTCCTGTCTGGCCGGGAGCACGTAATAGTTGAGTCCGCGCTTTCGGATCTCGCAAGCCGACGCCTCGCGGATCGTCGGCGCGCATCCTAAGTTGAGACGTTCAACACCTATGTCGACATAAGGTCCAGTCGTTGGATGTTTAGAAGGCGTGCCAGCGCCGAGGCGCATCCGGATTCTGGAGGCAAAAAAGGCGATGCCGGAACTCCTGTGCGATGGCTCGATCTTCGCTGACATTCTGCATCAACCAGGTCGTCATCTTCAATTCGAACATGTCTCTGATTATGGGATAGCCCTCCCAAGTGAGAACATCGAATCCGTACCGCTCGGCGTATCCGTCGTACTCGGCACGCGTGCGCCAGCCCAAGGTGCGTTCGATGGCGGTGATGCCGAGGTCGGTCTCTGGAGGACCGAACGAGAAGCACTCGAAGTCGATGAAAACGACACTCCCGTCGCGCGCCTTGATAACGTTCTCGTCGTGGGCGTCACCGTGAACAGCGCATGGGTTATGAATGAACGCAAGGCCCTCGTATGCGGCCTGAAGATCCTGATACTTCTTCAACAAGAATTGGCGTTCCTCGTCCGAGAGCACGTTGGTAACGCTAATGCATTCTGGAACACGCCTGAGGAGATCAAGTTTCGGTAGCAGGAGATCTGCGGGTACGGGCAGCTGGTGGAGACTGCGGAGGGCCGCCGCGAGGTCCATGAGACTCACCGGCGAGCCGTCATTATCGATGAAGTGCCACAGTGTTACAGGCTTCCTTCGCACAACGAGAGGTTGCTCGTGATCCGTAGTTCTCGCAGCAGGAACCCCCTGGTCACGAAGCCACGCAGATACGGCTACCTCCTTGCGGACGTCGTCGATGACCGCTAAACTCCGCGCGATCCTCACAATGACGTTCTCAGCCGCCAGAACGAATACAGCGTTCTCGCCTAGGCGGATCAGCCGAGCGCCTTTAGTGACCAGGCCGACAGTCTGGCAAACCTCTTGAAGTGTCGCGAACGCTTCCTGGGAAGTGAAGGGCACCGTGGACGGCTGGGACACGCCCGCTTGTGCCCCTTCGGTCGAGATTCGAGGACGCGGCCTCACCCCCCGGTCTCCCTTCAACTAGCCCATCCGCTTCCGGCGACGGGAACAGCTCGTCGCATCGCCTCTCGAACAACGGGGCGAGTCCCTTCTAGATTAGGTTCGCCGTTCTCAATGCAGCCAATCACCACCGCCGTCCGCGCAACATTCGGAGTGGAGCGATGAGGATATGAAGCGCCGCGAGCTGCTGCGACTCTTCACGGTGGCCAGCGCAGTCCTGGCAGCGCCACAGACCACCGACACGGTCGACCTCGACAGGCTCGCTTCGGCCGAGAGAACTGGCCGCATCGACACCGAGACGGTCAACCAATATGAGACGCTGAACACCCACCTCTGGCAGGTGTTCGTACTCGCCAGCGTCAAGAACAAGGTCTACCCGCTCGTGCGGGACCACCTCGCCACACTCGTCAACAGCCTGCGGCGGTCCGCCGCTGGCGCCGACCACCTCCGCCTCTGCGCGCTGGCCGGAGACGCGTTCCAGCTGGCGGGAGAAATCTTCTTCGACGCCACCCGCTATACCGACGCCGCCCACTGCTACACACTCGCCGCCAGCGCCAGCGAAGAAGCAGGCGCCTACGACCTGTGGGCGTGCGCGATGGTCCGCCACGCGTTCGTCGGGATCTACGACCACCACTACTCCGAGGCCCCGCCCATGCTGGACGCCGCGGCAAGGCTCTCTCGCCGCGGCGATAGCTCGATGTCCACCCGGCACTGGGTTGAGGTCGTACGCGCCGAGGCACTCGCCGGACTGGGCGACTTCGATGGCTGCCAGCGCGCCCTCGACTCGGCCGAACAGGTGTACGGCATGACAGGGCAAATTCACAACGGCGCATGGCTGCGCTTCGACGGGGAGCGCCTCGCGGAGGAGCGCGGCACCTGCTACGTCACCCTGCGTCGCCCCAAGCTGGCCGAGGCCGTCCTCACCGAAGCGCTCACGCACAGCCTGTCCACCCGCCGCCGCGGCGGAGTCCTGGTGGACCTGGCCACGCTCGGCGCTCAGCAGGGAGACAGAGACCGGGTGCTCGACTATGGCCGCGCCGCCGTCGAGCTCGCCCGTTCGACCGGCTCCGGAGTCATCGGCGCCAAGCTGCGCGGCCTCCAACGCCACATCGGAAGCCTGACCCCCGATCAGCCGATTGACGCTCTGAGCAATGACATCGACGAGCTGGCCACCAACGCCTGAGAAGAGGAGTCACCCTTGCGGGAACAGGGCCAGATCTTCCGCGAGTCGTGGATCGACGACGTGAAGGAGCACTTTCCGGCGAATCGAAGCCGGCTACATCACGGCTGGGAGGAGACTCCCCCATGGCAGCGCCGGACCGCGGCGAACACCTTCGCGATCGTCCGGGAGTTCATCGAGGACACCGGCCAGCGGGGCATCACCAAGCTGTCGCGCGAGCAGCGCGGCCGGTTCGTCGCCCTCTGCTGGATCGGCCAGATCTACGCAGCTTTCGACGACCCCAAGCCGTCATACGTGCCGGACTGGGAGGACCTGCCAGAGTGGCAGCGTGAGACCGATTCCGACATCTTCGATCGCACTCCCCAAACTGGGGTGTTGCGACGACCACTAGAAGGGAGGCCATGCGCCGGGGCTCTTTCGTGTCCGATGCATCCTTGGCAGGCCCCTTCCTTCCGCAGGTACCCGGCGGCGTCAGCCCTCAGGCTCGAGGAGTAGGTCGGCTACGGCGTGAAGGTGACCACATGGTGAGCATCGCGCAGCCGCGCCCGCGCCCACGCGAACGCACCCTCGACATCGTCTCGCCGCACTTCGTCGGTGAAGTGCACGGGCGGCTCGGATCGGTCGACGATCGGATAGTCGGGCATCGGCCGCAACGCCCACCCGCCCGGCTCAAGATGAAGATCCCAACGCACCTCGGGATCCTCCTGGCTGGCCAGCGCGCGGCGTAGCCATCCACAAGCTGCGGCCCACGTCTGCGCCCCAGGGGCGGGCACGGGGGCATACCCGTACCAGCCGTTACCCAGATCCCTGCCTGTATCCATCAGCAGTCCACCCTCACCGACTCGGACACCGGCTCCGCGCGGTACTCACGCCCTTTGCCGTCCTGGCCCGTCACCAGGATACGCAGCGCCCATCGGCCAGGCTCGCAGTTGCCGTACGTCAGCGCGTACAGCCGGCCTTCCCCGCCGGGAACCGTCACGTAGTCCTCTGCCTGCCGTTTCGCCCAGCCGGACGCCTGCCGCTGCTGCAGCGTCAAGGTCATGTGGTGGCTGCGCGGCGGCACATCGCACCGCGCCTTCACCACCGCCTTGATCCAGACCGCGTCGCCTTCGGAATCCGGGCGAAACGCGGTAGGTGGGGTGTCGGTGGTGAGGACGCAGCCGTAGTCGGGGAGCCCGGATGCGCTGCCGGTCTTCCCGGCCTCGCACTTCTGGGCAGCCAGAGGGAGCACCAGCACAGCAATGCTCGCCGCGAGTCGACGCACGTCGTGCCCCTTACCCTCGAGCGCGACGCGCCAGGTCGAGGATCGCGTCCACGACGAGCTCCGGCTGATCGTGGTGGATGTAGTGGCTCGCCCGCTCGGCCACCACATGCGTGGAGTCCTTGGATAGCGCCGCCAGGTCCTGTTGCAGTGGGTACAGTCTCGGAAGTATTTGTGCCGGTGCGCGATCTCTTCCGGTGTGGTGGCATCCGGCCCGACCTCGCTGCACGTCAGCACAGTCAGCGGGATGTCGCCCAGCGGCCCGGTCCTTCGCCGGACCGCGGCGCCGAGCTGCGCGCGCAGCGCCCACTCCCACCAGGAGGTGCGCCGCCGCCGATCGGCGAGAAGCTGCGCGACGGCGGCGTCCACGTACTCAGGCGGCCACCATGCGGACCGCAGGTCCTTGAAGCCGAGCTCGACGGCCAGCCGGCGCACACCGAACCACTGCAGCCGGCGCCGTGCCCCGTATTTGACGGTGCGCCAGTGGTAGCCCGGGATGCGGTCCTGGTCCGGGTGGCTGGAGTCGACGAGCACGATGCCCGCAACCTCGCCTGGGTAGCTTGTGGCGAACAGGCGCACGATGAAGCCGCCGATGGAGTGGCCGACGAGTATGAAGGGCGGCTCGATGCCGGCCCGGTGCAACGCCTGACGCAGGTCGTCCGCCGCGTCCATGAGTGCCATGGGGTTCCAGACGGGGTCGCTGTAGCCGAGCCCGGCCCGGTCGAAAATCACGGCCGTCGTCTCCCGGGCGAGTTCGGGCAGCAGGGGAGCGAAATCGTAGGTGGTCTCGCCGAGCGCGGGCACGATCACCACCGCTGGGCCGCCCTCGCCTTCGGCCCAAAGGTGGATGCGCCGCCCGCCGATGTCGACGAGCCGGCCGGGTGGTTGGTAGCGGCGACGGTCGCGGGCCGATCCCCAAGTCTGGTAGACGGCTGACGCGAGGCCGAGCCCGGCCGCGGCGGTGGCTGCTACGGTAAGTAACCGTTTGGTTGGCATGCCCTCCACGCAACCAGCGCAGCCTGGTTGCGTCACGCCTCCGCACGGTCACAAGTAGCTACCGAATCGCGCTATTGCCACGGGCCAGCGCGACCCCGTAGGACCCGGTGCCCTCCACCCCGATGGCGTGCAGCCTGCCGAACGAACGCAGCCAGGCCATCGGCTCGGCGTATCCGGCTGTGGTGGCTGGGAACTCGGCATCGGCCAGGCGGCGGCCGTCAATCAGCACCACTACGGCGTGATGGGTGTCGGCGTGGGTGTCGACACCGCCGACGATCCGCCGCTTCTTCGGCTTCTTGGTCATGAGCGTCCTTGTGTCGTCGGGGAGCATCGGTGGCGGTGTGTGCCAGGCGGCCGGGCGGGCAGACTAGTGACGGAAGCAGCGCGATCAGGCTCCTATAAGGCCACGCGCGACCGCTCTGGCACGCAGCCTCGGCGTGCTTCCGGCTGAGGCGACAGATCCGCTGTCGTGAGGCGTTGCTGGTGCTTCCCACGGAAGCCGCACACTTGGACGTGTTGAGCGGAATCTCACCCGACAACACCATGCGGCCGGTAGAAACACGATCGTGACCCCCAGCCTCCCGCCGCCGCGTATGCTCACCGCCGAAGGTCCCCGTTTCCCTGACAGCCCGAACGAGGTCCTCATCAGCGCCTCGCCGAACGCGGTCATCGCACTGCTTGGCGCCGCGTCCGTCGACCCTGGTCCCGGCGACAGTGATTGGTACGCCGGTATCCTCGGCCGTGCTAGGGCACGACTACTGCCCGGCTGCGGCCAGTCCTTCACGCTCTCGCGCGATGATGGGCTACATCGCACTGGCAACGCTGTCCTCGCCGCCCAAGGGCACACCCACGCATACGGCGTTCGGTCTGGCGCAGAGCGGCTGCGCAAGACGCGGGCGATCAACCGCGCCCATCGTAATGAGGACGGCGGCTACTGGGTCGCCGAGACCACCGCTAAGGCGCGCTTGCGCGCTTGTTCCCCCAGCTGGTCGCGCGGGCAGGCGCGCACGCTGGCCCTGGCCGCCAGCAACATCGCCGGCGTAACCATCCCTCCTCCGGCGATCGGAGGCTGGGCTCAGCTCATCGCCGTCCTTCATCACGACGCCGACGCCGTGCCGGGTACCGTCCACCAGACCAAGACCGTCGATCCACAAGCCTCACCGGGGCCCCGGTTCAACATTCATGACGGCAGAGCGCTGGCCATCGCAGATTTCACTGTCCCGGCGGGTGCGGCTTCATGAGCGGCACGCCCCTTCCCCGCCCTGGACTTCCCCGCCACTCCGTCAGTGTCGCCGGTGCCGTCGTGCGCGCTGATGGCCGCCTGCTGTGCATCCGCCGCCGCGACAACGGCGCGTGGCAACCGCCCGGCGGGGTGCTTGAACTCGAGGAGACCCTGCACGACGGAGTCCGCCGCGAAGTGGCCGAGGAAAGCGGTCTCCTGGTGGAGCCCAACGCGCTGACCGGCGTGTACAAGAACATGATGGCGGGGGTGGTCGCGCTCGTCTTCCGCTGCCACGTGGTGGGCGGCTACGCCCATCCCACCGCAGAGGCCACCGAGGTCGCCTGGCTCACCTGCCATCAGGTGCGCGCGCTCATGAGCGAGGCGTTCGCCATCCGTCTCCTGGACGCGTTGACCTTCCAAAACGCCCCAGCCGTCCGCGTTCACGATGGCGTGCGCCTGCTCGCTTAAGACCAGAGGCCTTCAGCGGAAGCCCGCCTGCGCCCACTGAGCGGTCAGGAATACGCGCGGCCAATCCCCCCGCTCTGATACGTCAGTCCTCGATGAACTGAGCTCTCTGGTAACCATGCGCCTCCCCGACCGCGGCCAGATCGGCCGGCAGGTGCTCGGCGGTGGGTGGAGCATGGTGGTTGGAGGCATTCAAGAAAAGCCAAACCGTTGCCTCGTTACGAACGCACGCGAAGAGCGACTCATGATGTGGGGGCCTCCCAAGAGGCTTCCCGACCTGGTCTGGGCGGGCGTCAACGCCTTGATAGACACCCCGTATGAGCCGTTCTTCATCGACCCTGCCCGGCGTCACGACCTCCTTCTACCCGGCCAACAACATCGCGTACCTGTCACTCGGCGTGCGCGAGGGGCCGCTCAAGGACGTGCACGTG
>NZ_JBSGCE010000115.1:0-17284 GCF_053601695.1 Nonomuraea sp. NPDC004702
GTGCAGGGCCTCCCCCGCGCGCCGGTCCGACGCCCGCCAGGCCGCCGACGCAGAAGATCGCGCGCGGGTTGATGAGGTCACCCGGCCCGCGAGCGCGTCGTACACGGCGGCGCGGGCTGGGCCGGGGCCGCCCACTTCGGCCTTGCGGGCGAGGCCGCGTTCGTACCGGTCTTTCACCTGTCCACCTCGCCGTCGTGGCGAGCGGTGAAGGCGAGGAGGCGGTGCCAGGCGTCGGTGCACGCCTCCCGCCACTGCCCGTAGGAGGCGTCGAAGAAGGAGTGCGGGGCTCCCTCGTACGTGTGGGCCTCGTACTCCTTGCCCGCGCGGTCGAAGGCGGCGAACAGCTTGCTGTACTCCTGGGACGTGGTCGCCACGTCATCGCCGGCGAGCAGCATGAGCAGCGGCGCGGACGGCTGCGCCGTACGGCCGCCGAGGAAGCGCGGCGGTCCCTAGAAGCCCGCGGCGCCGGACAGGCCGAGCCCGGCGGCGCCCAGCCGCCAGGAGTAGCTGCCGCCCAGGGCTCGACCACATCGTCGGAGATCGTCATGGTCGCGTAGTCGAACCCAGTCGTCCCGGACACGTGCACCCAGTCGCCGTCGATCACCGCTCGCGCGCAGCCGATCTCCTCTTCGAAGGTGGATCCACTCAAAATCACGCGTCGTCCTGTCATGTGGCGAAAGGTAGGCAACCAGCAGCGATATGCCCAATACCTTCCCAAGGATCATCTGATACCTCTAAAGGTATGGACCGTCCTGAGCTCAGCCTCCAGCAGCTTCACGCCTTCGCGGTCCTCTCCGAGGAACTCCACTTCGGGCGCACAGCGGAGCGGCTGGGCATCGCGCAACCGCCCCTCAGCCAGCAGATCCGCCGCCTGGAAGCGAAGGTCGGGCACCCGCTGTTCACCCGAGGACCCGGCGCGGTCGCCCTCACTGCGGCAGGACACCAACTCCTGCCCGCCGCTCGGCGCGCACTCGACGAGATCGATGTCGGCCTGGACGCGGCCCGACGCATTGGCAGCGGTGAGGCCGGTCGTATCCGGATCGGCTTTGCCGCATCGCTTGCGCTGACCGTCCTGCCGGGCTTGTTGCGCGCCTACCGCGATCAGTTCCCTCAGGTGGAGATGGAGATCCGTGAGATGACCACAACGCCGCAGGTGACCGCGCTGCACGAGCATGTGATCGACGTGGGGCTCCTGCGCGAGCCGCCGGACGAGCCGGGGCTGGCGACCGAGACGATCTTGTCCGAGGAGTTCATCGCGGTCCTGCCGGCCGCCCACCCCCTTGCGGCCCAGCGCGTCCTCCCGATCAAAGCACTCGCGGACGAACCGTTCGTGCTGCTGCCCCGCAGTACCGGCCCAATGTTCCACGACCGGATCCTCACCTTGTGCCGCAGTGCGGGTTTCGAACCCCGCCTTGGCCAGCAGGCGGTCGAATGGCAGACGGTCTGCGCGCTCGTCGAGGCAGGACTGGGAGTGTCTCTCGCCCCGGCGAGCATTCGCCGGATCCGCCTCAACGGTGTCGCATACCGTCGGATCGAACCGAACAGCGCACGCACCCCCGTCGCAGTGACCTGGCGTCGCGACGACCAGAACCCCCTGGTCACACGATTCCTGGAGGTCGTCCGCAGCGAATCCTGAATCCCCTCCTCGCTCTCCGCACATCGACCAGCACATCGGAGTCATTTGTCTGGACGTTGATCCACTCGGTGGAGGTGGTCACCTCTTCGGCACGGCGAGGTGCCCGCCGTCCAGCTCGAACGGCGCGGTGACGTCGGTCGCGAAGTAGCGCCGCGACCCCGACGTATCGCCCGGCAGGGTGAAGCCGGGCAGCGCCACGTCGGGGCCCTGCCGAGCGCAAGCTTTTAGACTAGATCACTGTCCTGGCGGTGACCGATTCGCCCTCCGCGATGCGGCGCAGGGTCGCCATCTGGCGCTCGTTCAGCTTCGCCCACCGACGCATATCACCAGATGACATCAGGACGCCACCGTACACAACCAGATTGCGTGACGAGGGCTGTCAATTCAGCGCCTGCCGGCTTGCTCGATGACGGCCAGGATGTACTGGCACTGCCCGCTGAGGGTGACGATCTCGATGAAGTCGCAAGCCAGCAACGCATCAGCTTGGCCGCCGAGGTGGTCTACCGGGGCGCCCAGCCTATGAATAGTCGTCCTCGTCGTACTGCTCCAGGTGCAGCAGGGTGCGGATCTTTCCCCCCGCTGATTTTCCGTCGTAACGGATGGCGTTCAGCACCTCTTGGACCAGTGCGTCGCGGGTACGGGCACGGGCGGCCCCGAGCCAGTGGCGTTGGGCCTTCAGCGATTCGGCCTTGAGCCGGCCCATGGGACCGCGCAGCGCCATGGGCCAGGCGGCATCGGTCAATTGCCGGATCTGTGTCTGGTTCGTGGTGGCGACCTGCGCCGCCCGGCGGCGTAGCACCGTGACGGACTGGCCGCCGTTGATCGCCTGTTCGAGTCGCTCGAGGGCGATGTTGTACGGGCGCACGATGCCCAGATAGCGCCGGGCCGCCTGATCGTTGGTCAACGTCGTCCGGCTCGGCGTCGCCCGTGGCGAGGGGGTCCCCCGTGGCGAGGGGGTCGCCCGTGGCGAGGGGATCGCGGTCGTGGGTGAAGGGGGCGCGACTGCGACGTGCTGGGTCGTGTCCACGGACTCGCCCGAGCACCCCACGATCATGGTGGCGAGGACTAACGTTCCGGCAATGATGCGCACAAGTCCGCCATTGATCCACTCCGTCACCGGCATGTCAAGCGGCCGGTTCATCGACCGGCCGTGCCTTTCGCTTCGACGCGGCGGAGGCGGTCCCGGGCAGAGATGCGTTCGATCTTCACGATCCCGTCGTGGGCGAACGTGAGGGCCGCAGCGCCCTGCGCCTGCCAAGAATCACGTCCATGCACGTCAGGCAGACCATGCATCGCATCCGAGGTCCGCTGCCAGCCATCCTGCCTGTGAACGCAAATGACCAGGCGATGGCTGCTCGGTCGTTGCTCGCATGTACGCGATACAGCACGGCACCCGTCGGCACATCCTGACACGACGACGCCGGATAATTCCGGCCAATGCAATACAAAACAGCACCCCGTGACACTGAGCGACATCAATCTAGTGTACGGACCGTGTACGGCGGGTGGCGAGCGGGACGGTGAGCGGGAAGGCGGCGGCGATGGCGGCGGCGTCAGGCTCGCCGTCCAACGGCCGCCCGGTGCCGGCGGGGCTGATCGGCAGGGGTGCGGTCAATCCGGCGCTGTCGAAGCCGACGGCCAGGCTGGTGGTCTCCGGTGGCACCTGGTAGGTGGCCCACATCAGCGCCGGGCTGCCGGGGGTGGCTTTGGCAAGCGGCCCGGAGTAACTGCACAGGCAGCGGGCCCGGACCTCGGCGTTGTCCTTCTTCATCGGGTAGTAGACGGAGAAGCGCGGGTCGTCCAGAAGGAAGAAACCGGAGGCGGCCTGAATGTAGTCATAGGGGGTGTCGCCGGCCAGCTGGCCGGCGTGGAAGCCCCTCAAGCCGGACCTCGCCCTGGTCGGCGCTGATCCTGAAACGCGCGGTGACGGCGTTGGGGGCGCTGCGTTCCAGCCCGATCACGTCGATGCGTGCCGTGGCCACGCCGTCGGTGTGGCCGTCGCCGTACAACGTGGCCAGGGGCGGAGCGTCGGCGGCCGGCGTGCCGCCGTCGGCGGTGGCTGCGGAGGGGGTGGCGGACGGCACGACGGACGGCTGCCGTGCGGTGACCGCGGGGGCTGACGGGACGGAGCAGCCACCGAGTAAGAGCAGCGCCGCGATCAGAATCCGGCCGCTCGTTGAAAGCCTGCCAAAGTTCATGATCCGCCATTGAAGCAGCAACTATTTCCGACGTTCGTCTTCGGCGGCCCAGCATGACCCTGGTCACGACCGCCGAACTCGAAAGTGAACGGCCGCTGCTCCCGGCGCGGCTTGGCGGTCCGGGTCACGACCGGGTTGTCGAAATCTCTGGTCGACCAGCGCGATTTCGGTTTGTACGGCGACCGCGGAGGCCGCAAAGGTTGGCACTGCCGAGAAGACAAAGGGCACGAAGGAGGCCCTATGCTTGTGATCGAGTTCTGCCATCCGGGTCCATTGCGCTGAGAGGAATCAAGTCGCCGAAGGGCCGGCCCGGCTGACATTGCGCCACGCCCCTTCGCATATCAAAGGGGCAAATGTCGGCTATGTGTAGACTCCCGGGTCCATGAAGAGCCGCTTACTGATTTCCGGCGCCGCGCTGGCCATGTTCTTATCGGGGTGCCAGTTCGGCCCTGCCCCGTCCACGCCGTCCACGTCGGGCGAACGTCCCATGTCCTCGACTGTGCCGGTGGCGCCGGCGTCCGCCTCCGCCCCGCCCGATCAGGTGCTGGCCGGCCGGGAGGGCAGCGTGGAAGGCAGGCGGTTCCGCATCGACGTGGTCCAGCTGGTTCGACGGGACCGGTTCGTGAACCTCACCTTCACCCTCGCCCTGACGGCGGGCGACGGCTGGCAGGTGCACGATGCCTTCTCGGCCGTCCCGCAGGCGAACCCCACCATCGACGGCGTCTACTTGATCGACACGGTCAACGCCAAGAAGCACCTTGTCGCGCTGGACAGCGCGGGCGGGTGCGTGTGCAGCCGGACCAAGGACCTGTCGCTCAACCCTGGGGACACGGCGGTCTTCTCGGCGACCTTCGCCGCCCCTCCGGAGGGCGTGAAGTCCCTGGACGTCCACATCCCCCATGCCGGAACGCTGGCCGATGTCCCCCTTTCCTGACCTCCTGCTGGCGGCGGCGCTGCTCGCGCCGACGCCTCGCCCGCCCGTCCAGGTGCCCGTCAACACCGCTCCTCCCGCCACCGCGCCGGTCCTGGACCTGAACGGCGAGGTGCAGGGCATCACCGCCGACGTCCTGGACATCGGGGAGCGCATATCCAACCTGGACGAGTCGCTGATCCAGGAGACCCGCGGCACCCGCGACAAGATCACTGTGGCGGCCGACGTGCTGTTCGCCTTCGACAAGGCCACGCTCACCAGCAAGGCCAGGAGCCGGCTGGCGGAGACAGCCAGGCTGCTCACGACCAAGGCGCACGGCAAGCAGGTGCTCGTGGACGGCTACACCGACGCCAAGGGCTCCGACGCCTACAACCAGACGCTCTCCCAGGCCCGCGCCCGGGCCGTACAGCGGGCCTTGACCAAGCTCCTGGCGGGCTCCGGGATCACTTTGACCGTGCGGGGCCATGGCGCGGCTGACCCGGTGGCACCGAACACCACTCCCGAAGGCGCCGACAGCCCCGCCGGCCGGGCCAAGAACCGCCGCGTGGAGATCAGCTTCCCTCGCTGACCTCGCTGACCTCGCGCTCGGCGGTTGGGGGTTGCCCGGTGAGGTTCCGGGCGCAGGCCGAGAGCAGCGTGGCCAGGTGCCGTACCTCTTCGGGCGGGAAGCCGGTGGTCATGCGGTGCTCCACGTCGAGCACGATCTCGTCGGCCTGGTCCAGCAGAGCTCGGCCGGGGCCGGTGAGCGTGATCGGCAACGCGCGACCGACGTCCGGCCGTTCGGCGACGGAGACCAGACCGATCGCGGTGAGGCCGCCGAGCACGTCGCGCAGGGACTGGCGGGTCACGAAGGTACGGCGAGCGAGTTCGGCGGCCGGCGCTCCCGGGGCGTCGGCCAGGGCCCGCAGCAGCGCGTACTGGGAAAGGGACAGCCCCAGAGGTCGTAGCCGCTCCTCGCAGGAGCGGCGGAACGCCTGGTCGACCTGCTTGACCAAGTAGCCGATGCGGTCCCGGACATCCTCTTGACTCATGACAGGAACCTTACACATACTGAGGCATGTAAGGAACCTGACAACAGGAGGGGCCATGCCGGCCACCACGATCACCACCGACGCTCCCGTCGCCACGCTGATCAACGTCTTCACCGTTCAGGCAGACCGTCAGCGGGAACTCGTCGACCTGCTCACGCGGGCCACCGAAGACGTCATGCGGCACCTGCCCGGGTTCGTCTCCGCCAACATCCACGCCAGCACCGACGGCGTCCGGGTGGTCAACTACGCCCAGTGGCGGTCGGCGGACGACTTCCACGCCATGCTCGACATCCCGCAGGCGCAGGTGCACATGCGGCAGGCCGCCGCCCTCGCCGACCACTTCGACCCCCACCTGCACACCGTGGAGTCGATCCACCACCGGTGACCCCCGGCCACCACGTCCCGGCAGTCGCTCACGTCTGCGGCCCGGTCCGCGGGGGCCTGGCGTTGACGTCGGCGATCGAGGCGCGAAGCTTGGTCACCAGCCGCTCCAGGGTGCGCACCTCCTCGGCGTCCCAGTCCGCGGTGAACTGCATCCACCGTTCCCGGCCGACGGCCTCCAGCCGGGCCAGCTCCCGCCGGCCGTCCTCGGTGAGGGTGATCGGGCTGGCCCGGCGGTCGTTCTGGTCGGTGGTCGCCCGCACCAGCCCCTGCCCGATCAGCGTCTGGATCTGCCGGGTCACCGACGACTGGTGCACGCCGAGCTCCTGGGCCAGGTCGGAGGTGCGCGCCGGTTCCTTGACGGCCAGGAGTTGCAGCGTGCGCAGCAGGCCCGCGCCGGGACGCTGCCGGCGCGCCCGCTCGATGCCGTCGCTGAGCTGCAACAAGGAGTCCAGCATCCGTTGAACGTCGTTCTCGCTCGGTCTCATGCGATCAGTGTACTTGCTTGCGGCAAGCAAGTAATGTTAGCGTCGAAGACATGAACGCGATGCAGATCTCCTCCCAGCGCGCCAACCCCGTCTCCGTCGCCGTTTCCCCGCTGGCCGTCCGGCTGGCCAACACCGCGGCCTGCCTCGGCGTCGCCCTGTTCGTCCTGACCATGGCCGTCGCCGCGTTCGGCGCCGACCCCGGCTCCACCGTCTGGAACCGGGCCGGCGGCGTGCTCGCCGGCTCCCTGATCTGTCTGGTCATGGTCAGGAAGGCGCGGGCCGGCCAGCGCGGCGCCTACACCCGGGTTAGGTGGATCACCGCCGTGGCAGGCGTGACGATGATGGTCACCGCGGTGATCGCCGGCTCCTTCC
Organism: Nonomuraea sp. NPDC004702; assembly: GCF_053601695.1. Taxonomy (NCBI): domain Bacteria; kingdom Bacillati; phylum Actinomycetota; class Actinomycetes; order Streptosporangiales; family Streptosporangiaceae; genus Nonomuraea; species Nonomuraea sp. NPDC004702. Next base: position 7,038 of record NZ_JBSGCE010000115.1, read on the forward strand.
CCTTCTGGTTCCGTGCCGAGCAGGTGGTGCACGCCCTGGTGATCGCGGCACTGGCCTGCGCGCTCAATGTCCCGGCCCTGCTGGGCGACCGTTCGAACCGGGCCCGGTGACGACGCGCGCGGTCGTCGCGGATCGTCCGATCCTCTGTGCAGCGCCACCTCGCGCGGGATAGGACGGAAGACGTGAGTCAGCAACTGAACAGACGGGCCCTGTTCGGTGTGGGCGTCCTGGCCGGAGCGGCGGCAGCCTGCTCCTCCTCCACGCCCCCGTCGCCGCCGCAGCCCGCGCCCTCCTTCAACCCGCGCGACTGGGCCTCCGTCCGGGCCCAGTTCGCCCTCCGCCAGGACGTCGCGCACTTCGCCGCCTTCACCCTGGCCCCCGCGCCCGCCCCGGTACGCGCCGAGATCGCCAAGCACCGCGACGGCCTCGACGCCGACCCCGACTACGCGCCGGTCCGCGACCAGGACCCCGACCAGCCCGTACGCGAAGCCGCGGCGAGGTTCCTCGGCGGCCGGCCCGAGGACGTCGCCCTCACCGACAGCACCACCATGGGCCTCGGGCTGATCTACTCCGGCCTGCGACTGCGCCCCGGGCAGGACGTCCTGACCACCGAGCACGACTTCCTGGCCACCCACGAGGGCCTGCGCCTGCTCGCGGCCCGTACCGGCGCGCGGGTGCGTAAAGTCCGCCTCTACGACGACCCGGCCAAGGCCACCGCCGACCGCATGGTCAGCGCGATCAAGGCGGCGCTCGGCCCGCGTACCCGGGTGGTGGCGATCACGTGGGTGCACTCCGGCACCGGCGTGCGCCTGCCGGTCAAGCAGATCGCCGCCATGCTGGCCGACGTCAACGCCCGGCGCGACGAGCACGACCGCGTCCTGCTGTGCGTCGACGGCGTGCACGGCTTCGCCGCCGTGGCCGACAAGGTGACCGACCTGGGCTGCGACTTCCTGGCCAGCGGGACGCACAAGTGGTTGTTCGGCCCGCGCGGCACCGGCGTGTTGTGGGGCCGCGCCTGGGACGCCCTGTCGCCGGTCATCACCAGCTTCGGGCAGAAGTCGTTCGAGATCTGGCAGCTCGGCACGCCGCCCGGCCCCACCACGGCCGAGCTGGCCACCCCCGGCGGGTTCAAGGCCTTCGAGCACCGGTGGGCGATGCCTTCGGCGTTCGCGTTCCAGGAGGCGATCGGGCCCGACCGGGTGCAGCAGCGCGTCCAGGAGCTGGCCGGCAGGCTGAAGGCGGGGCTCGCCGGGATCAAGCACGTCACGCTGGCCACCCCGATGGACCCGGCGCTGTCCGCCGGGCTGGTGTGCTGCTCGATCACCGGCATGGAGCCCCTGCAGGCGGTCGACGCGCTCCGCCGGAGCAAGGTGGTGGCCGGCACCACCCCCTACAACGGGACGTTGCTGCGCTTCGGCACGACCATCGTCAACACCCCCGAGCAGGTGGACCAGGCCGTCAAGGCCGTGGCGACGCTGGTCTGAAGCTGTCGTCTCCCCCTTCACCACGCTGAACCACCGGGGAAGCCGGCCTGGCCGGCTCGACTGCTACACCGCAGGTTTACACCAGTGGTTTGATGTGCCGCTGGTGAACAGGCAGATATGGTCGCGTCTCGTTGATGCCCTGGTGGGCGGTTGAGTGGTTTCTGTGACGGGGGCGATGCAGGATGAGGCGCGCGATGCCGGCGGCCGGTCTGGCGATGGTGATCATGTCGGCGAGTGCGTGCGGCACCGGAATCCCATCCTCGCAGCGCTCTCCTGAGCAGGCCGGTCGCACCTCCGTCCCCGGTGTGGTCGCGACGTCGTCGCAGCCCGCACCGAGGGCCGAGGGCCGGCCGCTGGGCAGCCGGTCCCTGGGGGTGAGCAGCAAGATCACCGTTCAGCTGCTGGCCCTGGACCGGGTCTCGGCCCAGGCCGTGGTGGCCCGCTGGCGGGTCCGCAACGACCTGAAGGAGGACTACTCCTTCAGCGCCAGCCTGGCCGTCCCGTGGAACAGCGCGAACATCGGCCAGAACGCGATCGGCGGAGTGTCCTTGCTCGACAGCGGCAACGACCGCTGGTACTTCCCGCGCGGCTACCGCAACGGCGACTGCCAGTGCACCCGGGGCTGGCCGACCGTCAAGGCGGGCCAGGAGCAGGAGATGGTCGCCGTCTTCCCCGCGCCGCCGCCCGGCGTCACCCGTCTGGACGTCCTGTTCCCACAGGCGCCGCCGTTTCTGGACGTTCCCCTGGGGCAGGCGCCGCCGACCCCCTTACGCGTGCAGGAGGGCGAGGATCCGGTGGATCCAGACTCCGCCCGCGTCGGCGACCCGGTGACGCTGTCGATCGTGAACCAGGTCGAGCAGGCGGGCGCGGCCCAGGACGACGACGGCCGGGTGGTGTCGGTCAGGCTGTCGACCGACGTGCTGTTCGCGGTGAACAGGGCCGATCTCTCGCGCGCGGCCCATGCCGCCCTACGGGAGGTGGCCGCGCAGATCGACCGGTCCCCCGGTGACGAGGTCCGCATCGACGGCCACACCGACGACACCGGCACCGACGCCGTCAACGACCCGCTGTCGCGACGACGCGCCGACAGCGTGCGAGCAGCCCTGAAGAGGCTGGTCACCCGCTCGGGCGTCCGCTTCCACGCGCGCGGCCACGGCTCTCGTGATCCGATCGCCGACAACGATCGCGCCGAGGGTCGCAGGACCAACCGGCGGGTCGGCATCACCTTCGACCGGCCATCCGCGGCGCCCGCCGATCAGGCACGGGCGACCGCCAGTCGCTCACCGGCCGCCGTGCCGTCCGCGGCGGCGACGGGCACGACGCTGCCCGTGCTGGGCAGCGCCCGGGCCGGGAAAGCGCCCGGCATCGAGGGCGCCGCCTGGCCGGACAAGGCCGAAGTACGCGTCAACGAGCTGAGCAGGGACGCGGGCGGCTACGTGAATCTGGTGTGGACCCTGCGCAACGACGGTGACACACCGCTCAACGCCTGGTCCTCCTCCCACGACTGGGGCGGCGTGTACGCAGAGGCCAGCACCAGCGCCGCGGCACTCGTGGACGGCCCCCGCCGTTACCGTCCGCTGCGTGACGCCAAACACCACATCACCGTGGGCCCTTACCTGCTGTCCGTGCCGCGCCCGGAGTACCTGGTGACCAAGGGTGAGGAGTACACGCTGTGGGCGATGTTCAAGCCTCCTGCGGACGTGTCCACCGTCACCGTTCAGATCCCGGGCTTCGAACCCATCGACGGTCTCGCCATCCGGTGAGAGTTTCGCCGTGCCTCTGGCCGCCCGGACGGGGCGGTGGACGCGCTGCCATTGCACGAAGTCGGCACAGAGATCGAGGTGCCGACGTACGGATAAACCGGAAAGGAGTGTTGAACACCATCAGGATCGCCCGTCGCCGGCGTATCGCCGCACGGGTACCGCAGTAAACCTCATTCGGGCCCCGGCGCATCATGGCGCGGGCCCCCACCGCCGCACCCGCCGCATCCGGCCAGAGCCCTGAGCAACGGCTCGACGACGACTACCCCGCCTACAGCTTGGGACGGGCCGCGGAGATCCTCGGCGTCACCCCGGCGTTCCTGCGCAGCCTCGGCACCGCCAAACTGATCGAGCCGCTGCGTTCCGAAGGCGGCCACCGCCGCTTCTCCCGCTACCAGCCACACCTGGCCGCCCGCGCCCGCGAAGTCGTCGACGCGGGCACCCAGCTGGAGGCGGGGTGTCGCATCATCGTCCTGAAAGACCAGCTCGCCGAGGCTCTGCGGATCAACGAAGAACTCCGTCAGCGCGACTGACCGCCACATCGCGGCTCGGCCGTGCCGGGGCACCGCACGGCATACGCGAGGTGTTCTGTGACGACCACGGCGAGGACCCGTCTCCGGCCGGAGGCGAACGGTCACTGCACCCGCCGGGCCCAGGTCTGGCATCAAGCCATTGTCCAGGCACCGGCGAAGGAGGCGGGTTCCAGGAATTTGTGCTCGCCTTTGTACGACGCGGCGGACATTACTAAGACATTCCGTGACACTGTTGGTAACGAAGGTAAACGATACAGACCACCCCCAACTGGCCGACGCCATCATGCAGCAGGCCAATGCGGCCACCGCTGCGGTCTCCGAGCAGAGCAGGCAACTGCTGGCCCCTCTCATGCCGGACGGCCTGCCCTACGAGGACGTCTTCGGGAGCGGGCCACGCTCGGCGCCGCTGTGTGGCACGTTCTCGATGGACGGCCACGGTGGCGCCGCCGCGCCGTCCCTCGCCCAGGTCGCCGAGCGCACGCCTGGACTCGTGCCCTGGGCCGCCTGACCAGCCCATCTTGCGCGTGCGGCGTAGGTGTCGAGCAGGACGCGGGCACGGTCGTAGCCGAGGCGGGCGCGGGCGGTGTATGGGCAGATGTCGCCGGCGGCCGGGCGGCGTTCTGGATAGGAACAGCAACCCGTCGGTGCGTAAGGGCTGTTCTGGGCTCACGTGAACCCCCACGGCCAGTTCCGGCTGGACATGGACACCCGGCTCGACCTCGCTGCGGCCCCAGCGGGTCCCCGACGTCGGGTTCCGGCGCTGGGAGAACATGCCAGGCAGCGCGGCCAACGCGCGATTCCTACCAGCAGGCCAAGTAACTCCCGGGTACCGCCAACGACTCCTGCCAGTCTCCACCACCCCGGGAGCGGCGGCGGGTGTGCCAGGGCTCACGATCGTGGCGAGGCGCGGGCCAGCAGCGCGGCGGCGGGCGGGGGGCGCGCTCGCCCTCGCCCAGCCGGATCTGCCGACCCTTCTGGTGCAGCACCCACGGCGCCATCCGGGTTGCCGCGCGACGGCGATGCCGGTCTCGGGCAGCCTCACTCCGCGGGCGCCGTCGCCGAGGTCACCGCTGAGGTCGGCCAGTCCGGGCAGCACCAGCCCGGCAGCCGTCTGTGCGGCGGCCAGCCGCTCACGTAGTTCCCGCACCTGTTCGGCGTCGCGTTCACGTTCAGTCTGGGCGGCGCGGGCCTACTGTGCGGCGGCCACCGCGCGCTCGCGCTGGAGGTCGCGCTCGGTGCCGGCCTGGCGCAGCTCGTCCTCGGCGCGGGCCTGCAGCCGCGCGGCTCCGGCGGCTTCGCCCTGGGCGGCGACCAGGGCCGAACGCGCCTCGGTCGCCTCCTGACTGGCGGTCTCGGCCCGGGCCTGGGCCTGACGGCTGTCGTGCTCGGCGCGCTCGCGGGCGAGATCGGCATCAGCGGCCGCGGCCCGCAGCGTCTCGGCGCACCGGGCGTGCTCGTCCGCCGGTCACATGTTCCGCCATGGCGGGAAGCCGTATTCCCAGACTCTCGTAAAGGTGTATTGAGGGCTCTCAAACCCCTTGGCGCGTAGATAATCTATCCTGCCGTCGGTGCTTCTTCCCTTGACCAACGCGAGAGACCAGTCCGGCGGGCCAGGAGTGCGAAACACTACTTTGTTTCCTCCCTGCGGCATGACAACCCATAGGGTGCTGGGATCAGAGCACGGTTTTAGGATGATCCCGCGACCACCACCTGGCGTCTCAGGTGTATCGGCCGCTATGCATTGACCCGTGAATTTATTGACCAATTTTGCCTGGCCAAGAGTGCCTGAGCGGGGGAATCTGAACTTCCATAGCTCGGAGTCGTGACGGGTATTTGGATCGTTGGTCAGTCGGACAAACCCATCCATGTCCCCTGCGGGACCCCTTGCGTTCATCATGCGCTGATGGCGGGGCTCCGGGCCTCGCTCGGCGTTCCAAAGCTGGAAGAAGCCTGCGGGCCAAGCATAAGCGGGCGCCACGGCGAGTGAAGCCGGAAGAACAGCTCCTGCGAAGAGGACTCTCGTAGTCTTACTCAGCCAACCATGATCGCGCATGACTACTCCGTTTCTCGGCGCGGTGCCTCTGGAGAAAGGTCAACCACGACCGGGATGGGATCAGGCGTCCGGCCCTCGTTCGTGGCGGGGAATTCGTTGCGGGGCCGGTAAACCCTGTTCGCGTTAGCGCAAGCTCTCGCGCTCGCGGGCCGGGCGGTCTCTGCGCTCGCGGGCGGGGGCGACCGAGAGGTCGACCGTTACCAGGCTGAAGGCCGCAACTCTGGCCGCGGCGATGGCGGACAGGCGGAGTGAACAGCGATACACGCGAGCCTCCTCTTCTGGGGCAGCCCAACTAGCTGACATATACCCCCAAATGCTGCTATATCGCCCGAATCCGGTAATGGGCGGTTGCGGAATCGGTAGGCCCGGAAACTCCCTTAGCTGCCGCTCTTGAGGTGCCACCGGAATACGCCAGAACGGGCGCCGCGCCGGGGGGCGCTGACTGAACAGACCTGAGTTCTGTCCATTCCTGGGACGGCATCTGACCTGGTCAGCGCCATGGGACCGCGAAGGAGCCAATCCGGTCCCACGCCGGGCACCGCCATCCACAGCCGAAACCTCGCCCCCGCTCCCACCGCCTGACGTGCGGTCTCTGGAGGACATGGCCCGTTTCCGCCGTATTCCGGTGGCACCCCAAGCAGCGCCGCAGCCCGTGAGTGAGACCGCCGTTCGTATCTCAACACGCGGAACCGCGCCTCGCGTGGTGATACTCGGGTGTGTCCCAGGACGCGATGAACGGTCGCGTGTGGTCCGGCCTGCGCGAAGCCTGCCCGGGAGATCAACGTCCGTGCCGGAGAGGCGATCCGGCAGGTAGGGGCTCTGCGATCAGGAAACCTTGGACGAGGAGACCGTCCAGGTGTTGCACGCCTGCGGGGATCTGGCGCGGAAGCCCTTGTCGAGCCAGACGGCGATGTTGCGGCCCTTGCCGTGGTCGCGGTTCTTTGCCTGCTCGTCCCCGCTGTCGCGCGTGATCTGGAGCAAGATCTCCCAGTCTTCCTCGCTGCGTTCTCCCAAGGAGTCCCAGACGCTCCCGGTGAACACTCCGCCAAGGCACTCCGCCTGCAACTCCATGCGGCGGTTCTGCTCGTTCAGTTCGCTCTTGTTCCGGTACGGATAGCGGTCGTAGCTGCGGGCGATCCCGGTGAGGTTCTGCACGTGGTGCCCGTACTCGTGGGCGGCCGTCTGGAACAGGAACAGGTCGGTGGGATCGTCGAGCAGGTCGTCGTCCAGAAGGACGAGGAAACGCCGTTCGGCGTCGCAGTAGGTGGCGGCGGCGGAGCCCCAGGGCTCTCCGCAGTACTTGCGTGGTTTGGTGATGAATCCGATCTTGGCCTTGGCGAAGGGCAGGCCTGCCCTCTTGAAGTGGGCGCCCCACGACCGGTTGAGACAGTTCAGCACCGCGGTCAGGTACCGCTTGGCGGAGGCGACGGTCTTCGGCCCGACTTCGCGCTCCGGGCACTGGCTCGCTTGGAGTTCGCCCGTACGGTACAGCTTGTTCGCGGTCAGCACCCGGGCCCGGATGGGGAAGGCGGACGCCGCGTGTGCTGTGTCCGACAACATGGTGCCGGATAACAGCAGGCAGGCGAGCGTGGTTGTGGCGACAAGGGTGACGAAACGCATGATCGCCATCTTAGGAGGGGCGCCGGGTCTGGGTGTCGGCGTCCTCAGGCGGGCCCGGCGGGGAAGCAGGGACGCGGGCGTCCTGCCCTGTGCGCAACCTCGAAGCCCTGGACACCCACCCGCATCCGGCTCGGCGCCCCGCAGCACGCTTCGGCTCACTGCTTCGATCGGTTCCGGAAGCTGATCGGGTGGCTCCTATCCCTGGTAACCGGGGATGGAGAGCTCCGGGACGGTGCTGCCGGCGCAGCGGGCGCGCTGGTCGGCGGTGGGGGCGGCGTTGCGCATGCCCACGACCGGCACGGCGCGGCCGTCGGCGTAGGTGTTGTCGGACGCGGTGAAGGCCGCCGCGTCCCCGGCGACCTGGGAGACGTCGGGGCGGCCCGGGGTCCCGGCGAGCGGGTCGAGAAAGCGGTTGCCGAAGACGGCGATCGCCTGCTCGGCCCCGGTGCCGGAGAAGTTGCGCCAGTACATGATCCCGCTGTGGTCAGCGGCGGGCGTGACCGTGCTGACGTCGTAGACGTTGCCGCAGACGACGACGTCCCGGAAGACCTTGGGGGCGTTGGTCACGTCGTAGGTGTAGAGCAGCAGCGCGGTGCCGTACAGGAGGTTGCCGGCGATGGTCGCGCCGGTGCCGTTGCGCACCTTGAGTCCGCCCCTGGCGTCCTGGGGCCAGCCGCGCAGCCAGTTGCCGGTGATCCGCAGGCCGTCGAAGCCCCAGGCGTACACGCCGTGATCGCTCTTGGCGCGGCTGCGCGGGTCGCGGTTGACGATGTTGCCGGAGACGGTCGCGTTGATGTCGCCCTTGATGCTGATGCCGCGCTGGATGTGGCCGAGGGCGGCGGGCAGGCCGGTACGGCGGCGTACCTCGGCGAGGCGCGCGGCGGGGGCCTGGGACCAGGAACGTCCGCCGGCCCAGGTGCTCAGCCATGCCGTCGAGGACAGGTCGGCGCCCAGGACGTTGCCGCTGATCGTCAGGTCGCGGGTGCGGTAGGTGAACAGCGGGGCGCCGCCGTCCACCTGCCGGTCCGACAGGAAGACCGAGTCCTGAACCTTGGCGCCGACCACGTTGGTGAGAGCCACGGCGACCTGGGCCGAGCTCGTCTGCTGCTCGTCGCCCCCGGTGGGGGTCTCCCCGTCGCCCATGCGGTTGACGAACACGCTGCGCCGGATGATCGGCCCGGTCTTGTAGGGGCTGTTGACGTCCAAGCGCAGGCCGTCGAACACCACGTTGTCCAGTACGGGCGTACGGTCCCAGCGGTTGGCGTAGGTGGTGTCGGCGAGAGCCGCGTTGGTCGTGCTGCGCAAGATGGCGGGTGTGACGGGGTCGCCCAGGATGGAGGCGGGCTTGCTCCAGTCGAGGCCGCCGGTGATGCGGTAGAGGCCGCCCGGCAGGTAGAGGCAGCGTCCCGAGGCGTACGCGGTGGTGATCGCCTGCTGCATGCTCGCGGTGTCGTCGGCCTGCCCGTCGCCCTTCGCACCGGCGTCGGCGACGGCGTTCAGCACGCCACCCGAGCAGGCCGGGTCCGCGGCCACCGACTCCGGCACCGCAGGAGCGGCACCGGCCATGGCCGGCTCGGCACCGAGCCCCGACACGACGATCACGCCCGCGACCAGCGCCTTACGCATCCGCCCTGCGTTGCTTGCTCGCATCGCCCGACTTCCTCCGGTTTCCCCGACGCCTGCCGCGACATGGTTGCCGCGCCCGCCCGTTCAGCAAGGTGATCTTGCCATACACGGCCGCCGGACGGGGCTGAAGCATCGGCTGCGGCGGGTGCCGACAGACAAAGCTGTACGCCCGCCTCGAGCTCCCGCTGGTCCGTCGCCCCGCACAACGAAAAGCCCTGGTCGCTGCCTCCAGCGACCAGAGCTCCATGGGGTACCGGTCTGTTTCCGACGCTGGACACGACAACTGGCCGAGCGAGCCGTCCTGGCCGGCGCCACGCTGCCGCCCGAAGGCGTTCCGCAGGCCTTCGGCGCGGCCCTGCACCTGTTGCCCCGTTCCTCCGTCCAGCCAGGTCAGTGCCGACCTCGCGCGAATAGTGTGCCCGCGAGGTTCCGTCACCATCGTCTTCCGGGTGGGGCGCGTGCGTGTTGAGGTGATCGCATGACCCCCATGAGCGCCATCAACCGGACAGCCCGCCGCGGGAATGATCGTGCTGACGCTGGCACTGGCGTGGACCAGCATCGAGCTTCAACGCGTCGCGGCGGACGGGGCCGCACCGTGGACCCGCGAGCGGATCACAGGCCGGCTGATCGGACCTGCGGTATCGCTGCTCGTCCTCGCCGTGTTGGGTGCCCGCGTCCACCTGTTGACGCGCGGTCAGCCGATCCACTGGCCGAAGCTGGTGCGGGTCGAGCGGGGAGTCCTCCTGACCATGGTCCTGGTGTGCGGCTGGCCCTACGTCCCTGCGGTCGCCGGCTCCTTCAGCGTTGGTGAGCCGGCCGCGCATCTGCCGGCGCCGGTCGTCGGTGTCGTCACCGTTCTGCCGACGATGCTCACCGAGCAGCAGGCGGGTGATGGGCTCAGCGGAAGCGGCGCTGCCTGACGTACGGGCGTCGCGCTCGTGGGGCCGTTCCGGGCCGCCCTCCTGCCCCGGATCGCGCCCGCTCAGCCAAGCGGCAGATGCCGGGTGACATCGAGCACGAGACCGCTCATCTTCGCGATCTGCCCGCCGCCCTCCACCATGAGCCTGCGACGGCCTCGCCGACGGCGAACGGAAGAACCGAGAGAACGGAGCCTCGTCCGTGACGGTAAGGTCCGAATCTGATCCTCCCCCTGCCGAGCACACCGGGCAGC
>NZ_JBSGCE010000116.1:0-17261 GCF_053601695.1 Nonomuraea sp. NPDC004702
GGGTTGGAAGACACGGGATCAAGGTAGCGCCACCACCGGCCAGCCACATGAAACCGCAGCTCAACTAGATGATCCAAATAAGCTCAGTGGCATTGCCTCCTGGGACGACATGGCAGAAGACAAAACTCCGACAATGACCGACACTTGCATCGCCGCAGGTCGCCGCTATTCTCGCTGCTCAGGGAGTCCGATCCCCACGCCCGTGGGGGTGACCCGCTCTTCAGCACCGAGGAGGTGAAGCCGCCCACCCGATCCCCACGCCCGTGGGGGTGACCCGTGGATGGCCCGGGTGTCCGCTGAGCAGACCCGCCGATCCCCACGCCCGTGGGGGTGACCCGCTGGGCGACCAGTCCCGGCAGCTTGCCGAGGCCCGATCCCCACGCCCGTGGGGTGACCCGAGGCTGGTCACTCTCCGGGACGACGGCACGATCCGATCCCCACGCCCGTGGGGGTGACCCGGACGGGCTCAGCATCTCTCCCGAGCAGGCGGCCCGATCCCCACGCCCGTGGGGGTGACCCGTCTCCGCTGTAGGCGCTCATCAGCGCATCGACCTGATCCCCACGCCCGTGGGGGTGACCCGCCCAGGCCAAGGGCTCCAGCGTCCTGGTACGTCCGATCCCCACGCCCGTGGGGGTGACCCGTCGTCACAGCGCACCGCTGACGGGCAGCCCGTCCGATCCCCACGCCCGTGGGGGTGACCCGTAATGGGGGTTGCCGAACTGCACCGTCCAGCGCCGATCCCCACGCCCGTGGGGGTGACCCGGACGGCGAGCAGATCGCGGGTGCGTTCGCCCGCGGATTCCCACGCCCGTGGGGGTGACCCGCGCACGGCGATGTTCGGAGTCGCAGCGTTGGCCCGATCCCCACGCCCGTGGGGGTGATCCGGTGTCACGGTCAGCCTCGGCTGTTCAGCCGGTATTTCGTTCTGAAGATCGATAACTAAAGAAGGTGCCTCCGAGCTGCGATGATCGGATTGCCTAGATCACGAAATCGCAGAGAACGGACGCACCTTCCGGTGAACGGTACGGCATGGGACCGCCGCTGGTCTGTCCGCGGGGACGGCAAGGGGCTCGTCGGCCACGCGGGAGCCGTGCTCCTGCGCAAATGCGCTGATCAGAGCGGGTTAACCGGAGCGCTGGGTGCGGTGTTCGCCCGGCTGGGCGGATCTCCGGTGTGGGACCGGGGCGTGGTGCTCGTCCAACTCGCGGTGGCGATCGCGCTCGGAGCCACCAGCATGCGGCGGATCGTCCTGCTCACCCACCAGGAGCAGCTCTTCGGAAAGCCGCCCTCGGACTCCACCGTGCGGCGAGCGCTGGAGCCCGTCGGGACGTCGGACCAGCCGCAGTCCTGGATCGCCCGAGCTCGGGCGCGGGTGCGGCAGCACGTGTGGCGGTTGATCGCCGGAACCGAGACGGGATTCCCCTGGCTGCAGGTGGCGGGCAAGGTCCTGACCGGCTAGGTGGTCATCGACCTGGACCCCACGCTGATCAGCGCACACTCCGACAAACAGGGCGCCTCGGCAACGTTCAAGAAGGGCTGGGGCTTTCACCCGCTGGCCGCCTGGTGCGCCAACACGCACGAATCGCTCGCGATGTTGCCGCGCACCGGATCGGCCGGCTCCAACACCGTGGTCGACCACGTACTGGTTCTCACCGAAGCCCTCAGGCGGATCCCCGACAGCTTCCGGCCAAGATCTGGATCAGGATCGACGGCGCGGGCGCCACCCACGACCTGGTCGAGCACATGAAGGGCCTGAACACCACCCGGCGCACGGTCCGTTTCACCGTCGGATGGAAGATCACCCGAGACGGACGAGACCGCGATCGCCAAACTGCCCGAGACGGCCTGGCGGGCAGCCATCCGCCAGGACGGCGAGGTCCACGAGCACGCGCGGGTGGCCGAGCTCACCGGCCTGGACGAACGCGCAACGCTGTGGGGCGTGCGGCTGCTGGTCCACCGCGTACGGCCCTCAGCCCGCGACGCGGGGCAGCTCACCGACCTGGAACACAAGACCGGCTGGAAGTACGCCATCATCGCGACCAACCTCGGGCCACGCGGCCTGCGCGGCATCCCCGGCAGCCATCAACTCGCCTTCATCGACGCCGTCCACCGCGACCACGCCGAAGTCGAGGACCGAGTGCGCACCAACAACGCGATGGGGTTGCGCAACCTGCCGTCCAAGACATGGAACGTCAACCTCGGCTGGGTGCTGACCGCCAACCTCGCCGCCGACCTCGACGCCTGGACCCGCCTGCTCGGCCCGCACGACGACCCGGAGCTGGCCCGCGCCGAACCCCCAGCCCTCCGCCACCGCCTGTGGCACCTGCCCGCTCGGCTGGCCCGTCACGCCCGCCGGCACATCTTGAGCATCAGCGCCACCTGACCGTGGAAGAAGGCGTTCCTGATCTGCTGGCAGCGCCTGTGCGCTCTGCCAGCCCCCACCTGACCAGCTCGAATGTGTCCCACTGAGAAAAGGAAGGAGTGACCAACAGCCGCGCGGGCCCGTGGAAACCGCCGCCCACCGAGCGCCTCGGGCGGCCACCCACACCCCGGAGCACAAAGGAAACAGACGATCAGGTGGAAACCTCCGCCTGCCCGCACAGCTCAGCCGGGACGACCGTCCCTTGAGTCATCGAGGCCGACCTGCCATCAACGACTACAACCGCTACACCGCAACCGTCACCGGCAGACCTAACAAAGTACTACTAGGCCGGCCCGGCCACCCACTGCGATGTGATCACGGTCGCTGGGAGTACAGAAACCTGTGAACTCCTCAGCCTTCGCTCCTGGTCCACCCGCACCGCCCGCACAGCGGCCTGGGCTACCGTAGCCGTGCCGACGACGAAGCCCGCCGCACCGGCCTGACCAGCACAACGATGGTGTCCGTCAAAGCGGAGCTAGCTCAACTCACGCTGCGGTCTCGCCCGGCTCGTGGCGCACGGCCACACCACCGATGAATACGTCCACCGCTTCCTCAAGCAGCGCGTCGGAGTGAGGCCTCCACATCTGAACGGGCACCAAGCCGTCGCTGACAAGGCGGGGCTGGTCGGGGCGTTCGTCGTCGGCGAGTTTCGATGACGGGTCCAACCACATCCAACTTCCGCCGAACAGCTGGATGATTTCCTGTTTGGAGCGAGCGTAGAGGGGCGCGTTCGACTGCTGATACAGCTCCGTCATCAAGGCGACGTCGGCTGACGAGACTCCGTCTGTGCACGCATGCGTGAAGATGATCGCGCTGCCTGGGGGGAGCATCGACCAGAGGGTGTCGATGATCGCCGCTGGATTGTGTTCGCTGGCGACGAAGTGCAGCACCGCGGCCATGACGATGACGATCGGCTTGTCCCAGCTGATCAGCTCGCGCACCTCTTGCTCCCGCAGGAGCGTCGAGATCCGGTGCAGGTCTCCGCGAACGAAGATGGTGGCGTTATCGGTCGCCAGCAAGGCTCGTGCATGGCAGGCCACAACTACATCGTTATCCACGTAGGCCACGCGAGCCGTTGGACTGACGCGCTGAGCGATTTCATGTACGTTTTCTTGTGTGGGGAAGCCGGCGCCGATGTCGATGAGTTGGTTGAGGGTGAGCTCGCGTATCACTTGCGCTACCGCACGGCCGAGGAACTCACGGTTGTGCCAGGCCGCCAGCCGCGCCCCTTTTGGCAGTTGATCTACGAGGGCTCTGTCGGCTCCCAAGTTGTTCTTGCCGTACAGCATGTAGTCGTACATGCGAGCGACGTTGGGGATGTGCGGGTTCAACCCCAGTTCCACGACGCCGGATCCAGGCTGTGGCGCGCTCATCGGTCCTCCTTAGAAGGCTTGATTTTCGTGAAGGGATGGGCGAGCGGAGGGCCCGCGGCTACTTGGGTCATCGTGAGTCGGGCCTCGTTCCGGTTCAGGCTCGTGGCGCTGGCAAGTCGCCGCGTGCGGCGAACCGTATTTCTGCCTCGTGTCTTTCATTTCGTGCGTCGTGTCTGGTGGCGAAGGGGTTGGTCCGCCGAGTCTCTGGGGCAGAGTGCCCGAATTTATGTTTATTCTCGCGTGACAGTCCCGCGCGAACGCGGTGCCCCATGAGGGAGGCAAGCAATTTTGTTTTGGGGCCCGCCGAGAATTTCCGAGTTCAGATCGCCGATGTAGAGGCGTGGCTCGCGTGACGGTTCGGCGAGTCCTGGAAATCCGGGTAAGGAGTGCCTGATCAGGTGAGAGCACCGTCATCGCGTACGCCGGGGACCCGGACTGACTCGGGCGCTCATCCTTCTCGCGATGTGTCTGGCTCAAGGACTTTCGGTGCCGTATCGCGGCAGCCGCAGCGCGCCTAGGAGAAGAATCGTTAGGCGGAGGGGGTAGGCCAGCGCGATCTGAGTCGCATGGGCTGTCGCGCGTGTCCGATGCACGATAGTGCTCGGCCAGCGACCAGGGTTGGGCCAGTGCGGAAACTCGCCTGTTTCTCCGGGCGGCGCGAAAGCTGAGGCTCGTTCCGGTGCGGGGGCGAAGCCACCGTAACCGGGTTCGGCCATCCGCGGCGTCATGGCTGCCGGAACCACGCGCTTCGTTTCGAAGACGATCATGTCGGCGCTGGGATCGTATGAGAACAGGAGTTCCGGAGGCGTCGGGCCGTCGGTGCGAGTGGTATCTCCGCCTGTGGTGGCGGCCGCGCGACGGTTCGATTCGAGGGTTGACTGATGCTGTTGGCGGCGACGCCGCATCATTTGGGAGACGCCGCACCTAGGGAGTGTCATGATGCCTGCTTCCGATCACGCGGTCAGATGGGTTGACTTCGCTATCTGGCGAATTGGTCGGGCGTCCTAGGACGCCGGGTCTGTGACCTTCATGCGATGACACTCTCGACACGAGCAGCCAGCGGATGTCGGAGGGCCGAGGATGACCGATGCTCGCGCCTGAACGAATGGCTGGTGCGATAGGCGGGCGCGGTGCGCCGCTCGGCCGATGCCAGCAGCTGAGGGCCTTTGTCGGCTGGAGCCCCAGGACGGGATGGCGCCACCCGCAATGCCGAAAACAGCGAGGTCGTAGTGGGCTCGCCCCGCGGTCCCAACAGCGTCGATTCACTCTCTGCCCCTCGCGTAGCAGCCCTCGACACCGCGCCTATGGGACATCTGGCCCAACGTTCCGTGGACGGGTCCGGCCAATTTGTCGTACGCGTCAGAGTTCGGCGTTTCGGTCTGGGCGCGATTACAAACGAAGCACGACATCGCCGGAGGCATCGACAATTCATGCCAGCGATCGGCGCGCCCGTTGCTTACGATGGCGGCGTCAGCAACGACAGCAACGTCGGGCACGAGAGTCGTATCGGAGAATTGTTTATGCCGCTCAGGTTCTCGGCACGCGTCGGGTCGAGCCGGCTGTGGTAGGTATTCAGCCCCATGTGGAGTCAGACGACCGCCGCCAACAACATCGCGCCGGAATCCTGGCCGCCTATGAGCCAATTTCAGCGCCATGGCTATCCCCTTGAAAACGACCATCAGACTGACTCATTAACAATCCTGCAGAGTGACCTTGCGATGGCACACAGAGCTCCTGCCGTGTCGTGACTGCACCTCCCCTGCGATCGCGCTAGCGTTAGTGAAAACTGCGGCTTCCCGGCTACGCATACTGAGGAAATGCTCGACCGGCGGCGAGCATCCATGCTCGGTACGCGATGCCAAGAACGTCCGAACGCTCACATCCAGGCGGGCTGTCGCAAGATTCGACGCATGCGAGAAATTGCCCTCCTAGGGTCGCCGCAAATCGATCTACTGTCAAGCGTTTGACACGAGATTGCTCGCGCTCTTGAATCAGGACAAGGAGCACACCGCTCCCCCGGCCTGCCAGGCAGCGGGCCACTCGGTGTTCAAAGGAGGCCCTGTGACGGTCCAGCACGAGGTCGAGACGTTCAGCCCCGATACGTTAACGTGCCCATTCCCCGTCGCGATCCACCCTCATCGAGTTGAGGTACAGGCCAGCAGCTTGCGCTGGATCGAGCAATTCGACGTGCTTACTCAGCCACAGCTACTCCAGTTCGCCCGGGCATCCTATGGTGAGCTCGCGGCGCGGGTCTATCCTTACGCTCGGCCGCCTCTCCTGCAGCTGGCGTCCGACTGGATCGCCTGGCTATTCGCGATTGATGACGTCATCTGCGAACATAACGCCCAGGCAACGGTGCAGATCATTCCAGAACTACGCGCGATCCTCATGGGGGACGCGCGGAGCAGGTCGGGCTTCGGCCGCGCCTTGGCTGACATCTACTCCCGCGTCGCCGCCGTCTCCAACACCGAACAACTCCATCGCTGGAGCGCGGCCACCAACGAGTACCTCCTGGCACAACTGTGGGAGCTGGCCAACCGCAGCCATCACCAGGTGCCGACGGTTGAGGCGTATGTCATCATGCGACGGCTCACCGGCGCCATGCACACGGTCATCGCGCTCATCGACATCGCCGCTGAGCGTCCCCTGTCCGCGTCCTTATGGGCGGATCCGCAGGTGCGGGCCATCCACTCGCATACTGTCGATGCGGTCAATTTGGAGAATGACTTGATCAGCTGGCGCAAGGAGCGGCTGACGGCCAACGCCGTGAACAATCTCGTGTCCGTGCTTACCACTCATGCCGGACTGTCAATCCCCGAGGCCTTCGAGCGGATCGTGGGCATGCGTGAGGAAGCCCTCACTCGCGTCGTAGACTTGAGTCAGCAGCTTCTCATCCGCCAGGACGAGCCCCTGACCGCCTTCATACATGGGCTCCACGCTTGGATCAGTGGCGCGTTGGCCTACTCGGTGAACAGCCCGCGATATCTGACTGAGAGTATGAGCGGCGTCGATCAGCGATGAGGTGCGGGATATCCACCGACAGCCCGATGTCGGCCTAAGCCGCCCGGGTCGGCGAGCCCTGTCGTAGGGGTCGGGGCAAGGTGACCGTCCAGTACCACACAGCTCATCCCGCGTTCGCGAAGGCGTTCAACGTCCGTGCCCGGAGCCTCCGCGCGCCGGGCACGGGCTGAATCGAGCCGCTCCGCCCGGTGGCGGCTAACGCCGCATCGGCCGCGCACGCGCGGGTCGGCTACGCCCGCGCCTCCATCGTCCGTTAGTCTCTGGAGACCCAACTCGACGCGCTCAAGGCCGCCGGCCTCACTAGCGTCTTCGCCGAGAAGATCTCTGGCCCGCGCCGCCATTGGCACCGAGCTCGACAAGCAGTCGCCCTGGCCCGTGAACCGCGCGAGGTGGGGGTGGTGATCACGCTCGTCGAGCGCCACAAGCGTCTCGGCCCCGGCCTCGATCTGGCGGCCGTGGCCGAGCCGTTGCGCGCCGCCGGCATGGACGGTTACAACGGCACCTTCTCTTCTATGAAGCGGATGCGCGCCAGGTTGGCCACTGCGCAGCAGCTCGACCGCCCGGCCCCGCTCGTCCGCGACGACCTGGCCGGCGGTCAGCGTCCACGCCGCAGTCGACAGCGTGAGCGGCTTTGCCTCGCCGCCGGTCGCGAGACGCGCCCCCACGGTGCGCCGGGCGACGGCCGCGGGGGCCGGCCTAGATCAGCGTGGCGTAGATGCCGCCAGGCACCTCCGTTCCTTCACGGTCGGCGTGCCCTTGACCAGCTGATGCGGGTATATCGCCTCCTCCAGTCGGACCGGGACGTCGCGGGCTAGGGCGGCCGGGGCCCGGCTCACGGTCGCGGTGCTGGTAGCGATGCCGAGCCGGGAGGACACCTTCTGGCTGGCGTGGCCGGAGGTGACGGAGAGGGTCACCATGCGGCCGTCGAGGCCGTCCGCGACGCAGTGGGAACCGCGCGAACCGAAGGGCTTGGCTGCGGCGGCGTCGATCACCTCCCAGATGTTCACGCCGAGGAGAGCCGCCGGAGTCGCCACTTCGTTGACCAGGGAGACGTTGACGAACCGGAAGAGGTTCTCGATCAGTTTGGCCATCTCGGCGACCCTCGTCCCGGACGCGGCAACCGTGGTCTGAAAGATGCCGTCCGAGAAACCAAACCCCCGATCTCGTGGAGTGATTCGGGGTCGATTCCGGAGACCATTTGGGGCAGTCCCTCGAACGACCACCTCGTGTTCCCCAGAGCGATGCGTTCGGGACTAAATCCAGCCAGGAAGTCCACCCCGTCTCTGAGTCCCGAACTCTCCTCCAGGATCGGCGGCAGCAGCTCCTGGGTGATCCCCGGATAGGCCGTGGACTCCAGGGCCACCGTCGCGCCGGGGCGAAGCTGCTCGCCCAGCGTCCGAGCGCGGGACTCGATGTAGGTCATGTGGGGCGCGCCGCCCCGCGGCGGGGCCGGCACGGTGGTCACCGAGATATCGAAGCCGGCCAGCGGGGCAACGTCGGACGATCCAGCCACCGCAACCACGGCGATCGCCTTCCTCTCGGTCGCGTTCAGTGTCTGAACCCCGCGTCTACCTGGTGGGGCCCGCACGATGGATCCCGGTGATCGCACCTCAGGCTGGCGTGATCACCTGCAAGGCGGTAGATTGAAGATCAGGGGTCCCACATCCTGACGCAGGAGGAGCCGTCCGATGGCCGTAACGGTGTCGCCTGCCCACGTGGCAGCGTGGCTGGACGGTCTCATGGGCAACAACTGGGGCAGCGTCCGTGAACTCTCGGCAGCGATCAGAGACGGCAACGGCGGTCAGGGACCGAGCCATCAAACCCTCATGAACCTGCTGGACTCCACTCGAACGACCAAGGTGGACGAGCACACCCTTACGGCGATCGCGGCCTTCTTTCGCCTAGACCCCGATGCCGTTGAGCAGGATCTCGGCATCGAGTTGAGCCCCAGTAGCAAGGTGGTACTGCACGTCAATCGCATCGAAGGTCTGCGGGATCTGGCGATTCTCGCCGCCCAGCTGCCCTCCTGCCGACTGCAGGAAATTCACGAGATGGTTCGTCAAGCGGTCGCCAATGGACTACCTCCGGAGCCGGCTGTAACCCGCCACGGCTCCAACAGTGGGCTTGCCTGACCTGCGTGAGGGTGGGCAGCGGACGCGATGACAGCTAGCCAGGGGCTGACAATGGTGCGAAGTCAGCCATAAGGCGACTTCCGGTGCCGCCTTCGTCCAGGAAGCATTCAGCGAAGGCTCGAGACGCACCGGGCCTTCCCCACGAATGTGGCTGCCTTGAAGACTGGATCTTGAGGTCCAGAGGAAGAGATATCGCTGATGGTGCTGGAGAAGCACCCGCCCGAGTTCAAGGCCAACGCGTTGGCACCGGTGTTGTCGAGGCCGGGCCGGACTCTCACATCGATCGCCAGGGATCTGGGTCACCTCTACGGACATGGTGCATGAGTTGATCTTCGCGTGATCCTGTTTCCGCAGGGTGAAGCGGTAAGTATCTGTGGGGCGGCGAGTCAGAGGCCCGGCGGAACGATGGCGGGGTGCCTGATGGCCTGCGTGAGATGGCGTACCTCGATCACTGGAGGGTGACGGTCGGTGAGGGTGGCGGCGATATTGCGGATAGATGGCCGCCCGGTCACCTCGGCGGGGGCGTGCTGGTGGGCTGCGAGCAGTTCGGCGGCGGCGCGAGCGTCCTGCTGCCCAGGCGGCGCAGCCAGGTCAGTATGGAAGCGTCCGCGCCGCTCAGGTGTAGGGAACATGTGGGTGCGCAGGTGGCGGGCGGCATGGAGGGGGCACTGGGGTCGCCGAGCGCATAGAGGACGTCGTCCCAATGGAGGGTGGCGAAGCCGACTGCGGCTGGTCGGGTCATGGCAAGCCGCGCCGCGGTGCTCGGCGTCTGCCATCCCTTCGAGGGCGCGTGCCTTGTCTCCAGACCAGGCGTGAGTGTAGGCCAGGGCTCACAACAGGCGCAGGCGCAGGGACGCTTGGCCGGTGGTGTGGGTGGCGGGCGTGGTGGCATGGTTGAGGCCTTGGGTCATCACCTGAGCGGCGAGATCGTGCCGGTTCTGGCCGCGGAGCATCATGCCGAGGGCCCGGGCGGAGGCGGCCCGGGCGGTGCCGTCTTCGCTGCGGGCCGCGTAGATCATGGCGCGGTCGGCGGTGAGGCGTGCGGTGTCCTTACGCCCGATCTTGTTGAGGGTGTCGGTGGCCAGGTTGTAGAGAGCGGATGGCGGCGCCCATCCGGCCGGATCGTCGGTGTGTTCGGCCATGGTCTGGGCGGTTACGGCGAGGCTGGGCAGCGCGGCGATGAGCCCGGCCAGGTCGGCGGCGTCGAACTGGGCGCGGTCTGCCCGCAGGTCCCGGCGCACCTGTGCGACGTCGGCCTGGTCTGGCCGGTCTGGGGTGTGTGGCGGGTGGTGGAGAGCAAGGGCGTCGTCGAAACGCTGGAGCAGAATAGGCGGGACCGTGAGCCCGGCCGACTATCGGCACATGCTGGGCCGCCTGTACGCGATGCCGCTGGACTGGACGCGGCCGCGCGGTGATCGCCCGGCGGGTGCGCGCCGGAAGGAGCACCACGATCAGGCCATGCCCCACCGTAGCCCTGTCACGAACCGTGTTGACGTGATTACAGTACGAGAGAGAGTGTGCGGCGACGAGAAGGCCGACCCCATTGACGACGCACCATGCTGATAGCGGCCGGCAGGCCAACCGCGCCGTGCTCCCACCGGCACAACATGCCGGTGTTGACCGCCGGCGGCGAACGCAGGTCCGCCTCATACAGGGCTCGGAGCTCGCTCACTGCCTCGGACCTGGTCCAGCCGCGCGTCAAGCGGTACGCTTCCAGCGGCGACAACCCAGGCAGTCGCTCCAACAGCGTTTGCCCGATCTGCGAGAGGGTCATGCCCCGGAGCTGGCACTCCTGGCGGATGACGCGAGCACACGTGCACCACCGGGTCGTCGAGCGCTTTCCACCCCACGCCACCGCCGCTGAGCTCTTCGAGATCGCACGGCGGGTGGAGATCACCGTCGCTGCCGGCGCCTGATGATTCACGCCATGGTCTTCGCCTTCCCGATGATCCGCTGCTGGTTCCGCTTGTCGTGCCTGACGCGCGGGGATCTGTGGGCGGGGTCGTGGTCGGCCAGGGCTACCCCGGCCGGCTTGGATCGGCGGGTGCCGGTCGGGTACAAGGCGGCGAGCGGGGCCGTCGCGTAGCGGGGTACGGCGCGGCCGCTCGTGGTGGGCGTTGTCCTCGAGGTCGTCCGGGTTGGGATTGAGGTCGGTGTCGCGAGTGGCGGACCGCGCGCCGACACGCTCGTCGGCCAGGTAGCGGCCCAGGGGCGGGGGGACGTTGTGCTTGTTGTGGTACGCGGTCGGCCAGAGTTCTGGGGCGGTGTCTTCCCGCGGGCGGTGGCGGTGGCGATCCTGGAGCGGATGCGCTGGGTTCGCTCAGACCGTAGCGGACGCCAGTGGGACCGTCTCTCGGTGGTAGCCAGCGCGGCTGGGTCCGGTCCCGCCGGGTCGCGGCCAGACGGGCCTCGCCGGCTTGAGGTGGGCGATAAGGTCGAGGAGGCCCTTCACCGCGCGGCGGGATTCGGCGTCATCGAGGCTGGCCAGGTAGGCCCAGTAGGGGGTCGTGGCGCGGTCGGCCGAGGCCGCCACGGCGGGCGGTGCGCTCGCGGCCTTGCGGAGGTACTCGCTCATCGCGTCCTCAGCCTTACCGCCGCCGTCCGAGGCTCATGGTGAGCATGTGGGTTTGTCAGCGGGAATCGACATTCCCGCTGACAAAAGTCCCGCGACCGATCGAGCCGAGGGAAACGTCCACGCCCGCGTTGGCGAAGTCCTGGACATGGGAACCGAAGCGTTCTACGCAACCGCCGCGCAAGTGCTGCCCACACTCCTGATCGCTCTCGTCATCGAAGTAGGAATGATGTTGCAAAGTCGCATGCGCATCATCAGAGACCTCAAGGCTTCCGAAGGCGATACCGGACGGCTGTGGGATTGGCACTGGAACTCAGTCGATCGCTGGCTTTGGATGGGTATGGGCCTGGCCGCCACCTTCTTCATTGGCGAGGTCCTCGCACTCCTGGCGCTGGGCTTCCAGTGGTTCAGCCCATGGACCTTCTTCGGCATCGGAGGGTCGATGCTGGTCATGTGCTTGGCAGCCGTGGGAATCCCGATCTTTCGCATGCTCGAATCCTTCTCGCAGCATGCCGTCTGAAGCCGGAGCGTGGATGCCCTCATGTTCCTACCCCGAGTAATACCAACGGAGTACACTCCAGGTATGGCAATAGAGAAGACGTCAATCAGCATGGAATCGTGGATCTTGAACGCGGTCCGCAAGTACGCCGAGGAGAACGGGCTCAGCGTCTCGGCCGTCCTGGCGCGCGGCGCCCTCCGCGAGATCGCCGCCAGCCACACGCCGGCGGCCCGCGCCACGGTGTACGGCGCCGGCGCGGTCGCCTCCCAGGAGGTCGACGAGCGTGCTACCGCCGAGGACATCACCCGGGCGACTGACGAGCGCCGCGGCCAGGCTGCGTGAGCCACCGATTCGGCGAGCTATGGACCGTCCAGCTCGGCGACCGCAACGACGTCCGCCTGATCGTCTCCGGCGACTTCTACCACACGCTGTACGGCGACAACGTGCTCACCGCGCACGTCGAGGCCGCCGACATGGCGCACGCCCTGACCGCCTTCGTGGTCGACGTCGGCGAGGACCGCGCCGCTATGGTGGACCGCGTCAGCACCGTGGCGGCCGCCCGGCTCAAGTCCAAGGTGGGCGACCTGGCCGACGATCAGCTCGCCGCCGTACGCGGCATGATCGCGACCATCTTCGGCACCGCCGGCTGACCCGACAAAGGCCCAGATAGCACTCATGCGAAGCGGTGCAGGACGGCCGAGGCCACTGAGACGGCCCACGCGCCCTCAAATCCGCTCCCGAACCGGAGCCCTCCCGAGAGCCGCGTTCGCCCGGCAGCGTTCTCTACAGAGAGACCATGCAGCGAAGGTCGCGGGACGCGAACCGGACAGGCCATCGTCAACGCCGCGAACGTCGCGTGTCAGGCTCGAACAGATGGACGAGCCGCAGCCGCCGCGCGTACGCTCGCCCCCTGGAGCGACCCGCCGCCGAGGCCCCCGCGCGCTACCGTGCCGCCCATGGTGCCGCTCGCCAAGACCAGCATGGCGTTCATCCTCCCGCCCTGGTCATGGAGAACGACACACCGACATTGGGAGCGAAGGTCGCGCTCCCCCTTGGTCCCGACATGACCGGCGGCCAGCCGAGTATCGATCACCGGTGGGTGACCTACTCGAATGCGACGCGGCTCGACGGCGTCGACCACTCCGTAGTGCCGACCCTCCCAGGCCGCGATGGCCGATGGTGTCGGACGACACGGCATCTGACCGCGTCACACGCACTGTGACCATGCCGCCCCCGGTGAGCGCGGCCAAGCCGGGCAACGGGATGCCGTTCCTACTCCCCCTCAGCTCCTCGTGATGCCAAGGCCGCGGGGTAGGGTCGGAATCGATGGCGCGAACCGCGCCCCTCGGCGGGGAGGTCGCGCCGCCGAGCGTCCATGAGATGGAACTCGAACCGGCCTCGCGCGAGTGCGATAGCGAAGTCCAAGATGGCGAGCTCGGCGACGGAGACCGGATCGAACGCGCCCTTGTCGAACGCGGCACGGGCGAAGCCGAACCCCCGAAGATCGGGATGATCACGTCAAGACCAGCCCATGGCAGGTGGGTCAGGAGGCTTTCAGCGTCGGCGTGGACGAAGCGCGGGCCGGAAAGGTGGCCGTGCCCGGTGTGGGCCCGGGGGATCTGGGCCAGGTCCTGATCGACACCGATGCCGTCCGCGCCGTGGACGGCGACGAGGGCCGCCAGGTTGTGGGCCCGCGCCGCGGCCCAGCTCCACCACGCGCGCTCCAGTCTGCTCCCCCAGCACGCTCGTATTGGGGCCGATATCCATCTGCCGGGTCCACTCCGGGTGGAGCCGCGCGCTCAGCCAGCCAGCAGGTCGGCTGCGTCGTTCAGGTGCCGGGTGATCGCGTTGATCCATGCCTGGGGCTTTTCACGTGCCCAGCCGCGCTCGATCTGTTCGGCGAACCAGTCGGCCACCCAGACCCGATGCCAGCCCAAAGCCCACCGCTGGGCGGGTAGACCGCCACGGCGGGTCAGCGTGTGGGCGGGACCGCCGTAGGCGACGTAGTCCTCCAGCAGGGGGTACAGCCGGTCGGGGTCGGGAGCCCGCAGCGTGCCGTGCCAGGAAGCCATGTCCAGCAGGCCAGGGCCGACGAAAGCACGAGCGAAGTCCAGCAGATATCGCCCGCGCTGGCCGATGTGCACGGAGGTGAGGTGGTATTCCGAATGGCACAGCCCGAACGGGGCCATTGCCGCCCCGGCTGCCCGGGATGATGCGGCTGCCTCCAGGGCGTGGAGCTGATCGATGGCGATCGAGGCCAGGTCGAGCTTGGCCAATCTGGCGAGGATCCGCCCCGGCATGCTGGTCAGCTCCGCCTCTCCCAGCGCGGGCAGCCCCGATCGGTGCCCGCTGATCTGATGCAGGGCGACGGCCGCGGCGGCGCCGTCGGTGTCGGTCGCCTCCTGGATCGGGTCGCCGAGATCTTCCAGCAGCATGGTGAGCAGCCCAGCCCGCGAGTGGGCGGCGTGCACCCGTGGGACGGGCAGGCCGCCGCGGGCGGCATACCGCAGCGCGCGCTCTTCACGGTCAAAGGGATGCTCGGCGTACTTGAGCACCACGGACGCCCCCAGCGAGGATCCGGCGGCGAAGCGCAGCCGCTCGACACCGGAGCGGGCCCAGATCCGGATCACCTCACGGGCGGGATCGGGCGGCAGCCCCGCCTGGGTCAGCAGCTTCGGCAGTGCCCGAGTGACGTCCGTGGTGTCCATGGCCTCGTCTGTCTTCCCTGTCCCTAGTCCTGCTGGCTGGTGGTGCGGCAGGCTCAGGCCGCGCTCAGCCATTCCTGGCGGAAGGCCCGCAGGTCCTGGCCGAAGGCCTCCACCGACGCCCCGGACCGCGGAACCGCACCACCGGACTGGTCCGGTACGGACTGGCACCCGTGGGACCAGCCGGCCACCGAGCGCGGCGTGCGCCTTGACCGACTCCACCCGGCGCGACTCGTCGTGAGCAAGGTCGAGTCGCAGGCCTCATCCAGCATTCCACCCGTGGCCTCGTCCAGGTCGAATATGACCGAAGTGGCAGCGGGGAAGAGCCAGCAGGGGCCGACGTTGGCGATCGTGCCGGCGTCGGCGACCTTGTTCAGCGCCATCAGCGTGACCACCTCGCGCGGCATGCGCGGCTCGGCCGGGCTGATTCCCTTCAGCCCGGCGACGGGGAGCAGCTCAAGGCTGAACACGAACCCGTACACCTGCCAGGACTCGGCGGCGTCACTGTTGGTGCGGCCATGGGCGTGGATGAAGTCCAGGACGACCTGCTCCAGCGCCTGATCGTTCGATTCCCGCGCGGTCAGCGACTGGTCGCGAACCAGCGGCCAGTTGCACACCAGCCAGGACGTCGCATCGAACCGGAAGAAATCCCTGGCGGGTCGATGCTGATCGACCGGTCCGCCACGGTGATGCCGAGCGGCCGGGGACCGGCGCGGATCCAGTGGCTCGGGGAGTGGGCGGTGATGATGTGCGACGGCTGGGCGGTGGCGCTGGTCGTCATGTCCTCCTTTCCGCGATGAGCCCAGGCTCCGGGCCTCCCGCCGAGCGTGCGCTGCCTTGCCAGCCGGGCCGCGAGCCCATCGGCTGTAAACGCGGGCGGAAGGGGCGGACCAGCACGGTCCGTCCTTCTGAGGCCAAGTTTGCAAAATTGTATTTGCAAAATTGCCTTTGCGAATCTACGGTGAAGGACATGACAGCGGACTCAGCCACCACAGCGCCCCTGACCGCCCGCGCCGCCGCCGGCCGCTACGCTCTCATCAGCTTCCTCGCCTGGCTACCCGCCGGCCTGATGGGAGCGCCCATGGTCCTGCTGATGCTCCAGCGCGGCATGGACGTCGCCTCCGTCGGCCTCGTCATGGCGATCCATTCCATCGCGGTCGTCACCGTGGAGCTGCCGACCGGCGGGCTCGCCGACGTGATCGGCCGCCGCGGGACCATCGCGGCCTCCGCGCTCTTCGGCCTGGCCAGCCTGGTCCTGATGGGCCTGGCCGCCGGCTTCGCACTGTTCGCCGTCGCGTTCGTGCTCAAGGCGGTCTCCCGCGCCCTGGCCAGCGGCCCCGCCCAGTCGTGGTACGTCGATACCATGCACGCCATCGACGGCCCCGACGCCGACCTCAAGCCCGGCCTGGCCCGGGGCGCGTCGATGGGATCCATCGCGCTGTGCGGCGGCACGCTCGTTGGCGGCATCGTCCCGCTGGCGCTGTCCTCGTCCTGGTCGCTTGGGCCGCTCGTCCCGCTGTCGGTGCCCATGCTGCTGGCGGCCACGGCCGCCGCCGCGCAGTTCGTCGTCACCCTCGCGGCCATGCCGGAGCCGCCGCGCCGCCGCGCTTCGTTCGGGCAGGCGCTGCGAGGCGTGCCGGTCGCGATCACCGGCGGGCTGCGCAGCGGGCTGCGCGAACGGGCCATCAGCAGGCTGCTGCTCATCGCGGCCGGCGTGGGAGTCGTGCTCAACTCCGTCGAGATCTTCACCCCGGGCCGGCTGCGGGACCTCACCGGGCAGCCGGAGAGCGCGGGCATGATCTACGCCGTGGTCGGCGCCATCGGCTATGCCGGCAGCGCGCTCGGCAGCGCGCTCGCCCCGCTGGCCGCCCGGGTGGGGCGCGGCTCGCGCCGGGGAGCGATCACCGGTACCTGCGTCACCGTTCTGTCCCTGGCGATTCTCGCCGCCTCTACCTCGCTCGGCGGCACCCTGGCCATCGTGCTCGCCGGTCTCGGCTACGTCAGCCTGTACGTCGGCTGCGGGATCAGCGAACCGCTCCGCGGCGAGATGCTGCACCAGCGGGCGACCTCGGCCGAGCGCACCACGCTCCTGTCGGTCGACTCGCTGTTCCTGCAGGCCGGCGGCGCGGTGGCGGCGGCGGGCCTGAGCTGGGTCGCGATGCACGTGGGCCTGGCCACCGCCTGGTGGATCATCGCCGGCACCATCCTGGCCACGGTCGTGCTGTTCCCCCGCACGGCGCGCTCCCGTACCGGCCCCGTCGCGGCGCCGCAGGCCGCACCCGAGCCGATCGGCGCCGGGGTGTAGGCCCCGAGCGTGGGCACAGCGGACGCATCGAAGGCGGTGGCGCGGGCCACCGCCTTCGGCGCGCTCGGGAGGGCCACCCCAGATCCAGGCCGGCAGGCGGTGTAGTCGCGGGCGGCCGGGACGAACTTCCGGCAGCTTGTCAGCTCCTGCCGCCCTCCAGCGAACAACCGAGTCACCTGCTCGAGATAGGGGGTGCGCAGCTTTCCCTGCGGCCCGCTGGTTCACCTCGTC
>NZ_JBSGCE010000117.1:0-17260 GCF_053601695.1 Nonomuraea sp. NPDC004702
GTCGGGGTGAGCCGGTGGACCTCGGCGACCGGCTACGTGATCGCCGACGCCGTGCGCATCACCAAGGTCTGACCCCGTCAGGAGCGGGCCTTCGCCCAGGCGGGGCTGTCGCCCACCTCGACGAGCTCGTCGCCCTCGACGCGGACGGCGGCGGTGCGGTGGTCGTCCAGACGGACGGTGGCGAGCTTCATCGGCTGTTCTCCTCGGTGTGGCTGCGGTACAGGCCGAGCCTGGTGAAGATCGGGGCGTCGCTGAACTGGAACAGGTCGAGCGCGCCGGAGTCGGAGTCGGAGGCCGACGCCTCCGAGCGGATCGACAGCGGCTGCCAGGACGGCACGACGAACAGGTCGCCGCGGCTCACCCGCCACGACCGGTCGCCGACGGTGACCTGGCCGGACCCGTCGAAGACCTGGTAGACCGACGAGCCGGTCTCCCGGTACGGCGCGGTCTCCACCCCTGTCGTGATCCGGTGGAACTGCGCCCGGATCGTCGGCAGCACGTCGCCGGCGGTCGTCGGGTCGATGTAGCGGACCAGGGCGTGGCCGGGCTCGATCGGGCCCGCGTGCCCCTCCCGCTCCAGCGCGAGCTGGTCGGTCAGCGCGGCGTCGGTGTCGGTCCAGCGGTAGCAGAGCAACGGCGTGCCCTCGTGCCGGCGGAGCTGGGAGACCGGGGCCAGGCCGGGGTGCCCCCAGAGCCGCTCGGCGCGCGAACGGTCGGGGGTGGCGTGCTCCTCCTCGGTGAGGGTGTCCCGGCCGAAGTCGAAGAACTGCGCCTCGACGCCGTACTGGAACGGGATGTCGAGCCCGTCGATCCAGGCCATGGGCGTGTCGGCCGCGTTGTGGTGGGCGTGCCAGTGCAGGCCGGGCTGGGGGAGGAAGTCGCCGCGGCGCATCGGCACCGGGTCGCGCTCGACCACGGTCCACACGCCCTCGCCCTCGACGACGAAGCGGAAGGCGTTCTGGCTGTGCCGGTGCTCGGGGGCGTTCTCGCCCGGCATCAGGTACTGGATCGCGGCCCACAGGGTCGGCGTCGCGTACGGCTTGCCGCCCAGGCTGGGGTTGGCCAGCGCGATCGCCCGGCGCTCGCCGCCGCGCCCGACCGGGACCAGTTCGCCGGCGCGGCCGGCGAGGTCGAGCAGCGTGCCCCACTCCCACCGGTGCGGCTGCGCGCTGGAGCGCGGGTGCGGCGGCATCAGGTCGCCGATCTCCGTCCACAACGGGACGAGCAGCGCCTTCTCGAAGCCTCGGTAGAGGTCCTCCAGCTCGGGGCTGAGCGAGGGCTGGTCCGGCCGGTCCACGGCGGCGATCTTGACCGGCGAGTCGCCGGCGTTCACGTGGGGCATGGCCCCGACTATCCGCGCAGGCGAGCTGACTGGAAAAGAGGATTCTGCACAGCGGAATTCATGTGTCAGGATCGGTTCCATGGCCAAGCCCATGA
Organism: Nonomuraea sp. NPDC004702; assembly: GCF_053601695.1. Classification (NCBI taxonomy): domain Bacteria; kingdom Bacillati; phylum Actinomycetota; class Actinomycetes; order Streptosporangiales; family Streptosporangiaceae; genus Nonomuraea; species Nonomuraea sp. NPDC004702. The sequence goes on from NZ_JBSGCE010000117.1 coordinate 1,438, forward strand.
AGACCCCGCCGGCCTATGCGCCCACCAGCGTCGACCATGCTCTGCGGCTCGCGCAGATCCTCCAGCTCGACGGGGTGATCACCGTCTCGGCCGCCGCCGAGCGGCTCGGCGTGGCCCGCTCCACGGCCCACCGGCTGCTGACCGCGCTGGTGTACCGCGATTTCGCCGTGCAGAACGACGACCGCAGCTACCGGGTGGGCCCGGTCCTCGCGCTGGCCGAGCGCGCGCAGTCCGACGTCGGCGCGCTGCGGGCGGCGGCGCTCGGCGAGATGCGGGCGCTGGTGGACCGGATCGACGAGACGGTGAACCTCAGCATCCGCACCGGGCGCAACGTGCGCTTCATCGCCTCGGTCGAGTGCGGGCAGGCCCTGCGGGTGGGCAGCCGTGAAGGCATGGTCTTCCCGGCCCACCAGGCCACCGGCGGGCTGGTGGCGCTGGCGGCCCTCTCCGACGAGGAGCTGGCGCAGCTCTACGCCCCCGGCGACCGGGGCGACCCGGCCGAGGAACTGCCCGACCTCGCGCGGCTGCGGCGGGACCTGCGGTCCGTGCGGCACAGCGGGGTCGCGCTCAACTTGGAGCGCACCGAGCGGGGCGTGGTCGCGGTGGGCTGCCCGGTGAAGGGCCGCGACGGCGCGACCGGCGCGGCGCTGTCGATCTCGATGCCCAGCGTCCGCTACTCCCCGAAGGAGATCAAACCCCTCGTCGCCGCGCTCACGGCCGCGGCCGACGCGATCAGCCGCGCCCTCTGAGCACCGGTTGGTCGGAGGAGGTCGCATCCGTCTGAGCGCCGGTTGGTCGGAGCAGGTCGCATCCGTCTGAGCGCCGGTTGGTCGCGCCGTCTGAGCGCCGGTTCACCGCCGGCTGAGCCGTCGCCTCACCGGAGGAGGTCGCGGCGGGTGAGCGTGCTGCCGAGCGCGGCCGCCGCCGCGCGCACCGCGGCCACGTGCCCCTCGGGCCGGAACCGGCCGGTGGGGCCGGCCACGCTGATCGCGGCGAGCGGCTCATCGCCGCGCCCCAGCACCGGCGCGGCGACGCACACCAGCCCGACGGCCGACTCCTCCGCCTCGAACGCGACCCCGGTCTCCGTGACGCGCCGCAACTGGCCGCGCAGGATGCTCGGCACGACGACGGTGTGCGGCGTACGCCGTTCCAGCGGCCCGGTCAGCACCTCGCGCCGCAGGTCGGGCCCGGCGTACGCGAGCAGCGCCTTGCCGATCGCGGTGCAGTGGAGCGGCATCCGGCCGCCGGTGCGCGAGGGCGCCCTGGCCTGGCGGTGGCCGCCGATCTTGGCGACATAGACGACGTCGTGCCCCTCGCGCACGCCGAGGTGCACGGTCTCGTGGGTGCGTTCGTAGAGGTCCTGGAGGAACGGCATCGCCAGTTCGAGCAGGCTGCGTTCGAGCGAGGCGAGCATGCCGAGCTCGAACAGGCCGCGGCTGAGCCGGTAGCCGCCGTCGGCGCGGTCGAGCAGGCGGTTGGCGACCAGATCGCCCGACAGCCGGTGGACGGTCGCCTTGTGCAGGCCGGTGCGCCGCACCAGCTCGGCGAGGCTGACGACCCGGTCGTCGGGCCGGAAGGCGCGCAGGATCGTCACCGCCTTGCCCAGCACGGTGTCGAGGTCCGCCCGATCGGTCACCGGCACAGCGTATCGCTGAACGAGACGATGTGCTGGTTGGGGCGGCATCCTGCCTGCACAGTGGGGGGATGAACGAAACCAACGGGCCCGCCGCCGCGAGCCCGTCCGACATCGCCGCCGCGGCCGGGCGGCTGGCCGGCGCCGCCGCGTCCGGCGTGCCGTGCGCCCCCGTGCGGGATCTGATCGGCCGCGACGACCTGGCCGCCGCGTACGCCGTCCAGGCCGCGCTGACCGCCTCCCGGCTGGCCGCCGGCGCGCGGATCACCGGACGCAAGATCGGCCTGACGTCGGAGGCGGTGCAACGCCAGCTCGGCGTCGACCAGCCCGACCTGGGCGTGCTGTTCGAGGACATGGCCTACGCCGACGGCGACGCGATCCCGGTCGGCCGGATCCTCCAGCCGCGGGCCGAGGCGGAGATCGCGTTCGTGCTCGGCGCCGACCTGGACGACGGGCCGCTCGACGCCCCCCAGGTCCGCGCCGCGATCGAGTACGCCGTCGCCGCGCTGGAGATCTGCGGCAGCCGGATCGCCGGCTGGGACATCTCCTTCGGCGACACGGTCGCCGACAACGCCTCCGCCGGCGCCTACGTCCTCGGGACGGAACGCCGCACCCTCGGCGAGTTCGATCCGGTGGACGTCGCGATGTCGATGAGCATCGGCGGCCAGGAGGTCTCCACCGGCACCGGCGCGGCCTGCCTGGGCGACCCGATCGAGGCGGTCGTGTGGCTGGCCCGCATGGCCCGCGACCTCGGCGAGCCGCTGCGCGCGGGCCAGGTCGTCCTGTCCGGCGCGCTCGGCCCGATGCGGCCGGTCGCCGCCGGCGACACCGTCACCGCCACCCTGTCCGACCTCGGCACGGTGACGGTCCGCTTCACCGAAGGAGCAGCAGCATGAGCAGGACGAAGGTCGCGATCATCGGCTCGGGCAACATCGGCACCGACCTGATGATCAAGGTGTTGCGCGGTTCGCGTCACCTGGAGATGGGCGCCATGGTCGGCATCGACCCCGCGTCCGACGGTCTGGCCCGCGCCGCCCGGATGGGCGTCCCGACGACGGCCGAGGGCGTAGACGGCCTGATCGCGCTGCCAGGCTTCGACGAGATCGGGATCGTCTTCGACGCCACCTCGGCCAAGGCGCACGAGGTGAACGCCGCCAAGCTGCTCCCGCTCGGCAAGCGGCTGATCGACCTGACCCCGGCGGCGATCGGCCCCTACGTCGTCCCCGCCGTCAACCTCGACGAGCATCTCGACGCGCCCGACGTCAACATGGTCACCTGCGGCGGCCAGGCCACGATCCCGATCGTCGCCGCCGTCAGCCGGGTGGCGCCGGTCGAGTACGCCGAGATCGTCGCGTCCATCGCCTCGAAGTCGGCCGGGCCGGGCACCCGGGCCAACATCGACGAGTTCACCGAGACCACCTCGGCCGCCATCGAGCAGATCGGCGGGGCGCGCCGCGGCAAGGCGATCATCATCCTCAACCCCGCCGACCCGCCGCTGATCATGCGGGACACCGTCCTGTGCCTCGTCGCGGCGCCGGACCCGGCCGTCCACGACGAGATCCGCCGGTCGGTCGAGAAGATGGTCGCCGACGTCGCCGCCTACGTCCCCGGCTACCGGCTCAAGCAGCAGGTGCAGATCACCGAGGTGCCCGCCGACCAGCCGGTGGAGACGCTGCTGGCCGCCGGCGCGGCGCGGCCCACCCACCAGGTGTCGGTGTTCCTCGAGGTCGAGGGCGCCGCGCACTACCTCCCGGCCTACGCCGGCAACCTCGACATCATGACCTCCGCCGGCCTGCGGGTCGCGGAACGCATCGCCGCACGGAAGGCGGGCCTTCGATGACCACCCCGATCTTCGTCCAGGACGTCACCCTGCGCGACGGCATGCACGCCGTCCGACACCGCATCGACCTGGAGGACGTCAAGCGCATCGTCACGGCGCTGGACCGGGCCGGCGTCGACGCGATCGAGGTCGCGCACGGCGACGGCCTGGCCGGCGGGTCGCTCAACTACGGTCCCGGCTCGCACACGGACTGGGCGTGGATCGAGGCGGCCGCGTCGGTGCTGGAGAACGCCCGCCTGACCACGCTGCTGCTGCCCGGCGTCGGCACCGTCCACGAGCTGAAGCGCGCCTACGACCTCGGCGTGCGGTCCGTCCGGGTCGCCACGCACTGCACCGAGGCCGACATCTCCGCCCAGCACATCGCCGCGGCCCGCGAGATCGGCATGGACGTGTCCGGGTTCCTGATGCTCTCCCACATGGCCCCGCCCGAGGAGCTGGCCCGGCAGGCCAAGCTCATGGAGTCCTACGGCGCGCACTGCGTCTACGTCACCGACTCCGGCGGCCGGCTCACCATGAACGACGTGGCCGCGCGGGTCCGCGCGTACCGCGACGTGCTCGACGCCGGGACCGAGATCGGCATCCACGCCCACGAGAACCTCTCGCTGTCGGTCGCCAACTCCGTCGTCGCGGTCGAGAACGGCGTCTACCGGGTCGACGCGTCGCTGGCCGGTCACGGCGCGGGCGCGGGCAACTGCCCGCTGGAGGCGTTCGTCGCGGTCGCCGACCTGTCCGGCTTCGAGCACCGGTGCGACCTGTTCCAGCTCCAGGACGCCGCGGACGACATCGTCCGCCCGTTGCAGGACCGTCCGGTACGGGTCGACCGGGAGACGCTCACCCTGGGGTACGCCGGCGTCTACTCGTCGTTCCTGCGGCACGCGGAGGCCGCCGCCGCGCGGTACGGCGTCGACGTGCGCGGCATCCTGATGGAGTGCGGCCGCCGCCGGCTGGTCGGCGGCCAGGAGGACATGATCGTCGACATCGCCCTCACGCTCGCCGCCGGGCGCGAGCAGCGGTCCGCCTGACCGTCAGCCGCCGGGCGCGCCCCGGCGGCCCGCGATCAGCGACTCGCCGATCGCCACCAGGGCGTCGGCGAGCTGCTCCATGAACTCCGCGATCGGCTTGCCGTCCCCGGACTGGAGCGAGACGAAGGCGCCGTCGAATCCGGCCATGCCGAAGTGGGCGAGGGCGTCCGCGACCGCGTCCGCGGCCTCCTCGCCCTCGCCGGCGCCCTCGCCGGCGAACGACGAGCGGATCATGTGCCGCATGAGGTCGCGGCCCTCGGCGCGGACGTCGATGACGGTCCGCATCGCCTCCGGGGCCTCGGCGGCCTCGTTGCTCATCACCAGCACCAGCAGCAGGCGGAGGAACTCCTCGCGGTGCACGAAGACCTCGCCGGTCCGGCGCAGGTACCAGCCCAGGCGTTCGCGGGGGGTGCCGCCGGCCGGCGGGTCGCGGTGGGCCTCGCGCATGGCCTCGAAGAAGCCCCGCGCCCCCTGGGCCATGACGGCCGACAGCAGCCCCGCCTTGGACTCGAAGTGGTGGTAGAAGGCGCTCTTGGGCAGGCCCGTCTCCTTCACGAGCGTCGAGATCGACGTCCCGGCGTAGCCGCGCACGGACATCACCCGGGCGGCCGCGTCGAGGATCTCCTGCCGGGACCGGCGGCCGCGGCTGTTTCCGGTGTGCGCCTCCCGCGCCGACTTCTCCACCAGCCGAATTCTAGGGACCCCGGAACAGCGGCTCGTCCGGCGGTCCGGACGCGGTCTCAGTAACCGGTTCGTGAACAGGTCTTGACACGTCGCCGCAGGTCGTTGTTAGTCTCCTCACAATTGGACCGAACGTTTGGTCCAAAAGTGCCGCATCGGATCCCCGGCGGCCGAGAACGGAGTCAGCGCATGACCGACAGCTACGACGCGGACGTCGCGATCGTCGGGTACGGCCCGACCGGCGTGATCGCCGCGCTCACCCTCGCCAGGTACGGCGTGTCCGCCGTCGCCCTGGAACGGGACACGGACATCTACCCCCGGGCACGGGCCGTGACCGTCAACGACTGGACGATGCGGATCTTCCAGGACCTGGGCATCGACGAGCGGATCGAGAAGAAGATCGACCCCCAGCGGGCCCTGCGCTGGGTCACCTACGGTGGCCAGGAGATCATGCGGATCGAGCACCCGCCCTCGACGCTGGGCCGCAAGGCGCGCTTCTACAACATCTACCAGCCGACCATGGAGGCCGAGCTGCGCGCGGCCGCGCAGGACCACGGCGACCGCATCACCGTCCACTACGGCGCCGACGTCACGGGGATCGCCCAGGACGCCGACGGCGTCACCGTCACCTCCACGGACACCGCGACCGGTCAGGCGCGCACCACCCGCGCCCGGTACGCCATCGCCGCCGACGGCGGCGCCAGCACGATCCGCGGCGAGGTGGGCTGCCGCCTGCTGGGCGACACCAACGACGTCACCTGGGTGGTCATCGACTGCCGCGTCAAGCGCTGGTGGCCCGACCGGGACTTCCTGACGTTCTGGTCGGACAAGGAGCGGCCGGTCGTCGACATCGCGCTCTCCGCCGGCAACCACCGGTGGGAGATCCCGCTCAAGCCGGCGGAGTCCCCGGCGGACTACCCGACCAGCGCCGAGGTCTGGCCGCTGCTGAAGGCGCTGGGCGTCACCGAGCAGGACGTCGAGATCCACCGGCACGCCTTCTACAAGCACCACGTCCGGATGTGCGACACCTGGCGCCAGGGCCGGGTGTTCCTGGCCGGGGACGCGGCCCACCTGATGCCGCCGTGGGCCGGCGCCGGGATGCAGTCCGGCATGCGCGACGCCCACAACCTGGGCTGGAAGCTCGCCCGCGTGATCAGGGGCGAGCTTCCCGAGAGCTGGCTGGACACCTACGAGGCCGAACGGCGTCCGAACACCGCCTTCTACACCGGCCTCGCGGTCCAGCTCGGCCGGGTCATCAAGCAGGAGCTGTCCGAGGAGGAGCAGGCGGCGATGAACGCCGTCCCCCAGGACACGGTCACGCCGTACGAGCCGCCGCTCACCGCGCCGCCCGTCCTCGAAGGCGGCTGGATCAGGGGGCCGCTGGGCGACGCCAGCATCGTCGGCCGGATGGTCCCGCAGCCGGTCGCCGGCGACGCCACCGGCCGGATGGCCCGCCTGGACGACCTGCTCGGCGACGGCTTCGTGCTGCTCGGCGACGATGTCGACCCGGCGACCCTGCTGACGGCGGAGGAGCGGGCCGGCTGGGACGCGCTCGGCGCCCGCTACCTCGCCGTGCGGCCGAAGACCGCCTACACGCAGGGACCGGAGGAGCTGGTCGACCTCGACGAGGTCCTGCTGCCCTGGCTGCGCAGGTACGGCGTCCGCGCCGTGGCCGTCCGTCCTGACAAGTTCGTCGCCGCGGCCGACGTCAGCGGCCTGGCCGTGCCCGCCTGAACCTGTCACCCGAGAGGAGAAGAGAGATGTCCGGAGTCAAGGAGCTCGGTTACGTCGTCTACGAGGTCAGCGACCTCGCCGACTGGGAGCACTTCGCCGTCGAGCTGCTGGGGATGCGCTTCGGCGAGAAGACCGACGGCGGCTTCACCCTGCGCACCGACGAGAAGGCCCACCGCTGGATCGTCACCGGCGGCCCCGCCGACGACCTGGTGGCCACCGGCTACGAGGTCTCCGACGCCGCCGCGCTGGACGCCCTGGTGGACAAGGTTCGCGCGGCCGGCGTCGAGGTCACCCAGGGCGACGACGCGCTCGCCGCCGCCCGCAAGGTGGAGCGCGTCTTCGTCACCGCCGACCCCATGGGCAACCGGGTCGAGCTGGTCACCGGCCTGGCCGACGCCGCCACGCCGTTCGAGTCGCCGAAGCTGCTCGGCGGGTTCGTGACGGGCGCCGGCGGCGCGGGCCACCAGGTGCTGCTGGCCCACGGCGTCTCCCGGGAGGAGTACCTGCACTTCTACATCGACCTGCTCGGCTTCAAGGTCAGCGACGTCATCGTCGAGGAGCTGGCCCCGGGCGTGGTCGCCGACCTGATCTTCCTGCACTGCAACGGCCGCCACCACACCGTGGCCTTCGGCGACCTGCCCTCGCCGAAGAGGACCCACCACTTCATGGTCGAGGTGACCGACATCCGCGACGTCGGCCTGGCCTACGACCGGTGCATGGACGCCAGGCAGCCGTTCGAGATGACGCTCGGCATGCATCCGAACGACCACATGTTCAGCTTCTACGTCCACACCCCCTCCGGCTTCAGCGTGGAGTACGGCTGGGGCGGACTGATCATCGACGACGCGACGTGGGAGGTGAAGACGCTCGACAAGCTGCACAGCTGGGGCCACCGCCCCCCGGGCGTCGTCGCCGGGCTGCTGGCCGCCGCGCCCGCGCCGAACGGGGAGGACCACTGATGGCACTCGACGCCAAGGACATCGCGCGCACCGTCCGGACCAAGGACTGGAAGCTGCGCTACTACGAGGCGGGCTCCGGCCATCCGGTCGTGCTGCTGCACGGCAGCGGGCCGGGCGCCACCGGATGGAGCAACTTCGCCGGCAACATCGAGGCGCTGGCCGAGCACTTCCACGTCTACGCCGTCGACATGCCGGGCTGGGGCGAGTCCGACCCGGCGACCGTCGACCGGCTCGACCACGTGGAGGCGGCGATCCAGTTCCTGGACGCCCTCGGCATCGAGCGGGCCGCGTTCGTCGGCAACTCGATGGGCGGGCAGACCTCGCTGCGGCTGGCCACCGAGCACCCCGGCCGGATCTCGCACCTGATCACCATGGGGCCGCCGGTCGGCCGGATCCCCACACTGTTCGGCGCCGGCGACGGCCCGTCCGAGGGGCTGAAGGTGCTGATCGAGGCGTATCGGGACGCGAGCCCGGAGAACATGCGCCGGCTCGTCGAGATCATGGTCTACGACAAGGCGCGCTTCGCCACCCCTGAGCTGTGCCAGGCCCGTTCGGACGCCGCCCTCGCCCGCCCCGACCACCTGAGCAACTACGTGGACGGCCTGCCGAAGGGCGCCCCGCTGCCCAAGTGGGTCAAGCCGGAGCTGCTGCCGAGGATCCAGGTGCTGACCCTGCTCATCCACGGCCGCGACGACCGGGTGGTGTCGTTCGAGACCTCCCTGTACCTGCTGGCCAACATCCCGGACAGCCGGCTGGTGCTGCTCAACCGCTGCGGGCACTGGGCGATGATCGAGCACGCCGACGAGTTCAACCGGCTGGTCGCCGACTTCATCGCGAACAACTGACCCCCGGGGCGCGGGCGGCTGCCTGCCCGCGCCCAGGACCGCCGATCGCCCGGCCCGCCGCGTCGATGGCCACCACGGCAGCGATCTTCGGCCCAGCGAGCCGCACAGCAGGGACGTCCCCTCCGCCACGCGTCCGGCCCCGCCCGGGAACCGGAGACCTAGGACCATGGACGGACCGGAGGCCGCCTGCATGGGACCAGCGGCCGATGCCGTCCCCATGAGCGCCTGGCAACACTGATCACATGGCTTCCCCCTCCCTCACGAGTGTCGTCGGCGTACGCCCGTTCCTGGTCGGCATGTTCGTCGACGCGCTCGGCAACGGCCTGTACGTGCCCCTGACCCTGCTGTTCATCCACGAGGTGACCGGCCTGCCCATGACGACCGTCGGGCTCGGGGTCACCGTGGCGGCGGTCGTGGGGCTGGCGGCCAACCCGGTGGCCGGGACCCTCATCGACCGGTTCGACGCGCGCCGCGTGCTGATCGCCACGTACGTGCTGCGTGCGGCCGCCTTCGCCGCCTACCCCCTGGTGGACGGGTTCGTGGCCCTGCTCGTCGTCGCCGCCCTGATCGCGGCCGGGGACCGCGCCTACTATCCCGCCTCCGGCGGCCACGTCTCCGCACTGGCGGAGGGCGCGCTCAGGGACCGGCTGTACACCCTGATCGCCACGGCGAGGAACGTCGCCTTCGGCCTGGGCGGCCTGCTGTCGGCGGGTCTGGTCTCCCTCGCCGGCGCCACCGGGTTCGCGGTCGTCGCCCTGATGAACGCGGCCAGTTTCGCCCTGGCGGCCGCATGCCTGCTGCTCTCGGGACGGCGCGCGCCCGCACCGCCGCCCCGGAATCCGGGCGGTTACCGTCAGGTGTTCGCCGACCGGCCGTTCGTCACCCTGGTGGCGGCCGAGCAGGCGTACACCCTGATCCACCTCGTCCTCCCCGTCGCCCTGCCGGTGTACGCGGTCACGGTGCTCGGCGTCCCGCCGGCCCTGCTGGGCGTCCTCTACGCGATCAACACGGTCCTGGTGGCGGCGGGTCAGCTCCCGGTCCGGAGGTGGCAGCGGCACGCCCGCCGTACCCACGCCATGGCCCTGAGCGGCCTGATCCTGATGGCGGCGTGCGCCGCCTACGCCGCGACCGCGCTGCTGCCCGCCGGACTCCCGCGCGTCGGCGGGCTGCTCGTCGCCACGCTCGTCCTCACCTTCGGCGAGCTCATGCACACCGTGCCCAGCTGGGCCCTCGCGGCGGCCACCGCACCACCGGCCCTGCGGGGCCGCTACCTGGCGATCTACCAGCAGACCTGGGCACTCGCGGCGGTCCTCGCACCCGCCGGCTTCTCGGCCCTGCTCGACATGGCCCCGCTGCTGCTGTGGCTGACGCTGGCAGCCCTGGTGGGTCCGGCCGCACTCGCGCTGCTCCGCCTGGCCCGCCGCCTGCCCCCCGACGCCGTGGCCCCACCCCAAGCCTGAGTCGCCCCTGGGCAAGCCGGCGCTACGGCCCGGCCGATCCGGCCCCTGCGCCGATCGCCGTGAGTTCACGGGGACGCCGCATGGTGGGCGGCGGCCAGGTCGGCGAAGGCGACGGCCGCCGGGAGCGGGTCCGCGGGCAAGGCGAGGAGGATGGTCCGCTCGACGGCGGGCTCCAGCGGGATCGCGTGCACGCCGCTGAGGTGGGCGGGCAGCGACAGCTCGGGGACGATGCTCAGCCCGAGCCCTTCGGCGACCATGGCCAGGATGCTGTTGGTGTCACGCACCCGGTAATGACACGTCAGGCTTGCACCCGCCGCCCGCGCGATCGCCGTGATCAGCGGCTCGCACCCGCCCGTGGACATGATGAACGGGTGCCGCGCCAGCTCCGCCACCGGCAACGAAGGGCGGACGCTCAGCTCGTGGCCGCTGGGCAGGACGGCCAGCATGCGGTCGGTGGCGAGCGGCCGCGCAACCGCCCCGGCGGGCAGCGAGACCTCGCCGGCCGCGGCCGACACAGTGGCGATGTCGGCGGCCCCGGTCTCCAGCCACTCCAGGACCTCGTGGTCCGAGCCCTCCATCACCGCGAGCCGCACCCGCGGATGCGCCTCGGCGAACCGGCGCAGCAGAGGCGGCAGCAGCCGGGCGTTGGCGCTCGGGATGACGCCGACGCGCAGGCTGCCCCGCTCCTGCCCGCGGATCGCGGCCACCTCCTGTTGCAGCGCCTCCGCCTGGGTGAGGATGAGCGTCGCGCGGCGGCACACGGCCCGCCCCGCAGCGGTCAGGCGCACTCCCTGGCTGCCCCGTACCAGCAGCGCCACCCCGAGCTCGCTCTCCAGCGCGCGCACCGCGTGACTGACGGCGGACTGGGTGGTGGCCAGTTCCTCGGCGGCCCTGGTCATGTTGCCGGTCCGCGCGACCGCCTGAAGGATCCTGAGCTGGGTGAACGTCACAGCGCCGCACGCAGCAGACCGGCCACCAGGGGGTGTGGCTCCTCGGGACGTGAGCGGGCCTGCGGCACGAACAGCGTGGCCACGTAGTAAGGATGCCCGGGGATCTCCAGCACCCGGGCCTCGCCGTCGCCGTCCACGCCGGTGACCAGGAAGCCGCCGTCGTGCAGGATGGCCTGCCGGTCGGGGGCGAGGCCGAAATTGCAGTAGTACTCCTCCTCGACCTCGGTCCGCCCGTACAACGCGGCCACCCGGGAACCGGAAGCCAGAGTCACGGGCATGGTCCTGCCCGCCGGCGAGCAGGTCAGCTCCGACACGAACAAGGTCGAGGCGTACGGGTCGTACTCGGCGTGCTGGGCGTCCTCGAAGCCGAGCACGTGGCGTGCGTACTCGATGACCATGTGCTGGCAGCCGCCGCACGTGCCCAGCGTGGGGACGCCGTGCTCGCGGCCGTGCCGGAGCGCGGCCAGAGCGCCGGACAGGCTGCGGTACGGGCTGCCGGGCGCACACCACAACACGTCGGCGGCCTCGACCTCGGCCAGGTCGGACTCGAGCGGTTCGGTGGCGAGCCAGCGGACGTCCACCCCGACGCCGAGGTGCGCGGCGGCGTGGCGGAGGGCGTCGTCGGTGGCCAGGTGCGGAGGAAACGCCGGATCGCGGTCGCCGATGACCGCGACACGCAGGGATCGGTCCATGGCCCTCACTATGCGCTGGCCCCGCCATGAGCACCAATGCCGAACCACGCCCCCGCCATGAGCGATCACTCATGCCCACAACGCGGGGGGCAGATCACTGACGCGTGGATGGAGCACATCGGCTCGATCCGCGTCTTGAACGCGGTGACGGCCTCGCGTGCTCCGTCAGGCTGCCGGCTTCCACGAGGTCCCGCTTTCGGCGCTCGTGGGAGACGGGCGGGGGAAGCAGCTCCGGTCGCAAATCCATCCCTGGCATTCTCCGAGCAATTGTCAGATTCTGTGGATTGCGGGTGGCTCACAGGGCTCGAAGCCATTGATCGAGGACTGCGAAATCCTCGTCGGCGAGTCCCGTGTGGGGCTCCACGTGGTGGAGGAGAGCCCGGCCGCCATGGTGCGCGGAGACCCACTCCCTGTCGGCGTCGGTGATCTCGTCGTCGATCCACGCGAATGGGCGTCCGCCCGCCCAGTTCACCAGCGTCCGGGTCTTCCAGCAGAGCCCGAACCATTGGTCCTCACGTTCGTGCTGCTCGGTTGCCTCCGGCCATCTCACGACGGCCAGCGGCGGCAGGCCGATTCGGGGTGCCATCTCGGCATTTGCCTCCTCTTCCCAAGTCGTCGCCCAGACGAGTTCGCAGGGCAACGCTGCCAGCCGACTCCCGAGCCGCGCCAAGCGCGAGTCCGGCGTGGTACCTCGCGGTACGCGTTGCGGGTTCTCGCCGAAGGGGAGAAGGGGCCCGTCGACGTCGAGGAAGAGCAGCGGGCGTTCGGTATGTCCGGTCATGCTGCGCCGACCTCGTCATGTTCCATGAGTACGCCGCGTTCGAAGCGGGACAGGTAGAGGTCACCCGGCTTCGGCGGGGCCGAGATGGCGGGTGTCACCGAGGCTGACGACTGTGCGGTTGTGGAAGAAGTCGTCTTCGCGCAGCGTGGTGATGCTGCCCGATGGCACCCGGAAACTGGCATAGCCCACCGCGTTGATCGGCATTTTGATCCAGGACGTCACGACGCATGTCAAGGAACCACCATGAGTCACGATGATCTGGTGTTCGCAGGGACGCTGCAAGATCTCGTCCATGGCCGCGTAGATGCGCTGCGCCAACGCCGCCTTGGTCTCGGCGCCCGCCACGCCCTCGTCGTGCTCCAACCGTTCCCCGACCGCCGGCGGCGGGATGAATCGTTGGTCCAGCCACTCCTGTGGCCTCCCCCTTGCCTCTCCGTAGGACTTCTCCCGAAGTCTGCGGTCCAGGATGGGTTGCACACCGAACAGCTCGGCGATCTTCTCGGCGGTTTGCCTGGTGCGCTGGAGATCCGAGGAGAACAGCTCCACGTCGGCGCCATGAGGGATCTGGGCTCGCAGCGCCTGGGCGATGGAGCCTGCCGCGCTGAGGCCGGCCGGCGTCAGCCGCGAATCATGCCAGCCGCCGACGACCCTCTCGACGTGGTGCGTCGCCTCCGGATGGGTGACGGCGTAGATGGTGCGCATGCGTGACGTCTTCCTTTCGGGGCTTTTGAGTGATCTTAAGAGTCCGAGGCCGCATCCTGACGGTGGTCGCCGCAGGACGGCTCACCCCGGTGCCCGGGCCGGCAGCGGGAGGCTGCGGCCGTGGCCGGGGGGAGTGTGGTGCCGCCCGTCAGCCCCCGCCGCCGCCTCCGCCGTCGCCCGCGCCGCCGCCTCCTCCGTCCCAGCCGCCGCTCCAGCCGCCGCCGCCGTCCCAGGTGCCGGTTCCGCTGTCGTCCGGGGTCCAGCCGACGGAGCCGCACTGGTCGTTTGGGGTGCTGGGGGCGGCCGGGTAGAGGTGGCCGTCCGGGATCGAACGCTTGCTGAGCTCGGCTGACAGGTGCGGGTCGCCGAGGTGGCTCAGTCCGTACAGTGCGAGCGGCACGGCCACGGCGTCGGTCTCGGCCCCGTACGGGTGTGCCAGGCGGGCCTTCTCCAACAGGTGGCGGCCCGCGCGGCCGAGCCGGACCGGCCGGTTCCTGACGTACAGGGGCCGGATCTTCCTGGCCGCCAGCCAGCTCGCGCCGAACCCGAACAGGGCGGCCACGCTCAGCGGCGGCGACTGCGCGACGATCATGTAGATCACGTCGGCCCCGGCGGCGACGGCCGCGACCGTGGGGATCAGCTTCAGGACGTCGCGGCAGACGCGGAGCCCGGGCACGCTCCGGGAGTCGACGAGCAGGCCCAGGTCGGCGAGCCGGCGGCTGATCCCGGCGACCTCCGCGCTGTCCGCCAGGCGGCGCTTGACCTGGACGACCGGCGAGCTCCTGCGCTTGGCGAGGATCGCGACCAGCCGCTCCTCCACGGGGTATCCCGCCGTCACGGCCGTGGAGACGCGATGGATCTTCCCGCCCCGGGAGACGCGGATCTCCCCTTCCCTGGCCAGCAGCCCGATCGCGGTGTCCGCCACCCGTACGGGACCGCCCGCCAGATAGGCGAGCTCGTAGTGGCCGAGGTCGACCTCGCGCAGCCCGCCGAGCCGCAGGCGAGCGCGGACGTGCGCCAACTCGGCCGCGAGGACCGTGCCGACGGTGACCGCCCCGAGGAGCACCGCCAACCCTGCGAGCATCACATCCATGCCTGCCTCCCGTGTTGTTGATCAACGTGTGAGGCGGGCACGAAGGTTCCGGCGAACGCCACATCCGGCCACCGCGGGCACGAGAGCCGCCTGGGAGCCCCGCATGGCGAGGCCGGCCGGGCCCGTCCGGGCGCCGGCCGGCCGTGCGAGCCGCGGGTCAGGGGTTGTCGTAACCGATCCACTGGATGTACCAGCCGAACTGCTGGGCGGTGCCCGGGGACAGCGCCGACGCGTCACGCCACTGCACGTAGACGCGGAACTTGTTGGCGGTGGCGTCGTAGACGGCGCTGGGGCCGACCAGGTTCCACTGGTTGCCGCCGGTGCCGCTGACGGAGGTGACGTAGACCGGACGCCCGGAGAAGTGCGCGGAGCTGGTGTCGACGTCGATGTAGATGCCGTTGGAGCCGTAAGCCTGCCAGCCCTGTCCTGGGGCGGTCTGACCGGAGGCGATGCGGGCGGTGGGCATGGGGGGGATCCTTCCGTCCGAGGAGTTTGTCACGCTCAGTATTAGATCCATCACAAAGAGTGTCGAGGTCAGGAATGCTTGGCCTCACGGGCACAGGAATCGAGCCGGAAAAGGGGCTGGCCACGTGCCGGGACCCGTGCGCTCCTACTGCCGTCCGGCCTCCCGCCAGTACGCAAGCTCCTCGCGGGCGGCCACGGTCCAGGGATGGCCGGGGCCCAGCACCCGCAGGAGATCGGTCAGCAACCGCTCGTAGGCGCCGGCCGCACCCGCGGCGTCTCCCGCCTCGCCCCGCCATCTCGCCAGGTTTCTGCGGGTGGTGAGGGTGCTGGGGTGATCGGGGCCCAGCACCTGCAGACGATCGGCCAGCAGCTCCTCCAACGCGGCGTACGCCTCCGCCGCGTCCCCCGCCTCGCCCTTGAAGGACGCCAGATGAGCGCGAGCCGCCAGGGTGGCGGGATGGTCGGGGCCCAGGACCCGTTCCATGTCGGTCAGGAGCTCGGCGAACGCGGCCGCCGCACCGGCCGCGTCCCCCGCCTGGCCCCGCCATCCGGCCAGGTTGGCACGGGTGGCGAGGGTTTCGGGGTGGTCGGGGCCCAGCACCCGTTCCATGTCGGTCAGGAGCTCGGCGAACGCGGCCGCCGCGCCCGCCGCGTCACCCGCGTCACCCCGCAAGGAGGCCACGTGGCTGCGGGTGGCCAGAGTGTCGGGGTGGCCGGGGCCCAGCAACCGTGAGCGATCGGCCAGCAACTCCTCGAACGCGGCGGCCGCCCCCGCCGCGTCCCCCGCCTCGCGTCGCGCGGACGCCACGTTGTGGCGGGTGGCGAGAGTGTCGGGGTGGTCGGGGCCCAGCACCCGTTCCATGTCGGTCAGCGTCGGCTTCCCCCACGTCGTCGGCACCCTGTGGGACATCAATGACCAGATCGCCGTCGAAATCACCGAATCGTTCTACGCCGGGCTGGCCGCCG
>NZ_JBSGCE010000118.1:0-17240 GCF_053601695.1 Nonomuraea sp. NPDC004702
GGTTCAAGAAAGCCAAGAAGTGCTTCCAGGGAATCACGCAGCGATACCCGAGGATGTTCGCTCACTGGCAGTGGTCCCGCAATTTCTGGTGATCACGGTGGCAAGAGCCGTGTAATGGGAGACTATTACGCACGGTTCTGTGGGAGCCGGAGGGTGAGATTCCCTCCGGCTACCCGACCCGACCAGTTTGGTGCCCGGCCGATCGGCGGTAAAGTCACGCCGTACCAGATCCGGGATGCCCTGGTAGGAGCCGTCCGGCAGGGTGGTGGCCGGCCGCCACGGCCGGTGCTGGCGCGGCCGCGAGCCCAGCTCGCGCATCAGATTCCGCACCAATTCGTCGCTGACCTGTTCACCCGATCGGAGCAGGGCCGCGTGGATCCGCCGATACCCGTAGGTCTGATGGCTGTCTTCGAATAACGTCTCGATCTTTTCCTTCAGACGTTCACGACGTTCAGCGGTCGCCGACAACGGCCGCCCTCGCCACTCGTAATAACCGGACCGCGACACGCCCAGCCACGAGCACATATCCACAATGGCGTAAGAAGCCTTCTCCGCATCGATGAGCTCGTACTTGGCGGTCACCGCTGTTCCCGCGCGAAGAAGGCCGCGGCTTTTTTCAAGAACTCGTTCTCTTCGCGAAGTTTGCGATTCTCCCGCTCGAGCGCGAGTTCCCGTTCGCTCTTCTCGCCCACGTCTCGCGCCAGCGCCACGTCATCGCCCCGGGTTCGCCGAAAGGCGTTCACCCAATTTCCGAGCGTGGTGTCGTGGATGCCGAGTTCCTTGGCCACATGCGAGATCGGCCGCGGGCCGTCCAGCACCATGCGGACGGCTTCGTCCTTGAACTCCTGGCCGAATCGTCGGTTACGCCCCGCCACAGCCTTCCCTTCCGGTTCTCCCTCAACCATAGTTGGGGATGTGTCCGGAAAATCCGGGGCACCTCACTGTGCCGCTCAAGCGCGGCTCTGCAGCCCTGCGTAGGCCCCGCGGACCTATTCGTCTCGCGACACGAACACCGTCTACTTACGTGCGGTCGTCTGAGTGGCCGGCAGCGCCGGCCAACGACGATGGCGGCACCTCTACAAGCTTGCAGTTGCACACCAGGGCTTGCCGAGACCCTTTGCCCTCTGAAGATATTCATGCGCCATCCTGGGCGGCGTTCAACGGCCCGGTCGCTGTACTGCAATTCGCCAACGAGCTGTCACTCAAGCCCCATTTTTCTGACTAAGAGGGACACGTTGGCATTCCGTCCGAAGCCAGGCCGAGAAGAGAGAAGTAGGAGCCACAGTTCCAAAACGTCTTTGCAGGCCATCTCGAAGACGGCACACTGTTCCTCGCGGCCATCACGTTGGCTCCTTCGTTCTCGGACAAGGCCCTAGAAGGAGTACGGGATGGCCGTCACCATTCCCCGACGCCTCTCCTGGCCGATCCGGTCCAAACGAGCTCTGAAGACGACCTTCAGCATCATCGCCATCAAATGCTGGAGCAGTCGAGCGACCCCAATAAAGAGCCCCCGACCCAGACCGGGGGCTCAAGGCCGCTCAGGCATCATCTTTCGCCAACAGGCGATCCAGTCTGAGCCCGAGATCATCGAGCTGGAACCGTAGCCCCTCAAGCATCGTCAACGTCTCCGCCAGGCTGGCCTTGCAGCTCTCGTCGAACCGTTCGCGAAGGCGCGCGATCTCGAAGTTGAGGATCTCAAAGTCCCGACCGACCCCTGAGCGAACCTCGACGATCTCCGCCCTCGCCGTAGCCAGCCCTGCCAACACCGCATCACGCTCACCCGTGCACGAGCGAGCCTCCAGCGCCTGCAGACGGAGTTGTAGATCGAGGATCTCCACCTCAACGTTCACGTACCCCTACCCCTTACCAGTGGACGACGAGGGAGCCCACCCACAGCGGCCGACCCCCACTTGCTGCGAGCACATATTGGCAAGACGTCCCTGCCTGAAGCGATCCCCGACAAGCGCCCCGGTGTGGTTTTCTTCCTCCACCCACCCACGCTTTTTCGGTGAACGTCCCCATCTGCCTGCCTTGTCGGGGGAAATAAGATCACCTAGATAAGGTGAATCAATCTACCGTCACCCCCGGCAAAGGGCCGCAGTCAGATCCGAGCGCTTAAATGAGCAGCCAGATCGAAGGTCCGCCGCCGTTCAGCCTCGCTAGCCCGCCTGTGGAAGCACACAGAAGTGCGGACGTAGCACCGTCATGTCCTGCCATTGCCTGGCATATAGTTGGATATGAGATAGCAGCCTCCCGAAACAGGGGCCACAGAATTGGCTAAATGCGTGGGCATCACACCCTGCTGACTGGCCCACCTCCCGACGTACAGGCGAGCCGTTGATAACAAGCGACCGCAGCAAGCGGAAGCTGGGTCTCGCCCCGACTGCTACACAACATTCGTGATCACTATGTTGCGCACAGAGTGACCGTCGACCACGACGTCACGAGACTTCCCGTCACCTCGTCGAGTGCGGCCCCCCGTGCCGCTCGGCACCCAAAGCCACGACCGAGGCGCCCAGGCCGCCACCGCACTCGCCGCGCCCCTTGTCCGCATTAGCGCGACCTGTCAGCAACTGAACAAGCTCGCTCACCGACACCAGTGACCCTCCGAGCGGAGGTAGGCGATGATCGACCGGACGCTTGATGCTTGCCGTGGGCCCAAAGGATCCCATGGGAAGCACAACACCGAGTCTTCCGCC
Organism: Nonomuraea sp. NPDC004702; assembly: GCF_053601695.1. Taxonomy (NCBI): domain Bacteria; kingdom Bacillati; phylum Actinomycetota; class Actinomycetes; order Streptosporangiales; family Streptosporangiaceae; genus Nonomuraea; species Nonomuraea sp. NPDC004702. The sequence continues at coordinate 2,700 of NZ_JBSGCE010000118.1, forward strand.
GCCCCTTGATCACACAGCCGATCAAGTCGGGACGGCAGGCACCCTCCCCAGACAACCAACAGGCGCCTGCCAGCACCAGCGCCCTCACGTCAACCCTTACGTTTCCCCATCTTGATCACCTCGGTCAGCCGGAGTTCCAAGCTCGCCAACACCGGATCTCTCCGCGGTACCGATCCGGACCCCGCCTCGCGAGCAGCCCCAGCCGACGGCCCGATGTCGTAAGTCACGACAGCGCCAGGATGCACCACAACATCCCCGTTCAGGTGCCTGCCGACGCCTTGCGCGGCCTGCACATCCCTGAGCAGACGCCCCCAGGTCCCATCCGCCGCCCAGCGGCGCTGCCGTTTGTAGACCGTGATCCAGCATCCGAATCGATCCGGGAGGCTGCGCCAAGGCGACCCGGTTCGCGCCTGGTACAGCACCCCGTTGATCAGCGTTCGCTGGTCTCCGTGCCGCCGGCGTCCGGCGTCGCCGTCAGGCAGCAACGGCACCAGCCGTTCCCACTCCGCATTCGTCAGGTCCGTATGGCGCATTGATCCCTATCCTCGGCTGCTTTCTGCTCTCACCCTCGTCACCAGGACAATAAGGACGGCCATCGCAAGCTCCTTCGAATAGCAACGATTCAAGGGGTGAAGGAGGCTTGCAATGGCCGCAGGAACCAGTGTGCCTTCTCCGTCATGGCCGGCGCAGCAGATCGGCAAGGATTGGCCAAAATTCTCGAGCACCTGTGACGAGGACATCGGCCATCAACGACTTTTCCTCATGACTACCGTCTTGCGCTCAACAGTAACCTGTAACCCGAACAGTCACCATTTTAGAGATGATGGACAATCCGGCCCATGTCCTTTGAGTAGCCAAGCGAGCCTCGGACATGCGATCTGTCCCGGCGCCCACCCGTCAGGCTTCCTTGGCGGACGGACGGACGGGTGCAGGCTTCCGTGTGCTGCCAGCCATCGAACAGATTCAGGAGCCGCGGTCCGTTCTTGCCGGCGACCTCTCTCTCTGCGAAATCTATTCGCAAGAAGGGAGAACGTGGTCCCGTGCTCTCCCGAATGTGCGGGACCACGTCTGGATGAGTTTGTTGGCCGGCCGACGTCCATTACGGCCTCAACTCGCGCCATTAGGCTCTCATGGCCGCCTCATCTGTTTCTCCTGTTCGACGCTACCTGAGGAAGGGGCTTTTGGGCGCCACACGTTAATACGTCCGTGGAGGTCCTGGATGAAATGATTCACATGGAGATCCGCCTCCAAGCCGCATCCGTGATGATGAGATGGTCGAGGAGACGCAGCCCCACTGTCCGGGCGGCCTCGGCGAGGCGGGCCGTGACTTCCAGATCGGCCTCGCTGGGATCGAGAGAGCCTCCAGGGTGATTGTGCGCGACGCCGAACATGGCGCCACCGGTGGTGAGCACAAGGGAGATCGTCTCCCGCACGGGCACCGTCGTGTGATCGGCGCCACCCTCTGTCAGCACCGAACGTTTCAGCACCCCACCGCGCGTATCGCACACCACCACGACGAAGCGTTCATGCCCGAGGCCACGCAGTAAGGGGGCACAGACCTTCGCCAGGTCGGATGTGCTGGCGATGCGCATCCGCGCAGGTTCCGACGCCGCACGCCGTACGAGATGAAAGGCAGCCGCCACGCGCGCGGCCTTGGCCGGCCCTATGCCTCGCAGTCTGAGCAGCCGGTGCGGATCAGCGCGCCCGAGCGCATCGAGATCGCCGCAGTGTTCTATGACTTGACTGGCCAGTTCCAGCGCGCTCGCCCCGCGGAAGCCGGAGCCGAGCAGAACGGCCAGCAACTCCCGGTCGGCAAGCGCCGCCGCGCCGCTCGACATGAGCCTTTCTCGCGGCCGATCGCGCTCGCGCAGATCTTTGACTCGCATTCGCAACCTCCGCACCCGTTCTATCAGCGAGGACCGACAATCTCGGGCTCTGATATCCAGGCCGATGAGGACGCAGTGGGCGGATATATCCCGCTTGAGCTACATTGATCGAAACCGCGATCCGCGAATGCGAAGAATGACCGTCCGCAATGCCGTGACGCGCATCAAACCAGCAAGTGAGTGATCTTGCGTGGCATGATGAGAGAGCTGTTCCCCAGCCACCGCATGGTCGCCAGCTGGAACACGCGGCTGGCCAGCGTCGATGCTGGGACAGATGACGCCGGTGGGTGCTCTAGGCGCTCGCCCCGGGGCGCCCGGCAGCGACACTTTCGATCTATCGCTTGCTCTCGACCGCTCGTGTTCGCCCGAAAAAGTGACAGAATGCTCGGACATTAGAATCTATGCAGAAGAAATCGATCCGGTATCCGGACTTCTGTCACCCAAGCCCATGGTTCCAGGGACTGTATTGATGGCTTCGTTGAAGACGCGCTAGCCGAAGCGGTGATTATCGCGCTAATTCCGATACGAGGCATCGAGCCTCATTGGCGTCGATTCGGAGATCCCGCCGAGCACGAGCCATACCAACCACCCCGAGGCTTCATCGCGGGCATGTTTGCGACTCACGCCTTCGGCAGTTGAGGCGTATCGTCGCCTCGACTCGTGCTTCGGCAGCCCAATGACGTTGACCGCCTCCTAGCGGTCATCGAGGCCATCACATCGTCGGCCAGGAAGACGACGCCGTTGCGGATACGCCTCACTCGACGCGGCGGAACGGCGCTCCTGGCCGTCAGCTCGTCCAGCTCACATCCGGGCTTTCAGCACGTCGACCTCGCAGCCTGGCGCAAACGGGTCGAAGCCGTGCTCGATCAACCATCTGATCGCCAGCAAGCTTCGCGAGGACCACCACCCGCGGATCACGTCGAGGTCGACATCGGCCCCGTAACCGGCGATCAGGTCGCCCAGGCGGTCCTCATGTCCGAGCGTCAAGATGGCGAGGTCGAACAGCGCATCGCCCTGGCCCGCCTCGGACCAGTCGATCACGCCGGTGACCTCGTCGCCTTCGACGAACACGTGCGTGATCTGAAGATCGCCGTGCGCGAACACCGGTTTCCACGGCCGGAGCGCAGCCGCGGCAACCTCGCGATTGCGCGTGACCAGATCTGTCGAAAGGACGCCATTCGTGACGAGCCACTCGCATTCGGCGTCGAGACGCGATGTGACCGCGTCCAAGCTCTGACCAGGCCATGGTGGCAGGGGCGCGTCGTGCAGCATCCGCACGGCGGTCCCCACTGCGGCCCATGCCGCCGGCGACGCGACGGACGGCTCGCCCAGGCGACCGAGTGCCGTCCCTCGAACAGCGGCGAGCGCGAGTACGGGCGGTTTGCGCCACAGAACCTCCGGCGTCGGGATCGGCGCCATGGCCATGGCTTCGACCTCGACGTCAGTGCGCGTCTGGTCGGCGTCGATCTTCAGAAACACGTCCCCGGCACGCAGGGTCGCGCGCTCCTTATGCGCGACGACGACCTCGATCTGTTCCACGTCGGCCATTATCGCGACGATGACCACCGACGTCGCCAGGTTATTCGCGTGCGGCGGCGCGCCTGAGCGCCTCCTACTGCCCGGGGACTGTGCAGGACACCGACCGCTGACGGCTCAAGCAGTGAGGCGTTCCTCGCCCGCAGGCGCAGGCCGCCGTCAACGACGGATCGCCGGACTTGATCTACGAACAGTGAGCCTGTGCAGTGGCGCGGAGGCCCGTCACCAATGCTGATCACAAGCAGGCGAGACTCATGATCCGCGGCTCAGGTTGCAGCGGGCTCTTGACGTGGTCTGATGCGATCCTCACGCCAAAGCCGGAGGTGATTCGCGGCCGGATGAGGATTCGTTGTGAGGCGACCGAGTACCGGAACATCGGAGCCTCATGGCGCGTAGTCCCCATGTGGGGCTCCACGAAGGCGATGGGGCAGGGCGAGTCTTACCGCGCCCTGCGGCCGATTAGTAGGCGGATGGCGATCCGGCCTGCGGTCCTTCGGGTCCTTGAGGTGTCGCTTCCCAGGGGGCCTTTGTGTCGGTACGTGAGGCTCCAGGCGGCGAGGTGCGGCGCCACCCGGAGCCCTGAACCGGTCAGACGGGCATGCTGTACATCACTCTGAAGCGATCGCCCGGGATGACGATGTCGCTCGTTTCGACAGGACGTTCGCCGGCCCAGTGCGTACGTTCGACATGCAGAACGTGAACCCCTGCCGCCAGATCGAGCGCATCGCTTTCGGCCGGTTGGGGCACCCGGGTGTGGATGCTCTCGACGACCTCGGTGATCTTTATGCCATGCGCGTACATTCTCGCGACCAAGCTACGGCGTTCCTCCTCAGTGTGGGCGACGAACGCCATCGGCTCGTAGGCGGTGACAAGTTGGATCGGCTTGCCGTCGCCGCGAAAGACGTAGTGCGTTCTGGTCAGCGTGGAATGTTCGTCGATGCGTAGACGTCTGGCGATGTCGGGGCTGGCGTCGGCCGGTTCGCTGTGCCAATCCCACGTCACACGCCTGCCTTGGGACTGCAGGTCGGACGCGAACGGCGCGGGGTGATCCAGGAAGCGCCATCGATGCAAGGGGGTCAAATTTGGACGGTCCCTGACGTAATGGCCTGAACCAACACGGCCGATGATGAGGCCCTCGCCCGCAAGGACGCGTAGAGCGTGACGGGCAGCGGTCTCACCGACCTGATACTTACGGGTCAGTTGCGCCCGTGAGGGAATGGGCGCGCCTGGGGGGAGGGTGCCGTCGAGGATCTGCCGCCGGATGTCTTCGACGACACGCAGGTAGACCGGATCTGAGGTGGCCACTAGTCCATCCCTGGGGGGTTCGTGTGAGGCGTTGCCCCATGTTGCCGTATTCGACAGGTAACCGACCGTCATCGATGACTGCTGGAGCCCCAACTTTGCGATGGCGCAAAATTATCGGAGAAACCCTGTAACGCTGATGTAAGGGACACCGATTCTCCGGTAGAGGTCGTCGATGTGTGTACCCCCGAGCACATATCGGCGGCCTCTTCCATTGCGCCCTCAGATGCGGCCGTCGAGGCACGCTTGCGCAGCTCATTCAGTACGTCGAGCTCCGCTTCCTGTCTTTTCCTGGCATGTCCCACCCAACTTGCCGGATGGACGGCGGGGGACGCGCAACAGCGGAGCGCTGAGACAAGAACCTGTCGGATGGGAACGGAAACAGCACCCAGTTGCCCTGTCCTTGCTCCGCGACCACGAGACGGCCACAGCCACGCGTGCCCGCAAACGCGGAGAGTGACGGGCTGAACGGGCGCACGTGATCGACCCCGGCAGGAGTCCCAGCTGTGGTGCTCAGCGGCGGAGAGGGCAGCGCGAGGACAGCGCTCACACCCGTAGGGTCATCGGTACCCCGCACGGCCGCTAACACCGGCTGCCGGCACCCGTAAGGCCCCTGGCATCCCCCAGGGCCACCAAGGCCCGGGCCGCCAACGCACCCACACCCGCGGGGCCACCAACGCCCGCGGGGCCACCAAACCCGCAGGGTCACCAACGCCCGCGGGGCCACCAACGCCCGCGGGGCCACCAACACCCGCAGGGTCACCAACACCCGCAGGGCCACCAACGCCCAGAAGGTCACCAACCCCTGCAAGGTCATCAGGAGCACTCCAGTGCCATCAGCGCCTGTAGAGCCTTAGCGCCGGCAGGAGCTGTCAGTCGGCGGGATTTCCCGCAGCTCAGTGCTCTCGTCGAAGGGTTGTGCGGCGGTGCAGCGTCGGAATACCTCTCTAGATTGATGCCTGGTGAGAGCGGCGGGATTTCGTGCCGCATACCCCTGGGCTGTGGTCGGCTCAGGAAGAGTGGTCTTCTGGTATCCCGAAGAAGTGGCCGTGTCGTAGAGGGCCACCTTCTCCCTAGGTTGTGAGCTCCGCCTTCGTCTTAGTTGTTGGCCCGGTCCATCCCCTGGGCTTGGCTGTCTGAGGCCGTGCCTGTAAGGAGACCACGTGATCAGCATTGGCAGGCTCATGCCGTCCGACCGGGATGCGTGGGAGAGCTTGTTCCGGGCGTACATCGACTTCTACCAGAGAGTCGAACCCGACGAGATGTATGGACGGGCCTGGCAGGAGTTCCAGGCAGACACTCGGATGCACGCCTTCGGCGCGAGACTGGACGGGCGGCTCGTCGGCATCACCCACTTCCTGGTCCATGCCAGCACCTCGGCCCCTGACGCCGACGTCTGCTACCTCCAGGATCTGTTCACCGCTCCCGATGTCCGAGGCAAGGGAGTGGGACGCAAACTGATCGAGGCTGTTGCGGACTGGGCTCGGGATGGCGGCTGCTCCCGTGTCTACTGGAACACCCACGAATCCAACAGCACCGCGCGCCGCCTCTATGACAAGGTGGCCGAGAACAGAGGTTTCATCAGGTACCAGATCGAACTGTCCCGGTAGGGGGCGCCGGGTGGTGGCTGATCTTCCCTCTTCGGCCCCGCCCAGGGAAAGGTGGGCGTGGGCGGATATGATGGAGACTCGGCTGCCGGCGAGGTGATCGCGAGCGAAGTAGATCGGGTTACCCCATGCGGTCATCCCTGTCACCTTGCTCCTCCAAATGCCTGCGAATGAGGGCAAATGGCTCCGTCGGGCAGGCAAAGCGGGGTGGCGACGTCCAACGTTTTTCCGAATCCAGGTAGCGTTCGCACTATGGCATCGCCAACTGGAACCGCCGAAGCGCCCTTCGGTCGCATGCTGACCGCGATGGTCACGCCGTTCACCTCTGACGGCGACGTCGACTACGAAGGCGTACGACGCCTGGCCACCTACCTGGTGGACGAGCAGCGCAACGACGGCCTGATCGTCAATGGGACGACAGGCGAGTCGCCCACCACCTCGGACGATGAGAAGCGACGGATCGTCAGCGCCGTCCTGGAGGCCGTTGGCGACCGCGCCGCCGTAGTGGCGGGGGTGGGGACGAATGACACACGCCACACCGTCAAGCTCGCGAAGCAGGCGGCGGAGGTGGGCGCCCACGGGCTGCTGGTGGTGACTCCCTACTACAGCAAGCCCCCGCAGGAGGGGCTCTATCAGCACTTCACCCTGGTGGCCGACGCCACCGAGCTCCCGGTGATGCTCTACGACATCCCTGGGCGCAGCGGCGTGCCGATCAAGACCGAGACGTTGATCCGCCTGGCGCAGCACGACCGCATCGTGGCCGTGAAGGACGCAAAGGGCGATCTGTTCGCCGCCAGCCAGGTCATGACGGCGACCGATCTCGTCTTCTACTCCGGCGACGACCTGCTCAACCTCGCCTGGCTGTCCCTCGGCGCCGCAGGGTTCGTCAGCGTCGTCGGACATGTCGTGGGCTCCGAACTGGCTCGCATGATCGAGTTGCACAGGAGCGGTGACGTGAAGCAAGCGCTGGAGGTACACGGCCAGGTGGCCCCTGTAGTAGACGGGATCATGCTGAAGGCCGGTGGCGCGATCATGGCAAAGGCGGCGCTGAGCTTGGTGGGCGTGCCGGTGGGACCGGTACGTCTGCCGCTCGTGGCCGCGACAGAGAAGCAAATCGCCGAGCTGCGTGCTTGCCTGGTGGCCGGCGGGGTGAAGTTGACAGACGCATAGGAACGGGGAGGAACCGGGAGTTTTGAGAACACGATTTGACCATGGGGGCCGGGCATGAGCCATCCGCATCCTGAGCTTGGCCCCCCGCCGGAGCTGCCTTACGGTGGCCTGCGCATCGTCGCGCTCGGCGGGTTGGGGGAGATCGGCCGGAACATGGCCGTCTTCGAATACGACGGCCGGCTGCTGATCGTCGACTGCGGGGTGCTGTTCCCCGAGCCCGATCAGCCGGGCGTCGATCTGATCCTGCCCGACTTCGAATACATCAGGGACAGGCTCGACGACATCGAAGCCGTCGTGCTGACCCACGCCCACGAGGACCACATCGGGGCGGTGCCTTACCTTCTGCGCGAGCGGCGCAACATTCCGCTCATCGGATCCAGACTCACCTTGGCCCTGATCGAGGCCAAGCTGACGGAACACCGGATTCAGCCGACCAAGGTCGAGGTCGTCGAGGGCGAACGGCACATCTTCGGGCCCTTCGACTGCGAGTTCCTCGCGGTGAACCACTCGATCCCCGACGCGCTGGCCGTGGCGATCAGGACGCCCGCCGGCATCGTCCTGCACACCGGCGACTTCCGCATGGACCAGTTGCCGAGCGACGGCCGGCTCACCGACCTCGGCGGCTTCGCCAGGCTCGGCACCGAGGGCGTTGACCTGCTGATGTCGGACTCCACCAACGCCGAGGTGCCGGGCTTCGTCACCAGCGAGCGGGAGATCGGGCCGGTCATCGACGAGGTGATCCGCACCTCCGAGCAGCGCGTGATCGTGGCGAGCTTCGCCTCGCACGTGCACCGCATCCAGCAGGTGATGGATGCCGCGGCCAGGCACGGCCGCAAGGTGGCCCTGGTGGGCCGGTCGATGGTCCGGAACATGGGGGTGGCTCGTGATCTGGGCTACCTCAAGGTGCCGCCGGAGTTGATCGTCGACTCGCGCGACATCGAGCAGTGGCCGCCGGAGGATGTGGTGCTCGTCTGCACCGGATCCCAGGGCGAGCCCATGGCGGCGCTGTCGCGGATGGCCAATCGCGATCATCCGATCCGCATCGCCGAGGGTGACACCGTGTTGCTGGCGTCGTCGCTGGTGCCGGGGAACGAGACCGCGGTCAACAAGGTGATCAATGGGCTCACCAGGTGGGGCGCTCGTGTTGTGCACAAGGGCAACGCGAAGGTGCACGTCTCCGGCCACGCGGCTGCGGGCGAGCTGCTCTATGTCCTCAACCTGACTCGCCCCTCGAACTTCATGCCGGTTCACGGCGAATGGCGGCACCTGCGGGCGCACGCCAAGCTCGCCGCGCTCACCGGCGTTCCCGACGACCACATCGTGATCGCCGAGGACGGCGTCGTGGTGGACCTGGTCGACGGCAGAGCGAAGATCGTGGGAGCGGTTCACGCCGGGTACGTCTATGTCGACGGCACCTCGGTGGGCGAGATCACCGACACCTCGCTGAAGGACCGCAGGATTCTCGGCGACGAGGGGTTCATCTCGGTGGTCGTCGTGGTCGACTCCGCCACCGGCAAGCTCACCGCCGGCCCCGAGATCCACGCACGAGGCTCCGGCATTGATCCGGCGCAGTTCGAGGAGTTCATTCCGCAGATCGAAAGAGCTCTTCAGGACAAGGCCGCGGACGGCGTGGTCGACATGCAGGAGATCCGCCGGGTCGTGCGCCGCACGGTCGGCCGTTGGGTCAGCGACACTTACCGCCGCCGACCCATGATCATTCCCGTCGTGCTCGAAGTCTGAGCCACTGAGCGGTACGGCAGGCACCTGAGCCTGCCGTACCCGCAGTTGTGGAACGAGACGGCAGATGGTGCATCGCAACAAGGTCCATGGAGTGGGCATTTCAAGCGTCCCTCCTGCGTATGAGCCAGATGGCGGCCAGCAGGGGAAGAACCGCGTACAACACCAGCACGGTGGCGGCCGCAGGCGGAGACAGAAGTGACCCGTACACCGACGTGGTGATGATGTCGCCGGTGATCTCGCGGGGCAGTGCACCGATCATGATCGAGCCCAGCCGTTCACTCCAGGGCTCTGGGATGTTGCCCACGATCATCGGAATGACGTAGACCAGACCCACCAACAAGGCGATCGCACCGGTGGCGGAACGCAGAAGCGCGCCCAATCCCAAGCCGAGCAGCGCGAACACGACCACCGTGGAACTGGTGACGAGCAGGAACGGAAGCTTGTCCGCGAACGAGGTCAGATATGCGCCGGAGAATCGGTCGCCAAGCACCCAACGCGACACGAAATACGTCCCGAACACCGCCATCGGGCCAATGACCAGGCTCAATACGCCGACCACGGCGGCCTTCGCAGCGAGAAGCGGCCATCTACGGGGGACGACCGTCAGACTCGTCCTGATCAAGCCGGTGGCGTATTCAGATGTGACGGCCAATGTGCCCAGGACGCCCATGCAAAGCTGCGGGACGATCACCAGAACCTCCTCCAGATCCGCTATCCGGGCGGTCGGACGCTGCTCCACGGGGGCGTCGTCGTACATGCCGGCTGCCATGGAGGCCAAGGCAAGGCCCAGAAGGATCGTGCCGAGACTGATGCCGACGATGAGATAGGAAGAGCGGACCGAACGGACCTTCAGCCACTCCGAGGCGAGAACACTCATACGTCCCTCCGCTTGAGCGAGATCAAACCGGCAACGAGCGTGATTACCGGGTATGCCAGGAGGACCAGCAGCGCGGCCCAAGGCGGAAGAAAGCCGTCTCCAAGTCGGGACGACAGGCGATCGCCGACCAGTTGGGGAACCAGGTTCGGCAGCAGCAGTGATGCGGCACGCGTGTTCCACGGCGCAGGTAGGTAAACGACGACACCGGGCAGGACGAACAGCAAGGCCACGACCGAGAGGAGCGCACCAGCCGTCGACCGCGTGGCCATGCCCAGGCCGAGCCCCACCAGAGCCAGCGCAGTCACCGAGACCCCCGCGGCCAACAGCATCGGCACGTCGTCGGCCAGCGAAGTCTCGTTGAAGCCCAGCCGGTGGTCGCGGGCGATCAGACGGCTCGCCGAATAGGTGACCAGAAGGATGACGTGAGCCGCTGTCAACGTGGCCAGACCGACGACGACGGCCTTGGCCAGAAATAAGGTGCTGCGCCGCGGAACGACGGTAAGACTGGCGCGAATCATCCCTGTCGCGTATTCGGACGTGACCGCCAGCACGCCGAGCACGGTGAGGCTCATCTGAAGGAGGGGCAGGAATGCTTGTTCCGGTGCGGCTGCCCGCAGCGTCCCTCGATCTTCGGCGAGGTCGCTGACGTAGAGCGTCCAGACCACGCCGAGCACGGCCATGAGAGCCGCCGCGCTCATTACGTGCCAGGTGGAAGTCACTGACCGGAGCTTCAGCCATTCGGCCAGCATGGCCGCCCTCATCTCGTTGCTCCGAACTGGACGCTGCTCTCCGTCAGAGCCATGTAGGCGTCCTCCAGCGAGGGATAGCGTGCGGTCAGCTCGTTGACCGTGGAGTGCGCGACCAACCGCCCCCGGCCCAGGATCACGATGCGTTCAGCGGTCAATGCCATCTCGCTCATCAGGTGACTGGAGAGCAGAACGGTCCTGCCCTCGGCAGCCAGTGACCGCATCAGGTCGCGGATCCAGCGCACCCCGTCGGGATCGAGGCCGTTGACGGGCTCGTCGAACAGCAGCACACCAGGATCGCCGAGCAGCGCAGCGGCAATGCCGAGTCGCTGCTTCATGCCGAGGGAGAAGCCGGCCACGCGTTTGCGTGCCACACCCGTCAATCCGACCAGCTCAAGCACCTCGGCCACGCGTGTGGCGCCGATGCCGTTGGTGGCGGCCAGGCACAGCAGATGGTTGAAGGCGCTGCGCCCGCCATGGACCGCACTCGCGTCGAGCAGCGCCCCCACCTCGAACATGGGCCTGCGCAAGGAGGCGTATCGTCGGCCCCCGATCAGAGCTTGGCCGGAGGTCGGCGCGTCCAGGCCGAGAATCAGGCGGAGCGTGGTGGATTTGCCGGCGCCGTTGGGGCCGAGGAAACCCGTCACATGGCCCGGCTCGACCTTGAAAGACAGATCATCTACGGCGACCGTGTCGTCGTAGCGCTTGGTGAGGTGCTGAAGTTCGATCACGCTGAAGAAGATGCGGCATGCCGGGCCGGCGGCGCATCAGACCACGGTTCGAACTTGAAGGTCAGACCCTGGGCTGACGTGCTCGGCTCGGCGAGAGGCTACCGTTCAACGCGTGAACGAGAACCATCCCTTCTTCGCCAGGCGTTGGAGCCGCGGTCAGCTGATCGTGCTCGATCTGGCAGCGGGGCTGGGGTTTGCGTTCGTGTTCGTCACCGCAGCGGTCACCGCGCCTGGGATGCCGCCGTGGTTGAAGATAGCCCTCCCGTGCGGGCTGGGCCTGCCCTTGGCGGTACGAAGGCTGTGGCCTGTGCCCGTCTTCTGCTTCACCCTGACGCTCGCCGTCTTCGCAGTCGCAGTTGACGTCGTGGGGTACGCCTGCATCGCACCGGCTTATGCGATCTATATCGTGGCGATGTCCGACAGGTTCGGGGCCGTGCTGCCGTCCTCGGCAATCGGTGTGGTCAGCATGATCAGTGTCTTCGGGCTGGTGGTCGCAGGCGGCGCGCCGCGCGGGGGCACGCCAGCTTGGCTGGCGCACATCGATCAACCCCTGGTCGGCATCGCGGCGCTCGGCGGAGCGTGGACCATCGGTCGGGCTGTCCGGGAACGCAGGTTGTACGCCGCTCGTGAGGCCGAGCGAATGGCCGAGCATGCAGTGACACAGGAACGGTTACGCATCGCGCGGGAACTGCACGACGTCGTGACCCACAGCGTGGGATTGATCGCGGTCAAGGCAGGCGTGGCCAATCATGTGCTGGCGAACAGGCCTGAAGAAGCACACGACGCCTTGCGTGTGATCGAGACCGCCAGCCGGAGTGCTCTGGTGGAGATGCGCCATCTTCTAGGCATGCTCCGCTCGACCCAACTGCCAGATCTTGTTCCCGTTCCGGGTATCGCGGGCCTGGAGGGTTTGGTGGAGCAGGCCAGGCAAGCTGGGGTCGAGATCGACCTTGATCTCCGGATCGGTACAGATGAAGCCGGCCAGGAAAGCCCAGGTCTGCGGAGTCAGGCTGAAAGCACGCCACGGGGACGGCCAAGAACGGGGCCTGGCGAAGTAGGTGGGCCTCTTGATGGGGAACAGGCCACGCCGTGGACTGGTGACCGTGTGCCGGATGAAGGCTTGTTCGGAGGAGTTGTCGCCGCGAATGAAGAGGGGGAACGACGAGGAGGGGGTGCGGCGCAGGCAAGACGGTTGCCCGATGGCGTCGAGCTGTCCGTGTATCGCATCGTGCAGGAGGCGCTCACGAACGTGGTCAAGCATGCCTCACCGACTCGCTGTCACGTCTCTGTCGTGACGGACGGGGGCGAGGTGCGGATCGAGGTGGTTGACGAGGGCCCAGGAAGACGGGTGTCGCCCGGGGACGGCTCCGGCCACGGACTGATCGGGATGCGGGAGCGGGTCATGATGTACGGCGGAGTCTTTGAAGCGGCGAGTCTCCCTCGACGAGGGTTTCGTGTCTTCGCGCGTCTGCCGTATCAGGAGGTGTCGTGATCAAGGTGGTCGTTGCTGATGATCAAGCTCTGCTCAGGGGAAGCTTCACGATGCTGGTCGACTCCGAGCCTGACATGACAGTGGTGGGCGAGGCGTCAACCGGTGCTGAAGCAGTGGCAGTCGTCTTGGAGCATCGACCCGATGTGGTGTTGATGGATGTTCGCATGCCGCACATGGATGGCATCGAGGCGACTCGGCGTATCGGGGATGTCTCTCGGACTCTTGTGGTGACGATGTTCGACCTGGATGCGTATGTCTACGACGCGCTCCGGGCCGGTGCGAGTGGATTTCTCCTTAAGGACACGCCGCCTGCTGACCTGCTCGCTGCTGTTCGTGTGGTTGCGAGCGGTGAGGCCTTGCTGGCGCCAACGGTGACGCGACGCTTGATCGAGGAGTTCACCAAAACTCCTGTGGCGCAGCGGCCACAGGGGTTGGACAGGGTGACGGAGCGCGAGAGGGAAGTGCTGCTGTTGATCGCTCGTGGGTTGTCCAATGGGGAGATCGCTGATCACTTGCAGTTGAGCTTGGCCACCGTCAAGACACATATCGGCCGCTTGCTCGCGAAGTTGGATGCTCGTGACAGAGCGCAGTTGGTCATCGCGGCGTACGAGAGCGGGTTGGTTTCTGCAAGGCGGTGACGTAAGAGGGCCTGAATCGCCCAGTGCTCAATGCTTCTCTGGTCGTAGGGGGTCTTCACAAGAGGCGGATTTCGTAAGGCCGGGTCGAGACTTGGGGAAGCCGATCCGTGCGTATTGGGCGATCGTGCGTCGCCGGTCGTATGGAGGCGGTCCCAGGTATCAGCTGACGTCTTGGCGAAGGCGAAGAACGCACTCAACTGGCTCATCGGACACCTCGCCGACGCGCAGACCGGGACGCTGCCCCATGACCGGCTGGAGGAAGACCATCACCGAGCAGACGCTTTATCGCTTCAGTCGTTGAACGAGCTACATCTTGTCCGGTTCAGACACGGGAATTGCGGCGCCGTACGATCGCGTCGCTGATCTGCCGTGCCGCTTCCAGTTCGGGCGCCACCCAGCGCAGGCCGGTGTCTTCCGCCCCTGCCGGCTCGCGGATGACCTGCGGCAGCGGCTCCTCGTCCACACCGGACCGCCACGTGGCCGAGTCGGGCCGCTCCGGCAGATGCCGGAACCGATCGTTCTGCACCTTATCGCTCACATTGAGAGATGACGGTCCAAACTTCCCCGAAGTTCCTTGCTGGCGCATGAACTTCGGCACACCCACGAGGCCCACGCTCGTGGAACCGCTCACTCCAGCGGAGCCGCACCGTTCGTGATTTGGGCTTCCGGGCAGTCGGCTGGGGACTGTACGGTTTTCGGTGTAACTCCTGATCAAGGAGAACGCACCTGATGAGTACTGTGATCCAGGCATCGACGGAGATCGACCTGGAGGACGCCGCAGTGGCGCGTAAGAAGCCGGACAACTCAGCGGATCGA
>NZ_JBSGCE010000119.1:0-17146 GCF_053601695.1 Nonomuraea sp. NPDC004702
CCTGCCACAATATCTGATCCGCCGGGACTTCGAGACAGGCCCGCAAGCCGATCCGCCGGCGCTGGCGGCGGGCCTCGTCGAGCCGCGCCCGTCCCTCCATGGTGTTGAAGCAGACGGCCTCGAACGACCCGGTGCCGAACGGCGGCAGCCCCGTGGCGGCGAAGAACACCGTCGAGGCCAGCGCGTGCACGTCGGCCGCCGGGGTGACCTGCGAGGCCCGGATGATCTCCGGCGCCAGGTAGCCGGGCGTGCCGACGAACATGCCCGACTGCGTCAGCCGGGCCGCGTCGACCAGGTGGGCGATGCCGAAGTCGATGACCAGCGGCTCGCCGCCGACCAGCATGACGTTGGCCGGTTTGAGGTCGCGGTGGATCACGCCGGCCGCGTGGATGTCGACCAGCGCCTGGCACAGCCCCTGCGCGAGCCTGACGACCGCGTGGGGCTCCAGGGGGCCGTCGGTCAGGACGGCCTGCTCCAGCGTGCGCCCGTCGGCGAAGCGCGTCACGACGTAGGGCCGGTGGGCGTCGAACTCGGCGTCGACGACCTCGGCGACGTACCGGCTGCGCACCCGGCGCATGGTCTCCACCTCGCGCACCAGGCGGTCGCGCGCCTTGAGGTCGGCGGCGACGTGCGGATGCAGCACCTTGATCGCGACCTGGCGACCCGCGCCGTCGAGACCGAGGTGGGCGACCCCCATGCCGCCCTCGCCGATCTTCCTGATCACCCGGTAAGGGCCGAGATGCTCCTGCGTCTGAGCACTCATCCTCGACGTCATCCTCCGTGTTCCCCCGTTGTTCCCCCGCTGGCCGTGCACCGGCGCGCGGCGAGGAACATTCTCCCGCAGCGCACCCCCCGAGATGCACAGTAAGCGAAGATCGACCGAAGTGCGGCGATATGGAAGGCGGTAGGGAATCAGAGCCAGCCGCGGGCGGCCGCCTCCGCGCCCGCCTGGAAGCGGCTGGTCACGCCGAGGCTCTCCACCACGGCGGCGATCTTGCGGGTGGCCGTCCTGGGGCTGACGCCGAGATGGCGGCCGATGGCCTCGTCCTTGAGCCCGGCGTTGAGCAGGCGCAGCACGAGCAGGTCCGCCTCCGCCGGGCGTTCCTGCGCCGCCTGCGGCAGCCCGGCCAGCGGCCGGCCGCGCTCCCAGTAGACGTCGAACAGCTCGACCAGGGCGTCCAGCAGCCGCGAGGGGTGCAGCAGGGCGATGTTGTCGTAGACGCCGTCCACCAGCGGGAACAGGCCGATCCTGCGGTCGGCGATGCGCAGCTTGAACGGCAGGTGCGCGACGAACCGGGAGCGCTCGCCCTCCTCGGCCAGCCGGATCAGCGTCTCCAGGCGGCCGGGCCGGTCCAGGGACTCGGCGCAGTAGACCACCCGGATGTCCACGCCGCGCGCCAGCAGTTGCCGGGTGCCCTCCAGCTCCGACTCGTTGGTGTCGTGGGAGTCGTCGGGGCGGCCCACGTAGGGCGGGCGGTCGAAGCCGAGCAGTTCCACGCCGACCGTCCGCTGCAACTCGGTGATCACCCGCTTGACGGCCTCCTCGCCGGCCAGCACCTCCACGACGCCGGCGGGCCCGGAGCCCATCCGGCCGGAGTGGTAGAGCTGGGCGAAGTCCGACACGACCGTCCGGACCGCCGCGAGCCGCGCCTCGGTCTCCAGGCGCCGGCGGTCCACCAGCCACTCGATCGCCGCCTCCGGCGGCACGGCCTCGTACCGGCCGGGTCCGGTGCGGCGCAGCAGCCCGGCGTCGGCCAGGCGGGCCAGCCCGGCGCGCACCCGGGCGGGGCCGGTCTCCAGCGCGGCCGCGGCCTCGGCCGTGCGCAGGCCGGGTCCGCGCAGCAGCAGCCGGTAGAGCCGCTCGTCGAAGTCCGACAGGCCCACCGCGCCGAGCACAGAGCCGTCCGCCACAAAGCACCTTCCGAAAATGTCGTTTTTGGTCACGTGGCCGAAAATGTCAGCACTATATCTCGACACTGATCTCCACTGGACGCTTGACTCCAAGGCGGCCCTCCGGTGATCCTCCCCGGACGGGTGACCAGGCTCGTCCCCCTTGAGGAGCAATGTCCCGCAACACCCGCGTTCACCGCGCACTGGCACTGGCCGCCGCGCTGGCGGTCACCGCCGCCGTCCCGGCCGTGGCCGGGCCCGCAGTGGCCTCCACACTGGCAGCCGCCCCGCCCGCCGCCCCCTCCCCCTACGTCATCACCCTGACCGAGTCGCCTCTGGCCACCTACGACGGCGGCGTCACCGGCATCGCGCCCACCAAGGGCGGCAAGGGCAGGAAGGTGGACACCACCAGCCCCCACGCCAGGCGCTACCGCGACCGCCTGACCACCCGGCAGGACGAGGTGGCCCGCAGCGTCGGCGCGTCCGCCACCGCCCACCACGTGGTCGCCTCCAACAGCTTCACCGCCGACCTCACCCCCGCCCAGGCCCTGCGCCTGCACGCCACCCGGGGCGTGCTCTCGGTCACCCCGGACGTCCTGCACAAGGCCCTGGACGACCGGAACTCCACCGACTTCCTGCGCCTGTCCGGCGACCGCGGCCTGTGGGCCGCCCTCGGCGGCACGGGCAAGGCGGGCAAGGGCGTGGTCGTCGGCGTCGTCGACACCGGCATCTGGCCGGAGAACCCGTCCTTCGCCGGCCCCGCCCTCGGCACGGAGCCGCCCGCCGGCGCCGACCCGTACCGCCCCTATCTCAAGGACGGGGCCACGGTCATGCAAAAGGCCGACGGCTCCACGTTCACCGGTCTCTGCCAGACCGGCGAGCGCTTCACCGCCGACCTGTGCAACGGCAAGCTGATCAGCGCCCGCTACTTCGGCGAGCAGTGGCTGCGGCAGACCCCGCCGCAGCAGCGCGACGACTTCGCCTCGCCGCGCGACGCCCAGGGCCACGGCTCGCACACCGCCGGGACCGCGGCGGGCGACCACGGCGTCCCGGCCGCCGCGAACGGCATCGACTTCGGCACGGTCTCCGGCGTCGCGCCGGGCGCGGCGATCGCCGTCTACAAGGCGCTGTGGCAGGGCAAGGACGGCGGCACGACGGGCGGCTTCAGCTCCGACCTGATCGCGGCCATCGACCAGGCGGTGGCCGACGGCGTGGACGTGATCAACTACTCGATCGGCAGCGCGATGTCGGAATCGCCCGCCGACGACCCGATCCAGCTCGCCTTCCTGGCCGCCGCCCAGGCCGGCGTCTTCGTCGCCACCGCCGGCGGCAACTCCGGCCCCGACGCCTCCACGCTGGACAACACCGCGCCCTGGACGACGACCGTCGCCGCCGGCACGATCGCGCCCCGCCGGGGCGAGGTCCGGCTCGGCGACGGCGCCGCCTACCGGGGCATCAGCACCTCGGTCGTCGCGCCGCTCGGCCCCGTGCCGCTGGTGACCGCCGTGTCGGTGAAGGCGGGCCAGGCGGCCGACGCCGACGCCGAGGTGTGCGCGGCCGGCGCGCTCGACCCGGCCAAGGCCGCCGGGAAGATCGTCTACTGCGCGCGCGGGACGACGGCCCGCGTGGAGAAGTCGGCCGAGGTCAGGCGGGCCGGCGGCGTGGGCATGGTGCTGGGCAACCCGACCCCCCAGTCCACCGACGCCGACCTGCACGCCGTTCCGACCGTGCACGTGGACGCGCCCGACGCCGGGAGGATCGCGGCGTACGCGGCCACGCCGGGCGCGACGGCCACCCTGCTCCCCGCCCCCTCCGACGGCGTGGCCTACCCCGAGGTGACCAGCTTCTCCTCGCGCGGCCCCGCACTGTCCGCCAAGGGCGACCTGCTGAAGCCGGACGTCACCGCCCCCGGCGCGGCGATCCTGGCCGCCGTGGCGCCGCCGGGCAACGACGGCAAGGACTTCGACTTCTACTCCGGCACCTCGATGGCCACCCCGCACATCGCCGGCCTGGCCGCCCTCTACCTCGGCCGGCATCCCCAGATGTCGCCGATGGCGATCAAGTCGGCCATGATGACCACCGCCTACGACACCAGGACCCCGGACGTCTTCGCCCAGGGCGCCGGGCACGTGGACCCGTCCCGCATGTTCACCCCCGGCCTGGTCTACGACGCCGGCCCGAAGGACTGGTACGGGTTCCTGGAGGGCCTCGGCGTCGCCACCGGCACCGGCGTCGCGCCGCTGGCCGCCTCCGACCTGAACTACCCGACGATCGCGGTGGCCGAGCTGTTCGGCTCGCGCACGGTCACCCGCCGGGTGACGGCGCTCACGCCGGGCGTCTACCACGCCTCGATCGAGGTGCCCGGGTTCAGGGCGAAGGTCAAGCCGTCCACGCTGGTGTTCAAGGAGGCCGGCCAGGCCAAGGAGTTCACCGTCACGCTGGAGACGCTGCCCGAGGCCACCGGCGAGACCGCCACCGGCCGGCTCACCTGGACCGGGGCGGGCATCAGCGTGCGCAGCGCGATCGTGGCCACGCCGCTGAGCGCCAGGGCGCCCGCCGAGGTGCGCGGCGCGGGCGCGGCCGGCTCCCTGTCCTTCGAGGTGACGCCGGGGCTGAAGAAGTTCCAGGTCACCCCGTACGGGCCGGTCTCGGGGGCCGAGACGCCCGGCACGGTCGGCCAGGACGAGGTGTGGGGCCGCGAGATCCCGATCACGGTGCCCGAGGGCGCCAGGGCCGCCGCCTTCCGGATCAAGGCGGTGAACCCGGAGGCCCAGGTGGGCGGCCTGCTCGTCTACGAGGGCCCCGGCGGCCGCGAGTTCGAGACATGGCTGTCCAGCCCGGACGGCGACCACCGCGCCGCGCTGTCCCGCCCGCGGCCGGGCAGGCACACCCTGATCGTGCTCAGCCTCGGTGACCTGCCGGGGACGACGTCCACGGCGTTCACCACCCAGGCCGACATCGTGGAGGCGGGCCACGCGCGCGGCGCGCTCACCGTGACGCCGGCCCGCCCGAAGGTGACCGCCGGCACGCCGGTCACGCTGACCGCGTCCTGGACGGGCGCGACGCAGCGCGTCAACACCGGCTACGTCGAGTACCCCAACGGCGCCGGGACGATCGTCACGATCAACTAGCCGCCCGCCGCTCCGGCCGCTCCTCCGGCCGCCACGGGAGAACCCGTCCGAACCGGACGAGTTCCCCGTAGTGGCCGGGGTCCGCCGGGCCGAGGGCCAGGTCGAGCAGCGGGACGGCGGCCTGCTCCGGCGAAGGCGCGCCGCTGACGTCCCACCACAGGCCGGACGTCGGCGTGTTGATCATCCCGGGGCAGACGGCGGCCAGCAGGATCCCGCGGCGGGCGTCGTCCTCCCGCCGTTGTCCGGCCAGCGCCCGCACCGCGGCGACCTGCCAGACCTTGGACGGGATGTTGACGAAGCCCGGCCAGGACTGGGCGCGGGCGCTGCCGTCCCTGACCGCGTCGCGCCAGGCGGCCACCTGCGCGTCCACCTCCTCCAGGCTGGTCAGCCCGTCGAAGCGGTCGTGCAGGACGGGGGCCAGGTGGTGCAGCGTGCCCAGCGAGCTGCCGACCACCAGGAACCTGCCGCCGTCCCGGACCAGCGGGGCGAAGGCGCGCAGGAGCCGGGTGGTGCCGAAGTTGTTCACCTCGGTGTAGGCGTCGATGAGGGCGCGCATGTCGTCGTCCGGGCCGACGCGCATGACGGCGTTGCCCGCGACGACGTCCACGCCGCCGTGCCGCTCGCGCAGCAGGCCGGCGAGCTCGGCGGCGGCCCGCGGGTCGGCCACGTCGAGCAGCTCGCCGCGGACCCGGGCGCCGGTCGCCGGCATCGCCGCCGCGGGCTCGGCCACGCGGGCGGCGTCGCGCCCGGTGAGGTAGACGGTGTCGTCCGGCGTCATCCGGCGGGCCAGCCCTTCGACGAGGGCCAGCCCGAGCCCCTGCGTCGCGCCGGTCACCAGGGCGACCTTCGGGGTGGTGCTCATTGTCGCTCCTTCGAGAAGTGCTTGTGCGGGCCGGTGCGCGCTCCCGGCACCGGTCAGGTTAGGAGCGAGCGGAGGCATTCGGGTAGCGAAAGTTCCTCAAGTCCGGTATGCGTGATCGTCATGGCCTTCACCGACGCGTCGCTCACCGCCCTGCGGGTCTTCCGGGAGGTCGCCGAGCGGGGCACGCTCACCGCGGCGGCCACCGCCCTCGGCTACACGCAGTCCGCCGTGTCCCGGCAGATCGCCGCGCTCGAACGCGCCGCCGGGGCCCGCCTGCTGGAGCGGCGGCACGACGGCGTGCGCCTGACCGCCGCCGGACGGCTCGTCCTCCGCCGCGCCGCGGCCGTCGTGGACGAGGTCGACGCCGCGGCCAGGGAGCTGGCCGGGCTGCCCGGCGAGCCGGCGACCGTCCGGTTCGGCTGGTTCGCGGCGGCGGGGGCCGCGCTGGTGCCCCGCGCGCTGGCCGAGCTGCGCCGCACGCGTCCGTCCATCGCGGTCACCGGGCGGGAGGACGGCAGCTCGGCCCTGGTCCGCGCGTTGCGGGCCGGCACGCTGGACCTGGCCCTGCTCAGCTCGGCCCCGCCGTTCCGCGCCCCGGACGCCGAGACGCCGCCGCTGGAGATCGAGATCCTCACCGAGCGCGGCCTGCGGGTGGCCGTCCCCGCCGGGCACCCGCTGGCCCGGGGCGAGTACGTGGACGTCGCCGACCTGCACGGCCGTCCCTGGATCGCCAGCCCGGCCGCCCCGGCGGGCGAGAGCCCCACCCTGGGCGTGTGGCCGGGCCTGGACGAGCGGCCGGAGACGGTGTTCGTCGTCCGCGACTGGCTGGCCAAGCTCGCCCTGGTGGCGGCCGGCTGCGGGCTGACCACGGTGCCGGCGTCGATGGGCCCGGCCGTGCCGGAGGGCGTACGGGTGCTGCCGGTGCGGGGCGGGCCGCGCGAGCAGCGGCGGCTGCTGCTGGCCCGCCTCCCCGGCCCCGTCCCCGGGCCGGTCGCGGACCTGGCGGGCGCGCTGCGCGCCGCCGCCGTCGGCTCCTGAGGCGGCCACCGGTTATGGTGTGGCCTGTGATCCGTGCCGTGGTGGTTGATGTCGACGACACCCTGTGCCTCACCGAGGCCGCGTGCTTCGAGCTGGAGAACGAGGTCCTGGGGCGGCTCGGCCACGGGCCCATGTCCAGGGCGGTGCACGTGGCGACCTGGGGCCGGTCGCTGCACGAGGCCATGCCGCTGCGCTCGCCCGGCCTCGACCTGGCCGCCTACCTGCCCCTGCACCACGCCGTGCTGCGCGAGTACGTGGCGGCCGGGCTGGTCGACGTCGTCCCGGGGGAGAACCTGCGCGCGATCGACGAGCTCAACGCGGCCGGGCGCGCGGTCATGCTGCTGACCTCGCGCGACGAGGCCGAGATGGAGCACCTGATGGCGCCGGGCCACGCGCTCGACGGCCGGATCGCGGCCGTCTACCACGCCGGCAACACCCGCTTCGGCAAGCCCGACCCGCGCGCCTTCGACGAGCTGCTGGCCGCCACCGGCCTGGCCCCCGACGAGTGCCTCTACGTGGGCGACTCCCCCACCGACGCCGCGGCGGCCACCGGCGCGGGCCTGCGGTTCGTCGCCTGCATGCAGAGCGGGCTGCGCCGGCCCGCCGACTTCGCCCCGCACCCGGTCGACGCCTTCATCGACGCCTTCCCCGACCTGACCGCCACCGTCGCCCTGCTGGAGGAGGCCGCCCGCGGCCCGCTGACGACGGCCCTCGACTAGCGCGTCCCGGCGTCTGGACAAGGGGGCCGGGGTGGCGTAGAGCCGAGGGTATGAGCGCCTCGGAACTGCCGAACGACGAGCTGCGCGCCGCCGTCGCCGCGCGCCGGGAGCTGGGTCCCGACTACGAGCAGGCCCTGGTGGACTCGTTCCTGGAGCGGGTCGGCCACGAGATCGACCGGAAGGTCGAGGAGCGGCTCGCCCAGCGCGCCCCTCAGGACGGCGGCCACCGGGGGATGTCCGCGGGCCTGGCCTACTTCTCGGTGATCTTCGGTGTGGGCGGGACGATCGCGCTGGTGGGCCAGCCGGACGGGCTGATCGCCGCGATCGTCATGCTGGTCGCCCTCACCGTGATCAACGTGGCCGTCGCCCTGCGCGAGCGCCGCCGCTGAGCGCGCGGGTCAGCCGCGCCGCCGGATCCTCAGCACGTTGTCGACGCGGACGGCCGGCGCGCCGCCCGGGGCGGTCTGGGCGCGTTCGAACTCCTCGGCCCGCAGCACCTCCCACTCCCCCTCGGCCAGCTCCAGAGCGTCCAGCACCTGTTGCGGGGTGGGCAGCTCGACGCGGGCTTCGGGCTCCCACGGCGGGGGGCCGGCGTGCCCGAGCACCAGGAGCTGACCGCCGGGCGCGACGGCCGCGGCGGCGGCGCGCAGGACCTTCTCGCGCGACAGCTCGGCGGGCGAGTGCAGGTAGCTCGCGGTGACCAGGTCGTACTCGCCCTCGGGGAAGGACTCGGCCAGGTCGTGGCGCTGCCAGTCGACGCGCTCGGCCACGCCCGCCTCCGCGGCGTGGGCGGCGGCGCGGGCCAGGGCCACGCCGGAGATGTCGGCGGCGGTGACCCGCCAGCCGCGGCGGGCCAGCCACACGGCGTCGGCGCCCTCGCCGCAGCCCAGTTCCAGCGCGGTGCCGGGTGCCAGGTCCGCGACCTCCTCGACCAGGCGCGCGTTGGGGTTGCCGCTCCAGATCCGTTCGGACTGCCCGTAGCGGTCGTCCCAGAACTGTTCGCCGGAGACCGGCGCACCCGCGACGGCCGCCACCGCGCGGCGGGTCTCCTCCTCGATCAGGTCGGCGTTGATCGCCGCCGCAGCCCTGACCCCCGCGGCGGCGGCGCCGATGACGTTCTCGCCCAGGTTGGCCACGTTCCCGGCCACCCACACGCCGGGGACGCCGGTCGCGCCGGCCGGGTCGGCGGGCACGTGGACGCCGATGACGTGCCCGTTCATGAGCTGCTCGGCCGTCTCGACGCCGAGCCCGGCCAGCAGGGCCGAGCGGGCGGTGAAACGCGGGGCGACCACGAAGGCCCGGCACGGGACGACGTCGCCGTTCTCCAGGGTGACGCCGGTGAGCGGGCCGGAGTCCGGCGACAGGCCGGCGACCCGCCCTTCGACGACGGTGACGCCGCGCGCGGCCAGCCTGGCCCGGTCCTCCTCGCCGAGCGGCGGGGCAGTGTGCGTGAAGAGCGTCACGTCGTCGCTCCACTGCCGCCACAGCAGCGCCTGGTGGGCGGCGATCGAGCCGGCGGCCAGCACGCCGATCGGCTGGTCGCGCACCTCCCACCCGTGGCAGTACGGGCAGTGCAGCACCTCCCGCCCCCATCGCTCGGCCACGCCGGGCAGGTCGGGCAGCTCGTCCACCAGGCCCGTGGTGACCAGCAGCCGGTCCGCCACGACCGCGGACCCATCGGCCAGGCGTACGCGGAAACCGCCGGCGTCCAGGCGTTCGGCCGCCACTACGGAGCCGGTGACGAGCTCGCCGCCGTACCCGGTCACCTCGGCGCGGCCGGCGGCCAGCAGGTCGAGCGGCGGGGTGCCCTCCCGGCCCAGGTAGGTGTGCACGCCGCCGGCCGGGGCGTTGCGCGGCCGGCCCTCGTCGATCACCAGCACCCGGCGGCGGGCCCGGCTCAGGGTCAGGGCGCCGCTGAGCCCGGCGGCCCCGCCGCCGACGACCACCACGTCGTACTTGTCGTCCATCGCGTTCCTCCAGAGATGTGCCGATGGCACACTGTGCGTCCCGCGCGACGCGGTTGACAAATGTCGTTGCCGAAATGGCAAGCTGGCCGCATGGACGAGACACCGGATCTCGACGAGGTCCTGCGGGCGGTGGGGCCGCGGCTGCGGGCGTTGCGGCAGCGGCGGGGCGTGACGCTGGCCCAGCTCGCCGAGGCCACGGGCATCTCGGTCAGCACGCTGTCGCGGCTGGAGTCGGGCGGCCGCCGGCCCACGCTGGAGCTGCTGCTGTCGCTGGCGCGCGCCCACCAGGTGCCGCTGGACGAGCTCATCGACGTGCCGCCGACCGGCGATCCGCGGGTGCACCTGCGGCCGGTGTCGCGGCACGGCATGACGTACATCCCGCTGAGCCGGCGTCCGGGCGGGATCCAGGCGTACAAGCACATCTACCCGCCGGGCTGGCCGCACGGCGAGTACGAGCAGCGGGCCCACGAGGGCTACGAGTGGCTCTACGTCCTGTCCGGGCGGCTGCGCCTGCTGCTCGGCGAGCACGACGTGCTGCTGACGGCGGGCGAGGTGGCCGAGTTCGACACCCGCGTGCCGCACGCGTTCGCCAATCCCGGCCCCGAGCCCACGGAGGTGCTCGCCCTGTTCGGGCGGCAGGGCGAGCGCATGCACGTGCGCGCCCGCCCCACCGCCGGATGAGCCGCCGCCCGACGGGCCGCCGCCCGGGACGTGCCGGTCAGGAGGTGCCGAAGCCGTCCAGCTGCTCGCGCTCCTCCGGGGTGGCGAGCTCCTGGAAGACGGTGATGTGCAGGCCGCCGGGCGCGTCGAGGCGGGCGTTGAGCGACTGCCAGGGGGTGAGCGTGGGCGGGGCCACCTCGTCCGCGCCGGCCGACACCAGGCGGGCGGTGGTCGCACGGGAGTCGTCCACCTCGAAGGCGACCCGGAGCTTGGGCGCCACCTGCCGGCCCACCTCGACGTCGTCGATCATCTTCTTCTGGGCCGGGTTCGCGATCTCCAGGGTGGCCCGGCCCGCGTCGAGGATGGCCACGCGGGCGCCGTCGCCGGAGGAGTAGGCGGCCTCCTCGGGCAGGCCGAGCACGTCGCGGTAGAAGGTCAGCGCCGCCTCGTAGTCCTCCGCCTCGACGACCAGCCGGAGCTGTCGGACGGCCGGGGCGTCGGGGTGGTCGTTCATGGGTTCTCCTCATCGGATGCGGACGATCACCCCCGCCAACCCGCGCCGCGGCCGGTACATTCCCTTTCCTGGCTCGTT
The DNA here is from genome assembly GCF_053601695.1 of Nonomuraea sp. NPDC004702. NCBI lineage: Bacteria > Bacillati > Actinomycetota > Actinomycetes > Streptosporangiales > Streptosporangiaceae > Nonomuraea > Nonomuraea sp. NPDC004702. The sequence continues at coordinate 10,860 of NZ_JBSGCE010000119.1, forward strand.
CAGGCCGCGGTCAGGGCCTTGACCAGGTCGTCCAGGACGACGCCGGCGGCCAGCGGGGCGCCGCGGGTGCTCCAGACCGAGCCGTTCACCGGCACGACGTGCCCCGCCTTCACCGCTCTCAGCTCCTTGAACGCGGGCGTCCGCCGCACCTCGTCGAGCGTCTTCTCGCCGTCGGCGGTCAGCGTGGAGACGAACAGCCATTCGCCGTCGATGTCCGACAGCGCCTCCAGGCTGAGCGGCATGGAGTGGGCGGTGCCGTCCTTGTCCTGGGCGGCGGGACGGGTCAGGCCCAGGTCGGTGGCGACGAAACCGGCGAACTGCCGCTTCTCCATCCAGCTCGGGCCCTGCGGGTTCCAGCGCACGATGCTCACCTCGGCCGGCCTGATCCTGGCCTTGGCCGCGGCGACGCGGGCGTCGTAGTCGGCCATGACCTTCCTGGCCGCGTCCAGCTTGTTGAGCGCGTTGCCGACGCCCATGAACGACAGCTTCCAGTCGTCGGCGGGGGCCATCGTGACCACGGTGGCCGGGGTGACCTTGCGGAGCTGGTCGAGCACCTGCTGGTCCTGGAGGTCGCCGGCCAGGATGAGGTCCGGCCGGGCCTCGACGACCTTGTCGATGACCGGCTGCAGCAGGTTGCCCACGACCGGGATGCCCTTCACCTTGTCGGCCAGGTAGGCCGGCGGCGTGTCGATGCCCTGGCCGTTGGTGATGCCCACCGGGGTCACGCCGAGGGCCAGGACGGCGTCCAGGTCCTCCTGGGTGAGGGTGACCACGCGTTTGGGCTCGGCCGGGACCTTGATCAGGGTGCCGGTGGCGTCCTTGACCTCTCGGACGGCCGGCGCCGCGGCGGCGGACGCGCCCGGCGCGGCGGGTGCGGAGGACGCGCCGCACGCCACGGCGGTCAGGACGGCGGCGGCGGCGACGAGCAGTCCGCCGACCCTGCGGAGAGGGGCCATACGAGCTCCCGAGCTAAGAAATGAGGTAAGCCTTACCTTTTTTAGGTTAGCCTTACCTTATGTTTACGCAAGTCCGGGCCTTCGGACTGGGCGCCGCCGCGCTGCTGGCCCTGTGCGCGGCGTCCATGCTCACCGGCGCGGGCCGGGTGGCCCCCGGGCAGGTCCTCGACCACCTGCTCGGCGGCGGCGGGGACGACCACCTGCGCATGGTGGTGGACACGCTGCGGCTGCCCCGGACGCTGGCCGCCCTCGTCGTCGGCGCCGCGCTCGGGGTCTCGGGCATGCTGCTGCAGTCGGTCACCCGCAACCCGCTGGCCGAGACCGGGCTGCTCGGCGTGAACGCGGGCGCCGCCCTCGGCGTGGTGACCGGGATCGTCACCGCCGGGGCGCAGACCGGGGGCGCGTACCTGGGATGGGCGCTCGGCGGCGCGCTGCTCGCCACCGGGGTCGTGCTCGCGATCGGGGCCCGGCTCTCGCCGCTGAAGCTGGTGCTGGCCGGGACCGCCCTGTCGGCCACGCTCACCGGGATCACCACGGCCGTGCTGGTGGCCGACCCGGTCACGTTCGACCAGTACCGGTTCTGGATCCTCGGCTCGCTGGCCGGGATCCCCATGGACCGGGTGCTGGCGATCGCGCCGGCGGTCGCGGCGGGGCTGGTCATGGCGGCGGTCGCGGCCCGGCCGCTGGCGGCGCTGGCGCTCGGCGACGACCTGGCCGTCGCGCTCGGGCACCGGCCGGGGCGCACGCGGCTGTGGGTGACGATGGCGGTGACGCTGCTCAGCGCCGCGGCGGTCGCGGTGGCCGGCCCGATCGGCTTCCTCGGCCTGCTGGCCGGATATCTGTCCAGGTCCCTGGGCGGGGGGCGGGCAGGGCCGCGGATCGTGCTGTCCGGGCTGGCCGGGGCGGTGGTGCTGCTGGGGGCCGACGTGCTGGCCCGGGTGGTCATGCGGCCGTACGAGGCGCCCGTGGCGCTGCTGGTCGCCGTGCTGGGGGCGCCGGTGCTGGTCGTGGTGGCCCGGTCGCGGGCGGTGGCCGCCGGGCCCGGTGACCTGGTCCCGTCCCGCGCGCCGCGGCGGCGGGCCGCCCGCGGGGCCGCGCGGGCGGGTGGGCCTTCGCCTTCCGACGCGCGGGTCGTGCGGGGGCGGGGCTGGTCGGTGCTGGTGCCCGTACGGTCCTCCGTGGCGGCGGCGGCGTTGCTGGCGGTCACCGCGGTGGCCGTCGTGGCGGCGGTGGCGGCCGGGCAGTCGGGCATGACGGCCGGGCAGGCGCTGAGTGCCCTGGCGGGCGCGGGCGAGGGCGGGCACGTGCTGCTCGTCCAGGAGATCAGGCTGCCGCGGGTGGTGGCGGGGCTGGTGGCCGGGGCGGCGCTCGGGCTGTCCGGCTGCCTGACCCAGGCGCTGGCCCGCAACCGGCTGGCCACCCCCGACATGCTCGGCATCAACCAGGGCGCGGTCATCGCCATCATGGTCGCCGGGATGGTGTCCGCCTCGGGCACGCTGTTCGCCCACTGGTGGATCGGTCCCGTGGGCGCGCTGGCCGCCGCCGTGGCGGTGTTCGCCGTCTCGGGCGGCGTCGGCCGGCAGGGTTACCGGTTCATCGTGACGGGGCTGGCGCTGACCACGCTGGCCGGCGCGCTCACCCAGTCGCTGCTGGCCTGGCAGGGGCTCGGCTCGGCCACGGCCGTGCACTCCTGGAGCGTGGGCAGCCTGGCCGGGCGCGGCTACTCCGTCGCCCTGCCCGTGGCCGCCGGGCTGGCGGCACTGGTCCCGGCCGCGCTCGCGCTGGCCCGCCGGGTGGCCGTGCTGCGCTTCGACGAGGACGTCAGCGCCGGGCTCGGCGTCGATCCGGGCCGGACCAGGATCGCCCTGCTGGCGCTCGCCGTCGTACTGGCCGGGCTGGCGGCGGGCGTGGCCGGGCCCGTCGCGTTCGTGGCCCTGGCCGCGCCCGTCGTCGCCGCCCGGCTGGCAGGACCGGCCCGGCTGCCCCTGGTCGGCGCGCCGCTCACCGGCGCGGCGCTGGTCGTGATCGCCGACACGGCCGGACGCGTGGCCGCCGACGGCGCCGAGATCCCCGTGGGCGTCGTGACCAGCATCCTGGGCGGCCCCTTCCTGCTGTGGACCCTGCTGTCGGACCGGAGGCCGTGACATGACACCCGTGACCACCCCGATCGTCGAGCCCGCCGGCACGCCCGGCCGGTGCAAGGTGACGTTCCTCTGGCGGCCCAGGTCGCGCCACGAGCAGGCGGTCGTGCTGATCAACACGATGACCGACCGCGACCGGCACGCGGGCGACATCAGCAGACATGTCATGACCCGCCGTCCGGGCGGCGACCTGCTCCATCTGACCTACGAGCTCGACGCCGACCTGCGGGCCGGGTACCAGATCCTGCCCTGCGACCGGCTGCCGGGCACCGACCGGGACTCCTGGCTCCAGGTCATGCGCACGGCCGTGCCGGATCCGGGCAACCCGCTCACCGTGCCCGGCCTGCCGGACCGGCGTCCCTCATCGTTGCTGGAGCTGCCGCAGGCGCCGCCGCAGCCGTACCGGGAGCGCCGGCCGGGCGTGCCGCGCGGCCGGGTCGGCCAGGCGCGGTCGGGCGGGCGGCGGGTGTGGGTGTACACGCCGCCCGGCCCGGCCGCCGGCCCCCTTCCCGTCGTGGTGCTGCTGGACGGCGAGGTGTGGGCCGGGCGCGTCGCGCCCACCCTGGACAATCTGGTGAACGAGGGCCGCCTCCCGCCGCTCGTCGTGCTGATGCCCGACTCGGTGGACCGGCCGGCCCGGCTGCGGGAGCTGGCCTGCCACGAGCCGTTCGTCCGCTACCTGGCCGACGACCTGCTGCCGTGGGCGGAGCGCACGTGGCGGGCGACCAGCGACCCGGGGCTGACCGTGATCGCGGGGCAGAGCCTCGGCGGGCTGACCGCCTCCTACGCCGCGCTCCTCGCGCCCGGACGGTTCGGCAACGTCCTGTCGCAGTCGGGGTCGTACTGGTGGCCCGACGAGGATCCGGAACGGCTGACCCGCCGGTACGCCGCCGTCCCGAGGCTGCCGGTGCGCTTCCACGTCGAGGCCGGCCGGCTGGAGTGGATGCTGCTGGAGGAGAACCGCCGCTTCGCCGGCGCCCTCGCCGCCCAGGGGTACGAGGTGAGCTACACCGAGTACAACGGCGGCCACGACCCGGCCTGCTGGCTCGGCGGCCTGGCCGACGGCCTCACCGACCTCGCGGCGGGCTGGCTGTGAACGTCAGGGACGCGATCCGCCGCCGCGCCGAGGCCCACGCCCCCGAGCTGGTCGCGCTCAGCCACCGGATCCACGCCCACCCCGAGACCGCGTTCGAGGAGCACCGGGCGGCCGCCTGGACCGCGGGCCTGCTCGAAGCGGGCGGGTTCGCGGTGACGGCGGGCGCGGGCGGCCTGCCGACGGCCTTCTCCGCCTCTCTCGGCAGCGGCCCGCTGACCGTGGCCTTCTGCGCCGAGTACGACGCGCTGCCCCGCCTCGGCCACGCCTGCGGCCACAACGTGATCGCCGCCGCCTCGGCCGGCGCGGGCCTGGCGCTGGCCCCGTTCGCCGACGAGCTGGGGCTGACCGTGAAGGTCGTCGGCACCCCGGCCGAGGAACGCGGCGGCGGCAAGGCGCTGCTGCTGGAGGCGGGGGTGTTCGACGGCGTGGACGCCGCCATGATGGTGCATCCCGGGCCGTTCGAGACCGTCCGGTTCCGCTCGTTCGCGCTCGGCACCCTGGACGCCGAGTACACCGGACGGGCCGCGCACGCGACCCTCGCCCCGCACGAGGGCCGCAACGCGGCCGACGCGGTGACGCTGGCCCAGGTGGCGATCGGCCTGCTGCGCCAGCAGCTCCCGCGCGACCTGCGCGTGCACGGCGTGGTCACCTCGGCGGGCGAGGCCCCCAACGTCATCCCGGCCAGGTCCACGGCCTCCTACGAGATCAGGGCCGCCGCCGCGCGGGACCTGGCGGGGCTGCGGGCGCGGGTGGAGTCCTGCTTCCGCGGCGCGGCGACGGCGACCGGCTGCGAGCTGCGGCTGACCCGGCCGGAGCCCGACTACCTGGACTTCCGCGACGACGCCGCGCTGGCCCGTCTGTACGCGGCCAACGCCGCCGCGCTGGGCCGTCCGGCGCCGGTGGAGCGTGAGCCGTTCGCGGTGACGGACATGGGGAACGTGTCGCACGTCGTGCCGGCCGTCCATCCCATGCTGGACATCGGGGCGGGCGGGGCCGCGCCGCACGAGCCGGGGTTCGCGGCCGCGGCGGCGGCCCCGGCGGCCGACCGCGCACTGGTGGAGGCGGCCGTCCTGCTCGCACTGACAACCGCCGACCTGGCGCTCACCCCGTAACCCCGGACGTCCCGCACGACCGCAGACCTGGCGCTCATCCGGTAGTCGCGCGGCTCCCGCACGGTCGCCGACCTGGCGCCCACCCCGTAGCCCCGGACGGCCGCCGGCTTGGTGCTCAGCCGGTGGGTTCGGCCTTCCGCGCGGTGACCGCGGCGGGCCGGAGCAGCGCCGCGGTGCCGCAGGCGGCCAGCAGGAACGCCGCGGCGGCGAGCAGTGCGGCGCGGTACCCGGCCAGGGCCGCGGCCGCGGCGCACACGCCGACGCCGAGCCCGCCGCCGAGCATGCGCAGCGACTGGAACAGGGTCATGGCCCGGCCCATCACCTGCGGCCCGACCGTCGTGAACGCCGACACCTGCACCGCCGTCACGGCCTGCCCGAGCACCAGGCCCACGGCGAACATGACGGCCCGCAGCGTCCAGGGGCCCGGCTCGGCCAGCGCGAGGAACGCGAACAGCGCCGCGCCGCCGAGCAGCCCGGCCGCCACCAGCCGCCGCTCGCCCCAGCGGGCGCAGGCGCGGTCCACCAGGAACCCGGCGGCCATGAGCCCCAGCGCCTCGGGGAAGACGACGAGACCGGCGTCGGTGGCCGTGGCCGCCAGCGCGTCCTGGTACATCAGGGGGAAGGCGAACAGCATGCCGAGCAGCCCGGCGGCCGACAGCGTGGCGGTGGCCGCGCCGCGCAGGAAACCGCGGTCGGCCAGCAGCCCGAGGTCCAGCAGTGGCAGCTCGGTGCGGCGCGCCGACCTGGCCAGCGCCCATACCAGGGCGGCTCCGGCGGGCAGCGCCGCCCAGGCGAGCGGTGACAGGCCGGCGGCGGCCTCGTTCAGCCCGTACATCAGCAGGCCGGAGCCTGCGCCGGCCAGCAGCAGGCCGCGCACGTCCAGCCTCCCGCCCCCCGTGCCCCCGCCCGTCCCGCCGCCCGTGCCCTCGCCCGTGCCTCCGCCCCTGACGGGGGCGGGCCGCGGCGCGGCGGCGCCGGTAGA